>DATKCJ010000272.1:0-13789 GCA_035513275.1 Opitutaceae bacterium
AACCAAGTTGATGGTCCAGTTGCTCGAGAACGTCCACTTCAACGGCAAGGAGCTGCAGAAAGACGACTTGGGCCAGCTGATTCCGAATTACATGGAGGATCTGGACTCGCAGCGCCTGTTCTTCCTGGCGAGCGATGCGGAATCGATGAGCGCCCGGTTCACGCCGGGACTCTCCAACGACCTGCACTACAAGGGCAACATCGAGGCGGCGTTCCGAATCTACGAATCCTACCTCGAACGCGTGACAGCCCGAGTCGCCTGGATCGAGGAGCAGTTGAAGGGCGAATGGGACCTTACCGTCGACGATACCTACCAGTTCGACCGCTCCGAGGAGTCATGGCCCGCATCGGCCACCGAGGCTGATGAGCTTTGGAAGAAGCGCCTGAAGTTCGAACTCCTTCAGGACCTCCTCAACGACAAACCCATCGAAACGGCGACGGAAAACGTCTCCAAGCGCTACAAGCGGATCCTAAAGAATCTCGACGAGCTCGATATCGAGGAAATTCAGGAAATCTACCTCACCGCGCTTACCCGGCTCTACGACCCGCACACCGGCTACATGTCGCCCTCGCAACTCGAGGACTTCGCGATGCAGATGCGGCTCTCGCTCGTTGGCATCGGAGCCCAGCTCACGCAGGAGGATGAATACAGTGTCATTCGCGAGTTGATTCCCGGCGGTCCGGCCGAACTCTCAAAAGCACTCAAGCCAAACGACAAGATCGTCGCCGTCGCCCAAGGCGAT
The DNA here is from genome assembly GCA_035513275.1 of Opitutaceae bacterium. Taxonomy (GTDB): domain Bacteria; phylum Verrucomicrobiota; class Verrucomicrobiia; order Opitutales; family Opitutaceae; genus DATKCJ01. The sequence continues at coordinate 743 of DATKCJ010000272.1, forward strand.
GGCGAGCCCGTCGATGTGCGCGACATGAAGTTGCGCAAGGTCGTTGAACTCATCCGCGGCGACAAGGGAACGATCGTCAAGCTCACCATACTACCCGCCGACGCGACCGACCCGTCGGTGCGCAAGGAAGTCGTCATCGTGCGCGATCTCGTGAAGCTCAACGCGAGCCGCGCCTCCGCGGCCGTCCACCAAGTGCCCACAGCCGACGGCAAATTTGTGTCGATCGGCGTGATCACCCTTCCCTCCTTCTACGGGCTGGACGACACCGACGAGCCCGGGGTCGAGAAAGTCACCGCCACGCGCGACGTCGAGGCGCTCATCCGGAAACTCGAGGCCGAGAATGTCAGCGGCATCGTGCTCGATCTCCGCGAGAACGGCGGCGGCCTCCTTTCCGAGGCGGTCGACCTCACCGGCTTGTTCATCGACCGCGGTCCCGTTGTGCAGGTGAAGAGTTCCAACGGACGCATCGAAGTCCGGCCCGACAACGACCCGAAAGTCGACTACGACGGCCCACTCGCCGTGCTCACCTCGCGCTACAGCGCCTCCGCTTCGGAAATTGTCGCGGGTGCCCTGCAGAACTACGGACGCGGGATCATCGTCGGCAGCAATAACACGCACGGCAAAGGCACAGTCCAGGCCGTCCTCGAGATGAACAATTTCCTGCCGCGCTGGCGCGTCATCCAGAATCCCCGCATGGGCGCGGCACGCATGACCGTGCAGAAGTTCTATCTGCCGAACGGAGCATCGACCCAGAATCGCGGCGTCGTTCCCGATATCGTGCTGCCGTCGATCGAGGAGTTTCTCCCCGTCGGCGAGTCGGATCTGCCAAACGCGCTCGCGTGGGACACGATCCCCCCGGTCTATTTCGATGGAGCACCGCTCGACACGAATCTGCTGAACTCACTGCGCGAGCGCAGTTCGCAACGCCAGATGCTGACCGAAGAGTTCGCGTTCCTCCGCAAGAACATCGATTGGTTCAAAGAGCGGCAGGTTCAGAAGGCCGTGTCCCTGAGCCTCGAGGCCCGCAAAGAAACCAAAAAGTCGGACGATGTGATGAAGGACCAGCTCAAGAAGGAGCGCACGGACCTCGCACAGCTGAATTTCTCGACGAAGGAGATCCTGCTGGACGGCGTCGTGAAGCCAACCGTCCCGACTCCGGTTCCGGATGCGAACGATGCGGACGCAGAGGACCCTGCCGACGAAGCGCGCTTCGATATCGCGCTGCGCGAGAGCCTTCGAGTGCTCGTCGACGCAATCGAGCTCGAGGAGGATCCATCGCTCTGGCGCAGCGATGCGACGGCGCTCACCGCGTCGACGTTGAAAGAGACTGAGCCCGTTCCCTGAAAGGCGCGCCTAGCGTCGTAGGAAAAGGAATCTGTCGCGGCCAGAGAGATCCTTGGCAGATTTGCGCGAAGCGAACCCTGCAGTCTCCGCAGCGCGAAGAAGTGCTTCGTGTTGCTCGATCCCGGTCTCGAGCGCGAGCAAGCCGCCCTCGGCGAGAGCGCCCGGAGCGAGCCGGATGATCTCTTCCAGTGCAGCGCGGCCGGCATCCCCTGCGACGAGCGCACCGTGCGGCTCGAAGTCGCGGACCTCGGGTGCGGCTGACGCCACTTCGTCCGCACTCAGGTAGGGCGGATTCGAGACGATCAGGTCGAATTTGCCTGAGGCGAGGACGCTTTTCCAGTCGGCGACGACGATCGAGACGCGGTCACCTGCCGGCACACGGGCGGCGTTCTCCCGTGCAAGCGCGGCGGCCTCCTCGCTGATCTCGACAGCCGTGACGCTCGCTTCCTGAAAATTGTCTGCCAGTGCCAGCGCGATTGCGCCCGAGCCCGTGCCGAGGTCCGCAATCCGCGCGGGCGTCACCGTGAGCTCGCGCACGATCAGCTCGACGAGTTCCTCCGTCTCAGGCCGCGGGATGAGCGCGCGCCGGTCGGTCTTGATCACGACGTTTGCAAACTCGAGATCGCCGATGATGTGCTGGAGCGGCTCACGCGTGCCGCGCCGGCGAACGAGAGGGCGGAGTTTCTCGAGCTCGGCATCTGTCATCGGTCGCTCGAACTGCAGGTAGAGCTGCATGCGCTTCATGCCGAGCGCGTGGCTGAGAAGAAGCTCGGCATCGAGCCGCGGAGTCTCGATGCCCTTGGACTGGAAGAACTCGGTCGTCTTCCGGATGATGTCCAGGACGGTGAGCATCAATCCTCGTCCGAGAGCGTCTTCCAGGTCGCGGAGGCGACCGGTTGTCCCGAGACCTCGGCAAGGCGCTCTTGGTAAGCGGCCTGCTGGAGCGCCGCAACGATGTCGCCGATTGAGCCTTCCATGATTCCGGGAAGGTTGTAGGAGGTGAACCCGATCCTGTGATCGGTCATCCGGTTTTGCGGGAAATTGTAGGTGCGGATGCGCTCGCTGCGGTCGCCACTGCCGATCTGGCTGCGGCGGTTCTCAGCGTATTTCGCGCGCTCTTCCTCTTCCTTCGCCTTGAGCAGTCGCGAGCGAAGCACGACCATCGCCTTGGCCTTGTTCTTGATCTGAGACCGCTCGTCGGCGCAGGTGACCGTGAGCCCGCTTGGCTTGTGGATGATCTGCACCGCGGAATCGGTGGTATTCACACCCTGCCCGCCCGGGCCGCTCGCGCGTGTGACTGTAATTTCGAGATCAGCCGGATCGATGCGCACGTCGACCTCCTCCGCCTCTGGCAACACGGCGACCGTGACGGTAGAGGTGTGAATGCGGCCGTTGGCTTCGGTCACGGGAACGCGCTGCACTCGATGCACGCCGCTCTCATACTTGAGTGCCTTGTAGACGTCAGGCCCGGTGATGAGCGCGATCACTTCCTTCATGCCGCCGCGCTCCGACGGGCTGCTGCTCATCGGCTGCACCTTCCAGCCGCGGTTCTCGGAAAACTTCGAATACATCCTGTGGAGCTCGGCCGCGAAGAGGCTCGCCTCATCGCCACCGGCGCCGGCGCGGATTTCTAGGATCGTATTGCGCGAGTCCGAGGGATCGGGCGGCACCATGGCGACCAGCACGTCGTTGGTCAGCGCATCGCGCCGCGCCTCGAGCGCTGGAAGCTCCGAGGCTGCAAGCGAGCGCAATTCCTCATCGCCAGCGGGATCACGGGCCATCTGCCGGTGCTCCTCAATCTCGCGCTCCAGCCGCACGAGCCGGGCATGGTCGTCGAGCAGCGACGACACGCGCTGGTGCTCGCGCGTGACGTCGGCCGCTTGCCGTGGAATCGCGTAGAAGGAGGGATCCGCCATGCGAGCGTCCAGTTCGTCCTTGCGGCGCTGGAAAGGTGCGATGTCGGGTAGCTGTGTCATGTCATGCGGCTCAGGGGCGGCAACTTGCTCGTTGCGAAAGCCACGGCATGTGGCTTTTCTTCGCGGAAATCAAGGCCACGCAACGCCGTTCGAGGAATTGATAAATGCCTGCCCCGCTGTTCACCCAAAACATCATCGCCTGCATCTGGGACTTCGACAAGACGCTCATTCCGGAATACATGCAGAGCCCGCTCTTCCGTCGCTACGGGGTCGACGAGCCTTCGTTCTGGGCCGAGGCGAACAGGCTGACCGAGGAATACCGCAAGCGTGGCACGCACGTCGTGGGCGAGAACGGCTACCTCAACCACCTGCTCAGCTACGTGAAGCACGGCAGGATGGCGGGCTTGAACAACAAGATCCTCAAGGAGTGCGGCAAGGAGATCCGATTCTATCCAGGACTTCCGGACTTGTTCAGGGACTCGCGCGCCTGGCTGCGCGAGAAGCCGGAATATGTGAAGCACGACTTGAAGCTCGAGCACTACGTCGTGAGCACGGGCATCGCCGAGATGATCCGCGGCAGCGCGATCGCACCGTTCGTCGATGGGATCTGGGGCTGCGAGTTCATTGAGAATCCATTGCCGCCCGGATTTCTCGGCCAAAGCGAACTCGGGATCGATGCCGAGGCTGAGATCGCGCAGATCGGCTCGATCATCGACAACACGACAAAGACGCGCGCGCTCTTCGAGATCAACAAGGGCACGAACCGCAATCCCGCCATCGACGTGAACGCGAACATCGCGCCCGAGGATCGCAGGATTCCATTCCAGAACATGGTCTACATCGCAGACGGCCCAAGCGACGTGCCGTGCTTTTCCGTGGTGAAGAAGAGCGGTGGCCGCGCCTATGGCGTCTACAATCCAGATTCCGCCGACGAGTTCGCGCAAAACGACCGGCTCAGGCAGGTCGGCCGGATCGACCACTACGGTCCCGCCGACTACACGCCGGCGAGCGCCACGTTCCGGTGGCTGAAACTTCATGTGCAATCCGTGTGCGACCGGATCGTCGCCGATCGCGAAGCAGCGGTCGCCCAGCGGGTCTCCCGACCGCCAAGACACTTGAATGCGAAGCCCGGTGAAATAAGGAAGGCCTCCGAAGCAATTCAGGAGACCTTCCTCGACGAGTGACCAGACGAACCCCCTCCTGGCTCGCCGACCGGAGGGGAAGATTGTTGGGTTCTAGTTGCCTGCGAGTGACGCGATTTGGTTTCGGTTCAGCTCTTCGACAAGGTTGACCACCTGTCCCGCATAGCCACGTGTCCGCGAGCCGATGCGGCCGTTAATGACTGCGCTCAACCCCGCGTTCCACGCGAGGGCGATATTGTAGGGGCTCGCGACCAGACCGTTTCGCTCAAGACCGCGCCGTAGCCACTCGTAATGCATAACCGCGACTTCATCGGCGTGGTCACGCTGCAAAGCCATCGAGAACGGCTTGCTCGTGTGCATTTGCCAGGTGCTCTCGCGAAACTGATAGGGTCCAAGTTCACCCTTTGAACCCGGCTTCGACGTGTTCTTAGGATTCTCGACGAGATTGATCGCCTGCAGCGTCTCCCATCGGTCGGTGGCAAACAGCTCACCGCCGGTTGCGAGAAGAACGGCGGCGGCGATCAGTGAAATGTTTTTAAAAGACATTTGAGATTCCGGGCCGCTCGGGTCCCATTCCTCCCTTCGAGTTGAGTCGCGAAGGTCGAAAAAGTCACCGTCAGCTTCCGGGAAAGGACCCAACCAAACGCCCCATGGTCCGACAAGCCTCGTTTTAAATTTCCAGTTTTCCCCTAGGGTGAAATTTCGCGTGTTGGTCAACGAGTCTCTTCCCCTCAACTGCTGTGTAAATCTGTGTGGTTGAGATATCTGCATGACCCAGCATTTCTTGGATCGCCCTGAGGTCGGCACCGCCCGTCAGGAGGTGCGTCGCGAAGGAGTGCCTAAGAAGATGGGGCTTAACAGCCTGCGAAATGCCCGCCTTCTTCGCATACTGTTTTACAATTACCCAGATCGTCTTCCGCGAGATCGGCAGACCGCGCTCCGACAAGAAGAGCGCCGATCCGGTCCGGGATTTGACGAAGCGCGGTCTCGCAGCATTGAGATACCGATCGACAGTCGACCTTGCCCGTTCCCCGACCGGCACGATCCGCTCCTTGGAGCCCTTGCCGAAGATGCGGATAAATCCTTGATCCAAATCGATTTGCTGGATGCGGAGCGTAGACATTTCCGACACCCGCAACCCGCTCGAATAGAACAGCTCGAGGATCGCCCGGTCCCGGAGCCCGTGAGGAGTGCTATCATCCGGCGCCGAGAGGAGGCGGTTGACGTCCTTCTGGCTCAATGACGACGGCACCTTCCGGCGCGCTTTCGGTCCTTCAACAAGTTCCGTAAAGTCTTTTTTGCAAACACCTTCCTTTAGCAAGTATCGAGAAAAACCACGGACCGCGGTCAGCTTGCGCGACAGGCTTGAAGCTGCGAATTCTCGTTTGGCCAGTTGGTAGATCCATTCAGAGACATTCGCAGGCGTCACCGACTTCCAATCGCTGCATCCAGACGCCCGGACCGAACTCGCGAACTGGGTCAGGTCGCTGTGGTAGCTGGCAGTCGTGTTTCGAGCGAGCCCACGCTCGAGTTCGAGCACAGCCAAGTAGCCGTCAACCGCTTCCAGCAGCGGGTTTGGCTTGGCTCCGGACGATTCGGGCGCGTTTGGCGCCATGGGGTCACCTCAGCCTGTTCCTGGATGATTGGCGAGTCCTCAGCGCCTCGACCACTGCCGCGTGGGCGGCGGGGCAGCCGTGCGCAAACGGTAGGTGATCCGGGCCTTGTCGAGGTCGTAGGGGCTCATCTCCATTTTCACCATGTCACCGACGGTGATCTTGATGAAGTGCTTCCTGAGCTTGCCTGAAATATGAGCCAGCACCGTGTGGCCATTCGTCAGTTCGACCCGGAACATTGTCCCTGGCAGAACCGCGACGACCTTGCCCTCGACCTCGATCGACTTGCCGTCAGACATCGAGAGAGGACACACAGGGAGAGTTTGTCGGAAGCATATGTGTGTCGAAATGAATCAAAATCAATTGAATGCCCGTTTCGACACCCCTAAGTCAAGGGCGATGTTTTCCGCCGCCCGCCTGTGAATCCCGGCTCGTCCCCACTCCCCTGCCCGTTTGAGAAGCTGCATCCGTCGGGTTTGATGCGCGACGACACGTTCTTCATGAGCATGGCCTACAACCGCGCGATCGACGCATGGCGCGCGGATGAAGTGCCGATCGGCGCGGTGATCGAGTTCAAAGGCGAGATCATCGCCTCGGCTCACAACCAAGTGGAAACGATTCGCGATCCTACCGCTCATGCCGAAGTCCTCGCGATCACTCAGGCCGCGCAACACCTCGGCGACTGGAGGCTCGATGGAGCCACGCTTTACGTGACAAAGGAGCCGTGTCCGATGTGCTCCGGCGCGACCCTGATGTCGCGACTCAAGCGAGTCGTCTTCGCGGTGCCCGATCCGAAGATGGGCTGCCTCGGCGGTGCGACTGACCTCAACGGGCTTCCACAAATCAATCACACGCTCGAGATCACTCGCGGAGTGCTCGGCGACGAGTGCCTCGGCATCCTGCAGGCTTTCTTCAAGCTCAAGCGCGCGGAATCGGCTGCCGATGGTTGACGCGATTTCGCGCCGCGAACAGAATTACGTTCCCAACAAACCCAATCGACCCAGAAAGCGAATACCATGGCCTACGAACTTCCCAAACTTCCCTACGCATCAAACGCCCTCGAGCCGCACATCGATGCGAAGACGATGGAAATCCACCACGGCAAGCATCACCAAGCCTACATCACCAACGCCACCAATCTCCTGAAGGACCATCCCGCCCTTGCGGCGCTCGACGTCAACGCACTCATCGCCGACCTCAGCAAAGTGCCCGAGGCCATCCGCGGCGGCGTGCGCAACAACGCCGGCGGCCACAGCAACCACTCGTTCTTCTGGACGGCGATGGGACCCGGCAAGGGCGGCGCCCCGAAGGGCGCGCTCGGCGACGCGATCAACGCGACGTTCGGCGGCTTCGACAAGTTCAAGGAAGAGTTCGCGAAGGCCGGCGCGACCCGCTTCGGCTCTGGCTGGGCATGGCTTGTCGTCACGGCTGACAAGAAACTGGCCATCGGCTCGACCGCGAATCAGGACAGCCCGCTCATGGGCAAGGCAGTCGCAGGCATCGAGGGCAAACCCGTCCTCGGCCTCGATGTCTGGGAACACGCTTACTACCTGAATTACCAGAACCGCCGGCCCGACTACATCACGGCCTTCTGGAATGTCGTCGACTGGGATGCGGCCTCTGCCCGCTACCAGGCGGCGATCGGCTGACCGACGCGCACGATCGAGACTTCGAGGGCCGCATCGTGAGGTGCGGCCCTTTCATTTTGCGCGGCGCCTATCGAGGCGCCAACACGTGAGCGTGCGAGACCTGTCCGAGACCATCTCCACTCAGCCGTGTCGCCTTTCCAGTCTCGGTATCGACGATCATGGTCCGGCGAGTGTTGGGTCCGCGTGCCGTAAACACGACATGCCTGCCATCCGCAAGCCAGCTGGGCTCGATTGCATCGCCGGGTCCCGTTGCCACAGTCGTGCTCTTGCCGGTGGAGAAGTCGTAGACTGCGAGCACGAATCGGCTTCCCATCGCGATCGTGAAGACGATTTTGTTCGGATTTCCCACGCTCCAGTCAGGCTCGGCGCAGTAGCCAGAAATGTTCGTAGGCACTCGTGTCATCGCTCCGCCGGCTGCCGACATCTGGTAGAGCTGCGGTTTGCCGGCGCTGTCCGAAGTGAACACGAGTCTGCTCCCGTCCGGCGACCATGCAGGGCTCGCCTCGACCGATTGGTTACGCGTCAACCGCTTCACGGCGCCGCCTGCGGCGGGCTTGACGTAGATCTCGGAATTGCCCTCGCCACTGAGCACCATCGCGACGCGGGAGCCGTCGGGACTGAAACGCGCTCCAGTGTTCGTGCCCTTGAATGTGGCGAGTGGCTTGCGCTGCCTCGAAGCCACGTCGATCACGTAGATGTCCGGAAATCCCGTGCCGAAATAGCTCGTGTAGACGATCTGCGATCCGTTGGGCGACCAGCGGGGTGAGAGCGCATCAGCACGGTCGTTCGTGAGTTGGACGGCTTCGCCGAAGAATAGATCCGACGTGCAGACTTCGCGCTTGCCGCTCTTATCACTGATGAACGTGAGTTTGCTCGCGAAGAATCCCGGCAAGCCGCTCGTCTGCCGCACTGCAGCGTCCGCGGCGCGGAACAGCGCGTTGCGCTTGCTCGTGCCTGAGAGAGTCTCGGCGAATACGGAGCGCGCTGGATTTCCGGTGGAGACTTCGACGCGCACCTGGTTGCCCCCCGCCGCGGTGAAGTTGATCACGTAGGAGGCGCGATCCGCAGTCACGCGGTAGCGTCCGTGAGTGCGAAAGGCAGTCTCGGCGATCGGACGCAGATCGGCATCACCGGTGATGCGCACAGTGGTGGCGCGAGCGTCGGCCGCGATGTCGACGGTGCCGATCTCGCGAGATTGGGCGAACGCCGCACATGAACCGGCGGCGAGTAGAATGCAGAAAGCGATTTTGCGAATCATGGGATTCAGAAAGACCCGCAAGCGGTCGCGGAGTGCCGTTTTTGTTTTACACCGCCTGACGCGTCCCTTTCCGTCAGAGCCGCATATCAGGAGTGAAATTGCAAGGCCGTTGCGAGTCGGTCCGAGGTCAATCCTGGCAACGCAACCACAAGTGAGTCCCGAGTCGCTCAAGGAAATCCTGAAGCAGGTCAAGTATCCCGGATTCAGCCGCGATATCGTTTCCTTCGGCTTGGTGAAGTCGGCTGCAGTCGTCGACGGTGTCGCGCGCGTCGCGCTGCAGATCACGACGTCGGACCAAACCGTGCCACTTCAATTGAAGAAGGAGATCGAGCGCGTGCTCAAGGATCAGGCCGGCATCACGGACATCGTCATCGACATGGCGGTGTCGCAGACGAAAGCGCCCCCAGCCACTGGCGCGCCCGGCGCGGCGAAGGCCCCCGGCGGAATCCGCAAAACGATCGCCATCGCGAGCGGCAAAGGCGGCGTCGGCAAATCCACTTTCTCGGTGAACCTCGCTTGCGCACTCGTTCAAGTGCTGGCCGAACAGGGCAAATCGGGCGTCGGCTTGCTCGACTGCGACATCTACGGCCCGTCGGTTCCGTTGATGATGGGAATCTCGGGCATGCGCCCCGAGGTCGATGAAACGGGACAATGGCTGATCCCGATCGAGTGCCACTCGGTGAAAGTCATGTCGATGGGCCTCTTGATCACCGAGGAGACTCCCGTCGTCTGGCGCGGGCCGATGGTCACCAGTGCGATCCGCCAGTTCGTCCAAAACGTCCGCTGGGGTGATTTGGAGGTGCTCGTCGTCGACCTGCCCCCGGGAACGGGCGATGCGCAGCTTTCACTCGTCCAGTCGATCCCGCTGGATGGTGCGCTCATCGTTACGACGCCCCAGCTGGCCGCAGCCCAAGTCACCCGGCGCGGAGGCACGATGTTCGAGAAGGTCAATGTGCCGCTCCTCGGGGTCGCAGAGAACATGAGCTGGTTCGTGGGCGCGGATGGGGCCCGGATCACCATCTTCGGCGAAGGCGGCGGTCAGAGGACTGCGGATGAACTGCACACCCGCCTCGTGGGGCAGATACCGCTGGTTCCGGAGATCCGCGAAGGGGGCGACTCAGGAGCGCCAATCGTCGTAAGTCAGCCCGAACACGAGGCTTCCAGGGTGTTTCGCGACATCGCCCAAACTGTTTTCGCAAGTCTCTACCCAGCAACGTCTGATTGACACCGCGCGCGCGACCGCTATCTTTCCAAGATGTCCATTGACCGCGAAACCATCCTCAATGCCCTGAGGGATTGTCGCGACCCGGAGATCCCGGTGAACATCGTGGACCTCGGTTTAGTTTACGAAATTGTCATAAACCAAGCTCCGGAAGGGGCCGATATACAGGTTCAAATGACGCTCACGTCCACTGGATGCCCGATGTCGCGGAGCATTGTTACGGATGTGCAACGACGCCTGTTGGCCCTCTCCGGTGTCGCTTCCGCCCGAGTCGAGATCATCTGGGAGCCGAGCTGGCATCCGGACATGATCTCCGAGGACGGGCGACGACAGCTGCAAATCGCTTCATAAATGATTTCCCAAGCAATGCCCACGATACCCCACAACTTGGAAGGCCGCGACTTCGTCAAACAATCCAGCCTCTACCAGGAGTTCCTCGCTGAGCGTGAGGAAATCCTTCGTCACAAGTGGCTGGAGTCAGAGCGTCTCGGCTACGACATAGGATTCGAGCGCGCATTGCTCGACTGGATTCGCAAGCACCGCGACGCATGGCGATCAGCGCGACGACGCGAGCTGCAACAGTGCTCTGCGACGGAGAACGGTGCGAGCTCGGGCCGCTCCGCCTAGAGGCTACTCGGAGCCGGGCACGAAAAAAGCCGCCGGCGTTTACCGGCGGCCTTGGAAAACCAAAGGCGGCTGCGGATTACTTAATCTCCTTGTGCAGCGTGTGCCTGCGAAGCGACGGATTGTATTTCTTCTTCTCGATGCGCTCGGTCACGGTCTTCTTGTTCCGCATCGTGAGATAGCGCGACGCCTGTTTGCCCTCTTTGCGGGCTTCTGTGCACTCAAGTATGACTACTTCGTTTGCCATGGTGAAATGTGATGAAGGGTGAACAAAGCAGGCGCACGGACAGGCTCGCAAGGAAATTCTCCCTCGGGCGGCGCCCTACCCTTTTTCGTCCTCCGGCCCTTCTTCAGGTCACCGCCGAGGTCTTCTTCTCGGTCAGCGGAACCATGACCCCCCGCCGGAACAGGGTTAGCTGTCCCGAACTGGACGAAACGACGATCGACACGCAATCGGTAGCCACCGAGATAGCCGCGGCGGCAGCGTGCCGCGACCCGAGCCCGCTGGGGAGCGGATGGTCGAAATCGGCGGCTTGGATCAGGCTGCCGGCGGAAAGGACAACACCGTCGCCGCGGATCACGAACGCGCCATCGAGCGTCGAGTATTCCTTCACTGTCTCGTCCATGAACGGATTGAGGATGTTCTTGTCCTCATCCTTGTAGCCATAGAACGGATTCAAAACGAGCGGCTTCACCATGCGGTCGACGCGCGCGGCATCGCCGACGACGAAGAGGCAACCGACGGGTTTGCCCTCGCGGCCCTCGACGGAGAGTTCCGTCGCGATCGCGAGCACACGCTCGAGCACCTCGGGTTTCACGTCGGCCGGGAGCAAGTCAGCCTGCCCTGCGAGCAGCGGCTGGAACTCACGCTCGATTTCCACAACGACGACCGTGTCGAACTGGTTGCTCGCCGCGATGCCACCCACGCAGCACACGCGGTCTGTGACTTGAAGCGTGCCACGAGAGAGTGCGACGAGCACGGCGCTGCGCAACTGCGCGAGCCGCTGGGTCGAATACGACTTCACCTGGATCACCTCGGAAAACTCATTCTCAGCAGCACCGCTCTCCGAAAGGCTGCGTGTCACGAGGATCGTTTTCTTTGCAGACTTCGCCAACTGTATTACCTGGCCGATGCTCGAAGTCGTGTCGCCGAACACCATGATCGCCTGGCACTGCGTGCCGCGCGCGATCTTCTCGGCATGGCGAAGGATGGTGCGGTTGACGCGATTCTGCTGCTGAGGCGCAGTCCTCTCGAGGATGCCGCCAAATCCGGCGTAGAGCCGCCGGTTGAGATCCTCGATCGTGGGCGCGGAGATGAGGCCCTCGACGAATTCCTTGTCCTTGATCAACCGTGCAACGGCCGCGAGCACCCGCAAGTAGTCGCGCGCATTCTCGCCGGCGATGAGCAGGATGATAAGGTGAATCCGCTCATCCTCTTTCAGGCCGTCATAGCGAATGCCCGACTGGCTGCGCCCGACCGTAAGGATGTAACGGCGCTTCATCTTGATCCGCACGTGCGGCAGCGCGACTCCGAAGCCGAGATAGGTCGTCATCGTGCTTTCGCGCTGGAGCAAGCCTTTCAAGACCTGTTCCTTGTTGAGATCCGGAAACGACTCTGCCGTGACTTCGAGCATCTCGCGAAGCGCGGCGGTGAGATCCGCGCCCTCGATTTCCACAATCCTGCGGCGCGCGATGAACTTTTCGAGATGCATGAGAGGCTATCGTGCGCGCCCGCGGCGCGCCGGCGTCACTTCTCCCAATCCAGCGCCCCTTTGCGCAGTTCGTAGACGAGGCCGACCACGAGAAGTGAGATAAAGAATAGTCCCGGCAGGAGCACGGGCACGCCGATCGAAAGAAACTCGCGGTAGATCACCGTCCACGGAAGGAGGAAGACGACCTCGATGTCGAAGAGGATGAAGAGCATCGCAGTGAGGTAGAACTTCACCGAGAAGCGCGTCTGCACGGCGCCGTCGGTGGGCACACCGCACTCGTATGCGGAATCCTTTATCTTCGAACCGCGGGCGCGCTGGCCGAAGATGTGGCTCACCGCGATGATGCCCACGGCGATCGTCACTGCGATGCCGATCTGCACCAAAACAGGTCCAAATTCCGCGAGTTCCATGACCATTTTATCGCCGCGAACCTGCGGTCGACACAAGTGCAATCATGGCGATCGCAACTGCTTCCAGTCCACGGCACGCAGGTCGTAGTTGCCGATGCCAAGCTGTTGGGAAAACTCGAGGAGCCGGCGGTCGTCGGGAAGCGATTGGAACCCCGCC
>DATKCJ010000273.1:0-6505 GCA_035513275.1 Opitutaceae bacterium
ATCGGTGTGTAGGAAGGTGTCGATATCGCCGCTGCGGTCGCGCAGCAGCGCGGCCACTTTCTCGAGGCTTGTGACCTCGGAAGTGCCCAGGATCTGGCTCATCAAGTTGGCGGAGACGTTCACGCTGTTGAGCACGTTGCCGACGTTGTGCAGCACTCCCGTGGCGACCTCGGCCATGCCGGCTTGTCGCGATGTGACGAGCAGTTGTGCGTGGAGTTGCTCGAGTTTGGTGGTGCGCTCGCGCACGCGCTCATCGAGCTCGGCATTGGCGCGGACGAGCGCTCGCTGCCGGTTCTTGAGCTGCCGCAGCCGCCAGCCGACCAAAAACGCGAGCGCGCCGATTGAGAGCACGACCACGGCGAGCCTGAACCACAGCGTCTCGTAAAAATGCGGCGAAATCGTGATCGCGATGGTCGCACCCGTGTTGTTCCAGACGCCGTCGTTGTTACTCGCAAGGACATGGAAGGTATATCGGCCCGGAGCGAGATGAGTGTAGCGCGCACTTCGATCATGCCCTGCCTCGATCCAGCGGGTGTCGGAGCCCTCGAGCCGATAGCGGAAGCGCAACCGCTTGGGGGTGATGAGGCTCAATGCCGTGTAACGAACTTCCAGCTTGCTGCTTCCGGCAGCGATCGTGACTTCCCGGCCCGCAGGTAAAAGCTGGTCATCGGCGAGGACGCTCTCGATCGCCACAGTCGGCGCTCGCATGTTCATCGGAAGGGAGGCCGGGTCGATCACCGCCACGCCCTTGTCGGTCGCGATCATGAGGCGCCCGTCCGTGAGGTGGATGGCTGACGGACTTCCGTTGCCAGAGGAGGAGGAACTCAACAACCCGTCCACCCGGCCGAAGACGACACTGCTCAAGCTCGACATGGAGTCGCGGTCGATCTCGGCAAATTCGCCCTTGCGGATCCGGGCGAGGCCGCGCGCAGAGGTCACCCAAAGAGATCCATGGCCATCGTCCAACACACTGAAGAGGGTGTCGTCCACCATTCCCTGATGTGAGCCATATGCGCGGGCCCGGCCGCCCTCCCACCGCACAAGACCATGCCCGTCCGTCGCGAGCCAAAGGGTGTCATCTGCTTCGAGGATGTCCTGGACGCTCACCGGCGTCTTCAAGTTGGGAAGTTCCACAGGCTGCCACGTGCGATCGGCGCGTCGCTCGAACAGGCCGAGACTGGTGCCGATCAAGAGCCGGCCGTCTGCCGTTCGATAGATGCACCAGACCGTGGCGCGCGCGTTGGTCAGCACAGACGTCTCAGGCACAGGGACAATTTTCTCGTCGAGAAGCTGCAACAATCCGCGATTGCCGATGCCCAGAAGCAAGGTGCCGTCGTCGTCCGTGAGCATCGCGGTGACGGGCCGGCTCGTCGGGATTCCGGATTGAAGAACATAGGTGGTGACCTTGCCGTCCTTCAGCCTGTCGAGTGAACTGCCGCGATTGCCCAGCCAGATCGTGCCGTCCGGCGCCTCGTAGATCGCGGAGACTGTTTCATGCGAAAGCGGCGCGCCGACCGAGAGGTGCGTGCTCGTGTCACCGTGAAAACGCGTGACACCCGAGCCCCAACTGCTGACCCACACGCTGCCGTCGCGAGTCTGTTTCACGCTCAGCACGAGGCTGCCGGGAATTCCGTCCTCGACGGAAAGTGAGTGGGCGCGACGATCGGTCAGCCGGTGCAAACCGCCGGAAGTGCCGACCCAAAGGGCGCCCTCGTGATCCTCGATGACCGCGTCGACGACACCGAACCCGTTTCCGTGGGTGTCGGCATACGGGATGACGGTGCCCTCGTGCCAGCGGTCCAATCCGGCGACGGAGCCGACCCAAAGATTGCCCGCCCGATCCGCAAGCGTCCGGTTAGCCCGAAGACTGGACAACTGTTCATTGCCCTTGAGGGGCTCGAAGCGACCGTTCTCCAGTCGCAGCAGTCCGTTCTGGGTGACGGCGATGATGTGGCCATCAGGGTCCTCGCTGATCGCTTGCAGCTCCTGTGAGGGCAAACCTTGCGCGGGACCGAAGGAGGTGAACACGCCGTCCTTGTAGCGCAGCGCGCCGGTGCCGACCGTCAGCCAGATCGCATTCTCGCGGTCGACAGCGATGTTGCGCATGCCGGTCGTGTCGTGGGGCGAGGTGTCGATGTCCTTGATGAATTTTCCGTCGTGCCACCGGGTCACGCCTTCTCGTCCGCCGATCCACAACGAGCCGTCCGGCGCAACACAGAGCGCGTTGATGACTGTGCTCCTCAGGCCGTCGGGTCTGTCGTAGCGGGTGAACGCGCCGTCGAGAACACGCAACAGCCCGTCGCCGGTGCCGATCCAGAGACTCCCATCGCTCGTCTCCATCATCGACGTGATGAGATTGCTGGTGAGTGCCGGCGTGTTGTGGCGGGTGAAGGTGGTGAAGTTGATCCCGTCGAAACGCGCGAGTCCCTGCTGGGTGCCGATCCAGAGGTAGCCGTCGCGGGTTTGATACAGTTGCTTGACGGAATTGTGCGGCAGTCCGTCCTCGGTGTCCCAATGCGCGGCGATGTAGTTGGCGGGCCGTTCGTCGGGGCTCAGCGCTAAACCAACCGGACCCGCAAACCCTGCGACCAGCGCCTGCAGCAGAAGGAGTTTTCCAACCTTGTTCATCCTTTTGCCCCTACGGTCTCGATGGGGAGCTCGAGTGTGAACGTGGCTCCGAGGCCGGCGCCCGCGCTATCGACTGTCAGCGAGCCGCCCATCTCGCGCGCTGCGAGCGCGCCGCTGTGCAGGCCGAATCCGTGGCCGTCCTGTCGCGTGGTGAAGCCGTGCGAGAAGATTCGGGTGAAGTTCTCGGGCGGGATGCCGACACCGTCGTCGGAAATGGAAACTCTGACGCGGTCGCCACCGGACTTCTGCAGACTCACGTGTATGCGCCCGCTGCGCCGCATCGTCTCGTCAATCGCCTGACGCGCGTTGGAGGCGAGGTTCACGAGGATCTGCAGGACCTTGTGCTTGTCCATGATCATCTCCGGCAAGTTCTCATATTCGCGGATCACCTCGATGCCGTGTCGCGCAAAGCTGACAGCGTGCAGTTGCAGGACATCGCGAAGCAGATCCGCGAGTCGCACCTTCTCGCGGATGCCGGAGACGGTCGCGTAGCTCTGCTGCATCGCCACGATGTTTTTGATGTGCTCGACGTTCCGCGCGAGGTGCTCCTGCTCGGCGTTGAGTGTCGCGTGTTCCATCTCGAGTCGCTCGGCGAGTTGGATGACGACGCCGGGCAGCATGCGGCCCTTTTGACTCACGGTCAGGAACTCCTCCATGTCGGCGGAGTGCTCTTTAAGCAGGCCGGCGACTCGCGTGAGCGTTTTGACCTCTGAGTTGCGCAGCGTCTGGCGCAGGACGTCGGTGGAGACATTCACGCTGTTGAGCACGTTGCCCACGTTGTGCAACACCCCGGTCGCAACCTCCGCCATGCCGGCCTGTCGCGACGTTTTCAAAAAAGCAGCTCGTGCGTTGCGGTGAGCTTGCTCTCGGTCTCTTTCCAGGCTGTCACGTCCTTGGATACTCCGAAAGTGCCGATGATCGCGCCGGTGCCGTCGCGCCACGGCATCTTCGTCGTCAACACCCATGCGACGGTGCCGCTGGCGTAGCTTTCCTGCTCCAGCTTGCAGACGATCGGCTGGCCCGTGCGCATGATTTCCTGCTCGTCGTCAAAGGCCGGTTGCGCGTGGCTGATGTCGAAGAAATCGAAATCGGTCTTGCCGCGGATGATCTCGTGGTCGGAAAGGTGAAACCGGGCTGCGAAGGCGCGGCTGCAACGCACAAAGCGGGATTCGCGATCCTTGAAGTAGAGCTTGTCGGGCAGGCTGTCCAGGAGCTCCTGGAGGAGGTCGCGCTCATATGTGAACTCGGCCTCGATCCGCTTGCGCTCCGTGATGTCGCGGAAGCACCAAACCCGGCCTGCGCTCACGCCATCGAAGCTCTGGGGCCGCGTGTAGAGTTCGAGGATGCGGCCGTCTTTGAACTCGATCACGTCGGATTTCTCCGCCTCCGGATCGATGAACAGTTCAAGCGACTGCCGGATAAAACCCCTGGGGTCCTTCAATTGCCTGGCAACCGAGCCGAGCACCGAGCGATTGTTGCCGGAAGTGAGTTGCTCCGGCGTGACCCGCCATAGCTCGGCGAAACGGCGGTTGAAGTGCTTCACCTTGCCCTCCCGGTCGACAACCATGATGCCGTCGAGGGTGGAATCGAGGGTGGCATTGAGCACGGAGAGGGAATTGGCCAGCCCGGCCTCGGCGCGTTTGCGCTCGGTGTTCTCGCTCTGCAGATCTGCCGTGCGGTTTCGCACTTCGGCTTCGAGGAGCAGCCGATTTTCCAAGAAGGCCTGTTCCTTGCGCGCGAGAAACCGGATGCGCCAGCGATAGACGCCGGCGATGCCGCCCGCCAACAATGCGCCGAGAATCAACCGGAACCAGACAGTCTGCCGGAAATGCGGGCGCAAACGGATCGCGACCGCGGCGCCGGTGTCGTTCCACACTCCGTCGGCGTTGGCTGCGATCACGCGGAAGGTGTATGGCCCCGGCTTGAGGTTGGTGTAGGTGGTCATGCGGCGGCCCGCCGATTCAACCCAGCCCTTGTCGTATCCCTCCAGGAGGTGACGGGTGCGCACCTTCTGCGATGCGATGAAGCTCGGTGCTGTGAAATGGATCTCCAGTTCCCCACGGCCCGGCGGCACTACGATCTCCCCGCGGATGTCGACTTCGCTGCCGTTGGCGCGGACGCGGTCGATGTGCACCGGGGGCGCGACGAGGTTGACAGGAATATTCGCGGGATCGACGACGACCACGCCTTGCGCAGCGGGGAACCAGATCCGCCCGTCGGTCGACTTGGCCGCGACCCGCTCCTGTTTCGTCTTGTCGGACGGCTTGACCGATTCCTCTCCGTCAAACGCGAGGCACTCGACGCGGTCTATGACGCCGTCGGCGCAATCATTCATGCTCTTGCGGCTCACACGGAAGATCCCGCGGCCCGAGTCGATCCAGAGATTGCCGAGGTCGTCGGGGACGATCGAGTAGATGTTGTCGTCCAGAAGGCCGTGGCTGCGCGTGATCGTCCGGACCTCGTTGTCCTTCAGGCGTGCGATTCCGGAGAGAAGCGCGGCCCAGACGACGCCGTCGCTGTCCTCGCACAGCCACATCACGCGTGGATCGCCCTCGCCGTCGAGCGGGATTCTCCACTGCTGGTGGGCTCCGTCCTTGATCCGGAAGATTCCGCCAACCGAGGAAACCCAGACGGCGCCATCGCGCCCCGCGGCCAAATTGAGTATCCAGTCCATCTGGGGCTCCCGGCCTTCGGGGAACGGATAAGGGGTGAGATGGTCCGGACCGGCGCGGAACAACTTCGCTCCGACGGACACGACCACCCCATGCTCATCCTCGGCCATTCCCACCACCATATTTTCGGCCTCGTGTTGCACGACCACCTTGCCACGAGACATCACCACCAGAGTGGAGCTCCCGCACACCATGTAGACGTCGCCATTGCGCGACTCAAAGACACGCTTGAACAAACCCACTGGCAGGCCCGACCCGGTGGAGTGGATCTCAGGCGGATTCCGGCCGTCAAAGTAGGTGACGCCTCCGTAATGCGCCGCCCAGATCCCGCCGCGTGGTGACGCGCCAACGGCCGTGACGTCCTGAACCTGGGAGTCGTGGACGACGGCATGCACCGGAAACTTCACATTCGTGAGCTGGCTGAGTCCTTCCGAGGTCCCGACCCAGATGCTGCCCTCGCGATCCTCGGCCAGCGCCTTGACGGCACCGCCTGCCAGCCCGTCGATCTTTCGGAACGAGCTCAACGCGCCGTCGCGGAGGCGAAACAGTCCGTCGCCGGTCGTTCCGATCCAAAGGACGCCGTGACTGTCCGTCAGGAGTGCGCGAACCTCACTTCCGTGAAGGAGAAACTCCAGTGGGCGCAAGTCGGCGTCATAACGGGCGAGCCCGAACTGCGTGCCAATGAAGATCTGGCCGTCCGAAGCCTCGGCGAAGCAGTGAACGATCGGATTTCCTCCGATGGGAGCGGGCACCTTCTCGAGCACTCCTGCCTGCCAGTAGAGCGTGCCCTGATTGGCAGTGCCAAGCAACATGCGACCCTTCGAATCCCGATACGCACTGAGCGTGTTGAAGTGAATCGATTCAGTCGCCTGCAGGATGGTCTCAAAACCCCCATCGCGCGTGATTCGGGCGGTGTCGGTGTTCCCGGCGAGCCAGAGAGTTCCGTCGTCGCATTCCAGGATTGACTGCACATCGAACGCCGCACCGCCCCATGCCGGCTTTCCCTTGAAGGCGAAGGACTCGCCGTCGTGTAGACCGAATGCGTTGTTCGTCATGCCCACCCACAGACCGCCGTCCCTGGCTGTCGCGAGACTGGTCACGATCCCGGCCCCGATCCCGGAGGTGCCGGCGAGGTCGAGATGTGTAAATTGGATTCCATCGAAACGCACGAGGCCGGCGGGCGTTCCAAGCCAGATGTATCCATC
>DATKCJ010000274.1:0-22613 GCA_035513275.1 Opitutaceae bacterium
TGGACGCGGCGTATCTCGCAGCCGTGCGGCTAAAGCCGGAGTTCGCCGCGGCGCACCTGGCAGTGGGCAATCGCCTCGCGAAGCGCGGAGACGCATCCGGCGCCGAGCGCTCCTACCGGGAGGCCATCCGGCTCGACGCACAACTGGCTGAGGCCCACTTCGCGCTTGGCAACATTTTCGCGGGCCAGAAGAAGTTCGACTCCGCGATGGCCGCGTATCGCGAGGCGCTGGTTGTCGAACCCGCCCACACCCAGGCACTCAACAACCTTGGAAACTGCCAGCTCGTGACCGGGCAGTTCCGCGACGCTGCGGCCACCTACGAGGAAGTGCTTCGCCTGCGGCCCGGAGACGAGACTGTGAAGAAGAACCTGGAACTAGCCCGCGAACTCGAGCGCACCGGCGGCCCGCGCGGAAACTGAGCGGTGCGACCCGGATTGCCTGCGGACTGTCTGATGGCGGCTCGCTTTGCCGAGCGGATTGCACATGGTTGCCTGCGTTGCCCC
This sequence comes from Opitutaceae bacterium, assembly GCA_035513275.1. Taxonomy (GTDB): domain Bacteria; phylum Verrucomicrobiota; class Verrucomicrobiia; order Opitutales; family Opitutaceae; genus DATKCJ01. The sequence goes on from DATKCJ010000274.1 coordinate 504, forward strand.
GCCCCGCCCGCCACCCCCGCGGAACCCCTCACGAAACATGTATTTTGGCAGCCTCCATGTCGTCGATTTCCTTATCATCATCGGCTACCTCGTGGTCGTCGTCTACATCGGCCGGCGCGCATCGAGTGCCGCGTCGAGCGAGGAGGGTTTCTTTCTCGCGGGCCGCAAGCTCGGCAAGGCCTATCAGTTTTTCCTGAACTTCGGAAACGCCACTGACGCGAACGGCGCGGTGAGCACCTCGAGCCTTGTCTACCAGAAGGGCGCCTCGGGCGTGTGGCTCTCGCTCCAGACGCTCTTCATGAACCCCTACTACTGGTTCATGAACCCGTGGTTCCGGCGCGTGCGACTGGTCACGGTCGCCGACCTCTTCGAAGATCGCTTCGGCAGCCGCGCGCTCGCGCGATTCTACGCGGCGTTTCAGATATTCGCGACGGTCATCGTGATCATCGGCTTCGGAAACCTCGTGGGCTACAAGGTCACCGCCTCGCTCCTCGTGAAGCCCGAGGTGAAGTGGACGGCCGCGGAGCGCGCTTCCGTCGAGGGTTATCAAGAACTCAAGAAGCTCCAGGCGCTGCAGGGCGCCGGTGAGCTCGTCGCAGTCGACGGCGAGCGGCTCGACGTGCTTCGCGAGCAGAACAAGCGCGGCGAACTCCGCAGCTACGTTTCGTGGATCCACAGCGACGCGGGCAAGTGGACCTACTACATCATCTACTCGTTCATCGTCGGCGCCTACATCGTGATGGGCGGTCTCGCCGCGGCCGCGGTCAACGAGGCTCTTCAGGGAATCCTGATCGTCATCTTTTCCTTCATCTTGATTCCGTTCGGGCTCTCCGCGATCGGGGGGTGGGACCAGCTCGCCGCGCGTGTGCCGTCGGACATGTTCGATCTGCTCGGTGGCGGCGCCGCAGGCATCGGCGGCTGGGAGTTGCTCGGCATTTTCATGATATCGATCGTGCAGATCCACGGAATCATCGGAAACATGTCGGTGGCCGGTTCCGCGAAGAACGAGTTCGCCGCGCGCTTCGGCGCCGTGTCTGGCACCTACGCGAAGCGCGTGATGATCATCCTGTGGGCGTTTTGCGGACTCATCGCTGTCGCGCTCTACCAAGGGCGCGACGCGCTCTCCGATCCGGACTCCGTGTGGGGCACGATGGCATTGCAACTCCTCAGGCCCGGCTTCCTTGGCTTGATGATGGCGGGCCTGCTCGCCGCGAACATGTCGACAATCGCCGCGCAGACGATGGCTGTCTCGGCGCTGTTTACGCGCAACATCTACACGTGGTTCCGTCCGGGCACGGACGAGGCCGGCATGGTCGCAGTCGGCCGCTGGGCGATCGTCTTCATCCTCGCTATGGGCATCTATGCAGCCGTCGGCATGGACAACGTCTACGAGGTCGTGCAGCTCCTGCTCACCGTCAACGTGCCGTTCGGCGCCGCGGTGATGCTCATCTATTTCTGGCGCCGGCTCACTGCGAAGGCCGTGTGGGCGACCGTCATCATCTCGGCGACGCTCAACATCGTTTTCCCTTCGTTCATCGCGCCGAGACTCGAATCGATGACGCGCAATCCGGCGCTCACTCTCCGCGTCGAGCGCGAGAGCCGGCTCGATCCCGTGTTTTTCCAGAATGTCATCCGCGAGAATCCGAAGGACCTCGCGAGCCCGCTGATCGGCTCGAGCCGTTTCCACATCGAGCTGTGGGTGCTCGACAAGGTCGGCGTGCCGGTGGCGGAGTTCACGCCGAGCGGCCGCAACGCCGCGCGGTTCATCTACGACGGCCTGTTCCCGTTTGTCGTGCTCGTCCTCGTGAGCTTCTTCACGCGCACGCCCGACCGCGCGCGGACCGATTTGTTCTTCGGCAAGATGAAGACTCCCGTCGGTGCGACGCCCGAGCTCGAGATCGCGGCGATGGAAGAAACGCGGCGCAACCCCCGCCGCTTCGACGAAACCAAGCTGCTCGGCGCGGGTTCGAACTGGGAGTTCGCGAAGTGGGACAAGGTCGACGCGATAGGTTTCATCGCCTGCCTCGGAGTTTCCGGCGGTATCCTCGCCGGATTCTGGCTGCTGCTTCGCACGGCCGCGGGGTGAGTCACTCGCCTGTCTTCGCACGCCTCCGAGGTAGCGCGCCCATCGCCCGCCCTGAGCCTGTCGAATGGGCCGAGGGGCGCGTCCGTGTGACGGCTGCGCTGCTTTCCCTTCCAAATCCGCATTGGCAGCCTCCGACTGCTCCGGTAGAAATGCGATTGCGCATCACGTCCCATGAAATTATCCCACTGTCTCGTCCTCGTCCTGTTGCTCTCAAATGCCAGTTCTCTCACGTCAGGCGCCGCGGAATCCGTCCGCTACGAGCCGTCGTGGGACTCCCTCGACCGGCGACCGATGCCCGCGTGGTTTCTCGATGCGAAGTTCGGTGTGTTCATCCATTGGGGCGTCTATTCCGTGCCGGCTTGGGGCAAGCACGGCGAATACGCCGAGTGGTATTGGCGGAACGTGCGGAGCGACGATCCCAAGGCCGAGGAGTGGCGCGAGTTTCACACGAAGAACTACGGCGCGGAGTTCGACTACATGGATTTCGCACCGCGGTTCACAGCGGAGCTCTTCGACGCCGCGCAATGGGCCGATGTGTTCGCCCGCGCGGGCGTCAAGTATGTCGTGCCGACCTCGAAGCACCACGACGGCTTCGCGCTCTGGCCGAGCGCGGAGGCCAGCCGCACCTGGGGCCGCGCGTGGAACTCGGTTGAGATAGGACCGAAGCGCGACTTGATGGGCGAACTCGCCACGGCCACGCGCGCGAAGGGAATGAAATTCGGTTTCTACTACTCGCTCTACGAATGGTTCAACCCGCTGTGGCTCTCGGACAAGTCGCGCTATGTGACCGAGCACATGACTCCGCAATTCAAGGACGTCGTCACGCGCTACGAACCCGCGATCATCTTCAGCGACGGCGAGTGGGAGATTCCGTCGAAGGATTGGAAGAGTGAGGAACTGCTCGCGTGGTTGTTCAATGAGTCGGCCGTTCGCGAGCACGTCGTCGTCAACGACAGGTGGGGCAAAGAGACCCGCCACAAGCACGGCGGCTACTGGACGACCGAATACACCGCGGGACTTCAAGACGGCTCACACCCGTGGGAGGAGAGCCGCGGCATGGGCCATTCCTACGGGCTCAACCGCGCCGAGCGCGCCGACGACTACAAAACCTCGCGCGAGTTGATCCTTGTGTTAATCGACCTCGTCAGTCGCGGCGGAAACCTGCTGCTCGACATCGGCCCGGCCGCCGACGGCACGATTCCGCCGTTGATGGAGGAGCGCCTGCTCGACATCGGCGCATGGCTCAAGGTCAACGGCGAGGCGATCTACGGGACGCGCACTGCTGCGCGCGCCGCGCAATGGACCGAGGGAGAACGCCCGAAGCAGGAATACGGCGAATACAGGGTCAAATACGCATTGCTCGACCAAGTCGGCCAGGAGCCGCGCGAGGGCAGGGCGGTGAAGCAGGTGTTCTACACGAAGAAACCGGATGCGCTCTATGCGATCACTGCCGGCTGGCCCGGAAAGACGCTGACGCTCCGCGACGTGCGCGTGCCCACCGGCGCGAAGATCACGATGCTCGGCGTGCCCGGCGCGCTTGCATGGCGTGAGACCGGGGGTGCCATCGAAATCACGATGCCCGCCCTCGGCCCCGGCGAAGCGCCGTGCCTGCACGCGTTCGCGCTGAAACTCCCCGGCACGGACGTGGAGCCGGAGGAGGATTGAAGCATTTTGTCCGTATGTAGGAGCCCGCTTGCGGGCGATGGATTTTTCTGGGGTGGGGCGTCCCGTGGCCGCGGAATCCACCACTGTCCCGCTCCTCGCGGGGCAGGCTACACGCGGAATCAGAATCGCCCGCAAGCGGGCTCCTACCTGCGGAAATGGCCCGCCGAACGATCCGACAATCTTTCGCCGGGCGGACGTTGACCGCTCCCGGTTGGAGGAGTCTGATTTCCGGCAATGATTTCTCGGACACGCCTTCCCTGGCCGTGGCTTGCCCTCTTGCTACTCCTCGCTCCGGGCGTGACCGCGCGCGAAACCGAAAAGCTGATGCTCTCCGGCAACGGACCCGAGGACGCGGTTCAGTGGGAGTTCTTCGTGACCGCCGGTCGAAACAGCGGCCAATGGACGACGATTCCCGTGCCCTCGTGCTGGGAACAGCACGGCTTCGGCACCTACAACTACGGCGTTCATCACCGGCCGGGTAACAACAATCCCAACCCGCCACCGCTTGCCGACGAGCAGGGGCAATACCGCCATGAGTTCACCGTGCCTGCGGAGTGGAGCGACCGCCGCGTGCGAATCGTGTTCGAGGGCTCGATGACGGATACCGAGGTCGCGATCAACGGAAAGTCCGCTGGTCCGGTTCACCAGGGCTCCTTCTACCGCTTCGACTACGACATCACCGGGCTTCTGAACTTCGGCGGCACCAACCTGCTCGAAGTCACCGTCAGCAAGAAATCAGCGAACGAAAGCGTGAACCGCGCCGAGCGGATCGGAGACTACTGGATCTTCGGCGGCATCTTCCGGCCGGTCTGGCTCGAGGCGCGGCCTGTGCAGTCGATCGAGTGGACCGGCATCGATGCGCGGCACGACGGCGAGTTTTTCGCCGAGGTGCACCTCGGCGAAAAACTAAGTGTCGCTGCGCGACTTGAGGCGGAGTTGGAGGAGATTGACGGAACACCGGTCGGCTCGCCTCTTGTTGTTGAGCTGACTCCGGGTGCTGATAAGGCAGTGCTCCATGGACAGTTCGAGGACATCAAGCAATGGACCGCCGAAACTCCGAATCTCTACAAAGTTCAGTTCAAGCTGTCGCCGCTCGGCGGCGACATCAGTCACGGCGCTCCCGCCGTGACTTTTGGATTCCGCACTTTCGAAGTTCGCCCGGAGGACGGCCTCTATCTCAACGGCACGAAGATCATTCTGAAGGGCGTCAACCGACACTGCTTCAACGCCGACACGGGCCGCACCATCTCCCGCGAGCAGAGCTACGCCGACGCGCGGCTCATCAAGGAGATGAACATGAACGCCGTGCGGATGTCGCACTATCCGCCCGACAAGCACTTCCTCGAGGCGTGTGACGAACTTGGCCTCTACGTGCTGAACGAGCTGGCCGGCTGGCAGGGCTTCTACGACACGCCAACAGGCACGCGCCTCATCGGCCAGATAGTTCGCCGCGACGTCAACCACCCGAGCATTCTCTTTTGGGACAACGGCAACGAGGGCGGCTGGAACACCGAGGTCGACGGCGAGTTCGCCAAGTGGGACATCCAGAAGCGTCCCGTTCTCCACCCTTGGGCGAAGTTCAGCGATGTGGACACCGATCACTACGAAGTGTGGGACTCACACGTGAATCTCTGCGCGGGCCCGATGATCTATATGCCGACCGAGATTCTGCACGGACTCTACGACGGCGGCATCGGTGCAGGTCTGCGCGACTACTGGGACGCGAGGCGCGCGAGCCCGACGGTCGCAGGTGGATTCTTCTGGGTCTTTGCCGACGAGGGTCTCGCCCGCACCGATCAGGACGGCCGGATCGACAACGCCGGCAATCTCGCGCCCGACGGCATCGTCGGCCCGCGCCACGAGAGGGAGGGGAGTTTCTTCACGGTGAAGGAAATTTGGTCGCCGGTGCAGATCAGCGCGCCTGCGACGCTCACGGCGGATTGGGATGGCATGCTCGCGGTTTCAAATCATTACAGCTTCACAAGCCTCGACGCGTGCAAGATCCGCTGGCGCTTGCTGAAGGACGGCGGCCCAGCCACGACTGCGCTTGAGGAACTCCACTCAGGCGAGGTGCACCTGACCGCGATCGCGCCACGGCAAGAGGGCGAGTTCCGGCTTCCGTTGCCAGTTGATTGGACCGGCGCGGACTTTCTGCACGCGACGGCGATCGGGCCGGGCGGAGAAGAACTGTGGACGTGGTCCTATCACGTCACCGTTGCGTCGGCGCCGCTGGCGCAGGGTTCAACTGGGCGTGCGCCGGCCGGACTTGTTGCGGAGCTGATCGCCTATCGCCGCGAAGACCGGAAGTTTGTGCAGGTCGAGGTGCCGGAGACTGCTTTCGCGACGGAGTGGCGATCTCTCGGCGACGGAATGTGGCGGCTCGACTACAGCTACACGCTTGAAGGCGAATTCGACATCGCGGGAATTCAACTTCTTCCCCCCGGAACCGGCTTCGAGTCGAAGCGCTGGCTCGGCCGCGGGCCGTATCGCGTGTGGCAGAACCGGATGGAGGGCGGCGTGATCGATGTGCATGCGCTCGCGTGGAACGACTCAACGCCCGGCGAGACTTTCGAATATCCCGAGTTCACAGGCTACTTCCGCGACTGGCGGTGGCTGTCGATCGAAACCGCGGAGCAGCGCATGACAGTCGAGAATGTCTCGGGCGTGCCGTTCCACGGCATCGGCAGGCCACGCGATGGCGTGAACGGCCTGCTTGACCTTCCCGACGTCGGTCTGGCGTTTCTCGAAGTCATTCCAGCGATGCGAAACAAATTCCACGCGCCGGAGCAACTCGGCCCACAATCGCAGCGGCGGACGATCAGCGGCACACAATCGGGCACGCTAGTCTTCCGCTTCGAGCGATGACTGAAGATTCTCCTTTCAATGAAGCTGCTCCGCTCGTGTGCCCTCCAAGTGTTGCCCGCGCACTCCGCGATCCGGTGTCTGTTCACTCCCGTCGCCGTCACCGCCCGGACTACGAGTCAACCAATAGTTGACAAACTTGCCGATGCTTCCCCTTGGAAGGCGCAGACGGCCTGTCACTTGATCGGTGACAAGGTGCCTTGGGTCGCGGCGGCCCGTCAGGTTTGTAACGTAATACGTTACAAACTGACGGGAGGGGCGCCAAGCGCGGGTTGTAACGTATTACGTTACAAACACGCCCGGAGGATTGGATGTCTGGCGATTGGGCTGGGCATGGTTCTCGGGGCGCGCGCTGCGGACACGGCGTTGCTCTTCACTTACTTCACGCGCAACGGCGAGGACGGCCTGCGCCTCGCTTGGAGCGAGGATGGCCTCAAGTGGCACGCGCTGAACGAGGGTCGCAGTTTCCTTGCGCCTCTCATCGGTCACAAAGAGAAGCTCATGCGCGATCCCTGCATCGCGCGCGGGCCGGACGGCACGTGGCACATGGTGTGGACCACAGGTTGGAACGAGAACGGCATCGGCTACGCGTCGACGCGCGATTTCATCAACTGGTCGCCGCAGCGCGAGTTGCCGGTGATGGCGCACGAGCCAGCGGTGCGAAACACTTGGGCGCCGGAGATCGCTTACGACGAGGCACGCGGCGAGTTCGTCATCTTCTGGGCATCGACGATTCCCGGGCGGTTCCCGGAAACAGCGGGAACGTCGGAGTCGGCCTACAACCACCGGATGTATTGCACCACGACGAAGGACTTTCAGACCTGCACGCCCACGCGGCTGTTCTACGATCCCGGCTTCAGCGTGATCGACGCGACGCTGCTTCGCGACGGCGAGAAGCAATGGCTCATCGTGAAAGACGAGACAGTGACGCCGCCGAAGAAGCACCTGCGCGTCGCCATCGCGGCGGGCGCGCAGGGACCATTCGAATCGCTCGGCGATCCGTTCACGCCGCCCGGTTTGTGGGTCGAGGGACCGACGGTCGTGAAGATGGGCGCGGACTACTACGTTTACTTCGACGCCTACCGCGATCGTCGCTACGGCGCGATGCGGTCGCTCGACATGAAGACGTGGGAGGACGTCTCCGCGCAACTCGAGATGCCGTTTGAGGGCACGCCGGAGCGGATGCGTCATGGCACGGTGGCGGAAGTGCCGCGCGCGTTGATCACAAAACTTCAGGATGCGACGGCCCGGCCCGAGCGACTCGTGCGTTTCAACGCGCCGGCGGATCACTTCACGCAGTCCATTCCGATGGGCAACGGCGCGCTCGGCCTGATGTTTTTCGGCGGTGTCGAGGAAGAGCGCATCATCCTTAACGAATCCGGGATGTGGTCCGGCTCGCCGCAAGATGCGGACCGGCCCGATGCGGCGAGTGCGCTGCCAGAAATCCGGCGTTTGCTGCTCGCGGGGAAGAACGCCGAGGCGGAGAAACTCGTTGCGGACAATTTTACGTGCGCGGGCCCTGGTTCGGGCCATGCGAACGGGGCGAACATCCCTTACGGGTCCTACCAGGTGCTCGGCGATCTGCGGCTCAAGTTCTCCGATGTAGCCCTGCGCGTGAGCGCAGGGACCGACGTGCGGACGGATCCCGCACCTCACGCAGCGGGCTACTCACGCGACCTCGACGTCGCCGACGCGATCGGCCGCATGAGCTACGAGCGCGGAGGTGTGCGCTACTTTCGCGAGGCGTTCGTGAGCGCGCCGAACGAAGTCGCGGTCGTTCGGCTGATGGCTGACAAACCACAAAGCCTCTCGTTCGAAATCCGTCTGGACCGACCGGAGCGCGCGACGACGACCGTCGTCGGCACCAACGAGCTTCTGATGTCGGGTCGTTTGCCCGACGGAAAGGGCGGCGACAACACCGCCTTTGCGGCGCGAGTGCGCGTGGTCAACTCCGGCGGCAGCGTCACTTCGATCGAAGGTGGCCTGCACGTCGATGGAGCAAACGAAGTGATGCTCCTCGTGACGGCGGCGACGGACATCAAGTCATTCGCGGGACGAAAAGTGGACGATGCCATCGCGACCACCGCAACCGATCTCGAGGCCGCGGCGGTGAAATCCTACTCGGTTCTCCGCAACAGCCACGTCGCGCACTACCGGTCGTTGTTTGATCGCGTTGGTCTCAGGCTGGGCGGCACCTCGCCCGAGACCGCTGCGCTTCCGACGACCGGAGCGCGGCTCGTGGTTCAGTCGTCTGGCGAGAGCGATCCGGGGCTCGCGCAGCTCTATTTCGATTTCGGCCGCTACTTGTTGATCTCGTCGTCGAGGCCCGACGGGTTGCCGGCAAACCTGCAGGGCATCTGGGCCGAATCGGTGCAGACGCCGTGGAATGGCGACTGGCATCTCAACGTGAACGTCCAGATGAATTACTGGCCCGCGGAGGTGTGCAATCTGTCCGAGCTCCATCAGCCGCTGTTTGGACTTATCGCATCGCTCGTTGAGCCCGGCTCGCGCACCGCGCGCAAGTACTACGGCGCAGATGGCTGGGTGGCGCACGTGCTCGCGAATCCGTGGGGATTCACATCGCCGGGCGAGGGCGCCAATTGGGGTGCAACTTCCACCGGCTCGGCGTGGCTCTGCCAGCACTTGTGGGAGCATTGGTTGTTCACCGGCGATCGGGCATTCCTCGAGTGGGCTTACCCGATCATGAAAGGCTCGGCGCGATTCTACCTCGACATGTTGATCGAGGAGCCGTCGCACAAATGGCTCGTCACCGCACCGGCGAATTCGCCCGAAAACGCGTTCCGGATGGCCGACGGCACGGTGGCGCACATCTGCCTCGGCCCGTCGTTCGACAACCAGATCATCCGTGCGCTTTTCGACGCGACACGCGAGGCCGCGGCTGTGCTTGGCGTGGATGAAGCGCTCCAGGAAGAACTCGCCGTGAAAGGCGCGCGGCTGCCGCCGACGCGCATCGGATCCGACGGCCGCATCATGGAATGGCTCGAGGAGTATGAGGACGTGGAACCGCACCACCGGCACGTCTCGCACTTGTGGGGTTTGTATCCCGGCAGCGAGATCAGCGCGAGATCGACACCGGAACTCGCCGAGGCTGCGCGCAAGACGCTCGACGCACGCGGCGATGGCGGCACAGGCTGGAGTCTCGCGCACAAGCTCGTGCTCTGGGCGAGACTGGGCGACGGAAAGCGCGCGAGCGATTTGCTGCGCTCGCTGCTGACGCCAGCGGGGCAGATCGAAGGCATCACGTTCCATGGCGGAGGCACCTACGCGAATCTCTTCGACGCGCATCCGCCGTTCCAGATCGACGGCAATTTCGGCGGCACTGCGGCGATCGCAGAGATGCTGGTGCAAAGTTCGCCTGCGCAAGGCGACTTGCCCGCGGAGATCGTTTTGCTTCCAGCGCTCCCACCGGTGTGGAAAGAAGGCGAGGTGCGCGGCGTGCGCGCGCGCGGCGGTTTCGAGGTCGACATCACCTGGCGCGACGGCGCGCTCGAGTCGGCGTCGATTCGTGGCGAGCCCGGCGAGCGCGTGAGCGTGCAGACTTCCGGGGGCGCGCTCGAGCGAGAAATTCCCGTCTCGGGGAGCATCCTGATCACGGGCCAGCCCACGATCTTCATCGCAGGCGACTCGACCGCGGCGCACTACGGCGACGGGCCGCTTCAGGGATGGGGCGTGCTGTTTGCGAGGTTACTGGAATCCTCACTCGTGAAGGTCGACAATCGCGCAATCGCTGGCCGAAGCAGTCGCACGTTTATCACCAGTGGAGCGTGGGACGAACTCATCGCCGACGTGAGGCCCGGCGATTTTGTTCTCATCCAATTCGGCCAGAACGACGGTGGCGCGATCAACGAAGAACCGCCCGGCTCGACGAGACCGTTGCGCGCCCGCGGCACGCTGCCGGGCCTCGGCGATGAGTCCGCGGGGATCGACAACGCCGTCACGAAGAAGCACGAGATCGTGCGCACCTTCGGCTGGTATATGCGGAAGATGATCGCAGACGTGCGCGAGCGCGGCGCCACGCCAATCGTCTTCTCGCAAACGATCCACAACACGTGGCGCGACGGAACGGTGATGCGCGGCCCGGGGAGGTTTCGCGATTGGTCTCGCGAGATTGCGCGCGCGGAGGGCGTCGCGTTCGTCGATCACTCACGGCTCATCGCCGACGAATACCAGCGCCTTGGCGAAGAGGCGGTGCGCGCGCTGTTTCCCACCGATCACGTGCACACCGGGCCCGCTGGAGCGGAGTTGAACGCATCACTTGCGATCGCGGGCCTTGCGGGGCTGCGAGGTGTCGATTTCAAGCGACTTCTTTCAGACGAGGGCAGGGCGATCGCGCCCGATTCGATCGGCTGGCTCAACCTTCCGGAGCCGGCGGATCCAGCGCTGCCAAGCGTGTTTCTCATCGGTGATTCGACTGTGCGCAACGGCGGTGGCGACGGCGCAGGCGGGCAGTGGGGCTGGGGCGAGCCGCTCGCAAAGTTGTTCGACCCTGCGTGCGTGAACATCGTCAACCGCGCGATCGGCGGACACACGGGTCGCACGTTTCAGACGCAAGGGCACTGGGAGCGCGCGCTCACGTTGATGAAGCCCGGAGATTTCGTCGTGATTCAATTCGGCACGAACGACGGAGGTCCGATCAACGACGACTCGCGTGCTCGCGGATCCCTTCCGGGCACGGGCGAGGAGACCGAGGAGATCGACAACATGCTCACGAAGCAGCACGAAATCGTTCACACCAACGGCTGGTATCTGCGGAGATTCGTGCGCGATGCCCGGGCCGCCGGTGTGACGCCCGTTCTTTGCTCGCTCGTGCCGCGGAAGATTTGGAAGGACGGAAAGGTCGTCCGCTCGGTCAACAGCTCCGCGGCGTGGGCGCGCGAGGTGGCCGAGCAGGAACGCGTGGCCTTTCTCGATCTGAACGAATGGATCGCCGCGCGCTACGACAGACTCGGTGCAGAAAAAGTCGACGCGCTTTTTGCCGACGCTCACACGCACACGAGCTGGGCCGGCGCCGAGCTCAACGCGGCGATCATTACCGAAGCTCTTCGACAGCTCGACGGGTTCCCTTGCGTCGAGTCGGTTGCCGCGCCTTGACGGCGCGCGCGGGAGCGATCGCGAGCCGCGTGTCGCGGACCGTTGGGCCATCGACCCAGAGTGCGGGAATCGTAGTGAGCGACGGCTGGCGCGGGATCCCCATCTCGTTGTGAAGGAGCTGTGCCGTCGCCAACTCGATCGCGCGTTCGCCCAGCTCGGCGGTCTGCAAATCGAGCGACGCACATTCCTTCGGGGCGCGCAGTGAGTTCAGGCAGACGAATCCGTGTGTCTCCGGAATCTTCGCGCCGAGTTCGCGCATCCAGGACATCGCCTGGTATTCGTGCCCTATGACGACGTCCGGCTGGTGCTGCTGAAACCAGTCGCAGAATTCCTGGCGATGCGGCGACTCGAGTCGCAAGGGCGGCACCTCCGTGATCTCGGGCAGATATTTTTGCAGTGCCACGAATGCGCCCTCCCAGCGGAACTGCAGTCGCTCATCGAGCTGGATGTCGATGAACAAGCCGGGCTTCCGGTAGCCGAGTTGGTGCAGTCGCTGCAAGAGCGCGACCATCGAGCGGTAGTGATCGGAGCACACGCAGTGCAGCGGCGGCCGGTCGATGAAGTAGTCGATGTAGACTCCCGTGTAGCGGCTCCAGTCGAGCGCGGAAAAATCCGGGAAGCCCATCGCCGGGAGGATTACGAGCGCCTGTATGCCTCGCGTGTGCAGGATTGTGTCGAGGCGCTCCAGGCGGATGCCGTCCGGCGTGATCTCAAATTTCTCCACCTTGAAGCCGAGTTCACCCGCGCGTTTCACGATCCCCTTCATCATGGCGCTGCTGTAGCGTTCTGCATGGTCCGGCATGTCGGACGGCACGATCTCGAGTGCGGCAATCACGCCCCGGAATTCCTGCCCGCTCGAGCGGCGGAGCAGCGACATCACAGCCCCGGTGAGCGGATTGCGGTGATAGCCCGCCTCGTTGGCCGCCTTCAGCACGCGATCGATCGTCTCGCGCCTGACGCGAGGGGAGCCCCGGAGGGCGTCGGAAATCGTGGTCCGTGAAAGGCCAAGCGACTTCGCCAAGGTGCGCAGCGTGGGGTTTGGCATGCCGGACTGTCAGACGATTGTCGCGCCCCGGGTTGTTTCAACAAGATTCAGACCTCTGTCGCCGAGTCGCGCGCAGGTTTCGGACTGTCATCGCTACCCTGAATCGCAATTCGGCAGGAAATGCGGCTTATTCGGACTAGAGTCGCCCGGTTTTCTTCCCACCCCATCAACCCCGCAAGCGCTGCCATGATTCGAAAGTCCTTCGTGATGTCTGTCGATTCCGGCTGTGAGGCCGAGTATGAGCGACGCCATCGACCGATCTGGCCCGAGCTTGAGAAGGTCCTCAAGGAGCACGGCGTGCACAACTACTCGATCTTTTTGCATCCGGAAACGCGCCAGCTCTTCGGTTATGCGGAGATCGAGGACGAGGAGCGCTGGGCTGCGATCGCCGCGACCCCGGAGTGCCGGCGTTGGTGGAAACACATGGCCGATGTGATGCGCGCCAACCCGGACTCGAGTCCGGTGTCGCAGCCGCTGCGCGAGGTGTTTCACATCGACTAAACCGGGCGACGGGCCTCGTTTCGAGCGCCGCCTCTCCATCGTTCTCTCCTTCTGAGCGCCCTCGAGATCACGAGAACGAGAACGATTACGAGAACGACTCTCCGATCCCAGATCCCAGATCCCAGATCCCCAGACCCGAGACCCTATTTCCCCTACCCGTCATGAAACCCATCACCCGCCGAAATTTCATCCGCACAGCAGCGATCGCATCCGTCGCCACGCGACTCGCCACGCGTGCCGACGCCAGCGAACCCGCGGCGGTTGCGCGCACTGCCATCACACCATCGACTCCCGGCGCGGCTCCAATCCGCTGGCTCGATGGCGCTGCGCCCGCCGCGCAACCGGGGACGACATGGGGAGTCTCGTGGCCCCGCGGCAAGCATGTCGCGGAAACTTCGTTTGAGCTGCGTGCGAAAGGCGGCGAGTCGGTGCCCGTGCAGTCGTGGCCGCTCGCGACCTGGCCGGACGGCTCGTTGAAGTGGACCGCGCACACGATCCCGGCGGACGCGCCGGCATCGGAGCATTACGAAGTGACGTCGGGTGCGCCGGCGGCGCCCGCGCATCCGCTCAAGGTGGCTGAGACCTCGGATGCGATCGAAGTCGACACGGGCGTGATTCAGTGTCGCGTTGCGAAATCGGGCCGCGTGCTCGTGCCGGCGTTGATGCGCGACGGCAAGGCGATCGCTGCGAATGGCCGGCTGGTCTGTCTGCTTGAGGATCGCAGCGAGACGGGCGTGACGCGCGAAGTGCCGTTTGAGGGCGTGCTTGATAGCGTCGCACTTGAAAACTCCGGCCCGGTGCGTGCGGTGGTCAAACTCGAGGGACGCCACGCAGTCGCTGACGGTTCGAGAACCTGGCTCCCGTTTGTCGTGCGCCTTTATTTCTACTCTGGCGGCGAAACCTTGCGCGTCTTGCACACGATCGTTTTTGACGGTGACGAGCGGAAGGACTTCATCCGCGGTCTCGGCATTCGATTTGACGTTCCACTTCGCGGTGAGCTCCAGGACCGGCACGTGCGATTCTCCGGACAAGGCGATGGATTGTTCGGCGAGGCGGTGCGCGGGTTGACCGGTCTGCGCCGCAACCCGGGCGAGCTGGTGCGCGCCGCGCAAGTCGCGGGCGAGGCGACGCCTGCGCTGGAAAACTGGGAGCGAAGACTCGATTCGGTGCTTCAATACATTCCGGCCTACGACGACTGGACGCTCCTGCAATCCGGCGCGGACGGCTTCGACATCCGCAAGCGCACGAAGGAGGGTTACACTTGGCTGGTCGCGGCTCAGGGCGAGCGCGCAGGCGGGCTGGGCTATGTCGGCACGCCGGACGGCGGACTCGCTTTTGGCATCCGAAACTTTTGGCAGAGTCACCCGGCGCAGCTCGACATCCGCGGTGCCACGGGCGAGACAGCGCAAGTGACCGCGTGGGTCTGGGCGCCGGCTGCGGCCGCGATGGACCTGCGAGGCTACCACGACGGTTTGGGGCAGGACACTTTCGCGAAGCAATATAACGGCGGCTTGGAGATCACCTACGAGGACTACGAGCCTGGCTTCGACGTGCCGGAAGGCGTCGCGCGCACGAGCGAGCTTTTCCTGTTCGCCATGCCGGCGACGCCTTCGCGTGAGCGACTCGCGCAGCTCGCTGCAATCGTGCGAGAGCCGCCTGTCCTTGTGCCAACACCGGAGCACCTCCATGCGTGCGAAGTCTTCGGCGGCATGTGGAGCCCGGTGGATCGCTCGACGCCGGCGCGCGCTCAGATCGAGGATCAGCTCGCGTGGCAGTTCGATTTCTACCGCGACCAGCAGGAACAGCGTCGCTGGTATGGCTACTGGAACTATGGCGACGTGATGCACACCTACGACGCCGACCGCCATGAGTGGCGCTACGACATCGGTGGCTTCGCGTGGGACAACTCCGAGTTGTCGACCGACATCTGGCTCTGGCTCTACTTCCTGAGCAGCAGCCGCGCGGATGTGTTTCGATTCGCCGAGGCGATGACCCGCCACACGGGCGAAGTCGACGTGCACCACATCGGCCGGTTCGCGCCGCTGGGCTCGCGTCACAACGTCCTGCACTGGGGCTGCAGCGCGAAGCAGCTCCGCATCAGCACGGCCATCAACCGTCGCTACTATTATTACCTCACGGGAGATGAACGTGTCGGCGATCTCATGCGCGAGCAGATCGAAGCTGGGAGGGCGCTCCTGCGAATCCCACCAGGTCGCAAGCTCGCCTCGGCGATTACTCCCGGCGATCTCGACCGGGCAAAGCCGAAGGATGCGGATACGATCGGCCTGAGCGTTGGGACAGATTGGGGATCGATGGCCGGTGCATGGCTCACCGAGTGGGAACGCACAGGCGATCCGCGGATGCGCGACCGGCTGATTGCGAGCATGACGACGTTGGGCGCACAGCCGAATGGGTTCTTCACCACCGGGCTGACGATGAATCTCAACAGCGGCGCCTACGACATCGCGACGCACAACAATGTCGGCATCTCGCATCTGAATGCGGTGTTCGGACTTGTCGAAGTTTGCGCCGAGCTCATCCAGTTGCTCGACGTTCCGGAGTTCCGAAAGGTGTGGCTCGACTACTGCGAGCTCTACAACGCTTCGAAGGAACTCCAGACGGAGAGACTCGGAAAGGCATTGAGCGGCATCAACCTTGTCCAAGGGCATTCGCGGCTCACGGCCTACGCGGCGAAGTTGAAGAACGACGAAGGGCTCGCGCGTCGGGCTTGGAACGAGTTCTTCCAGTCGCCCGGCGGCGTGGAGGGTTCGCGTCCGCGGCGGGTTCCGCAACGGGTGAGTGTCGCCGGAACCGATGTGTTGCGACCCGTGGAGGAAGCGCCGTTTGTCTCTACGAATGGCTCGGCGCAGTGGGGGCTCGCGGCACTGGAGTGCCTGGCCCTTATCGGCAAGAGCACACCTGAGGGCTGAACGAGCTAAGGGAGGCGTTTCGAGAAAACTCGCGAAAAGGATTGAACCATAAATCACATCTGATTTAACGATACATCAAACTACCCACCGACTCTTCGGTTCCGAACGGTCTGTTTACCCCACTCCGAGGTGCAGGCTGTGCGGGCTGAAGAGCGGAAGAAAGTTCTCCCGCAGTATCCCAAACTCCTGAATCCATGAATTCTGAGACCTATCCGACTCGGTTTCTCGTTCGCCGTCTCCGACGGCTGTTTGCACTCACGGCAGGCTTGATCGGCCTGATCCTTCCCGCAGCGGCGCAAGTAGCGCCGGAATCGACCTTGGGCGATGCCGAAGGCGAAGTCATCGTTCTCGATCCGTTCATTGTGTCCGGCGAAGAGGATGCCGGCACCTACCGTGCCACCGCGACCATTGGTGGCTCGCGCTTGCGCACCGATTTGAGGGATCTCGCTTCGCCTCTCAGTGTGATTACGTCGCAGTTCCTCAAGGACACCGGCTCGCACAACAATGAGGCCTTGCTCACCTACACCACGAACACGGAGGTGGGTGGGTTGTATGGCAACTGGGGCGGCTTCGGCAATGCGCAGGGCCCCAGCGACCGCGGACAGTTGCTCGCTCCTCAACGGAACACGCGTGTGCGCGGCTTGGATGAAGCGGACAACACCCGCAATTTCTTCCTCACGGACATTCCGTGGGATAGCTACAACATTGATCGCGTCGAAATCCAACGCGGACCGAACTCAATTCTGTTCGGCGTCGGCAGCCCCGCGGGCATCATCAACGCGAACACGATCATTGCGAGCTTCGGAGGCAACCGCGGCAAGTTCGAGAATCAGATTTCCAAGTATGGTTCTGTGCGCTGGGTGGCCGACATAAATCTCGAAGTGATCGACGACCTCCTGGCCATCCGCATGTCCGGGCTCTTCAACGACCAAAAGTACCGGCAAGAACCGGCGTTCAGTGAGGACAAGCGCGGCTTTGTCACTGCGACATTCGAGCCGCAGCTGCTGCCAAAGGAATGGGCTGGGAGGACGACCATCCGTGCCAATTACGAGCGCGCCAAGATCAGGGCCAACCGTCCGCGCATCCTCCCACCTGAGGACGGTATCTCGCTGTGGTTCGAAGACTACGCCGGCGATGGCGTGAACAACAAGATAGGCTTTGGGAAGGGTGTCTACGACATGTTCCTCTGGAGCCAGACTGGCGGTGGCGATCCCGGACGTGGTTCGATCGCCAGCGCAACGGGAGTGCTGAATCCATTGCCCTACCAGCCGGGAATGGGCGTGGTCGACGGCGGCGCGCTCAACAACGGGGGCATCGGCTTCTGGTTCATGAATGGCGAGCAGGATCCATTCTTCGTCTCCCGTCAGGCGCCGCGCGCATTTCCTGGGGCGTTGAACGAGGACGGTGTCCCGGGCAACAACCCGATAAGCATTCCTTACGGTTCGCCGCTGCGCGTCGGCGGCCTGAATGCTTACGCATTGGCGATTAACAAGATCGACGAAGTGGAAGGTATCGCAGAACTGGATAGACGCTATCCGCTCGCAACCCGCGGCTACTACAAGGATCAGACGCTGACCGATCCGACGATCTTCAATTTCTACAACCAGCTGATCGACGGCGACAACAAGCGTGAATTTCAGGAATGGGACGCCAAGAGTATCTCGATCGCGCAGACGTTCCTCAATAACCGCCTCGGCCTCGAGTTCGTCTACGATTCTCAGAGCTACTCCGAGTGGCGCGAAGGCTCGGCCTGGAGCCGGCCCTACATCTCGATCGACGTTAACAAGAACCTCCAGAACCAGCTCACACAGTATACGACGGTCGACCACGATGAAGATCCGGACACCGCGATGCTCCTCGATACGAGCAGCTACATGGCTTACGGGTTCACGCCTTCATCGTCGCAGCCCTACGCGAATCCGATGGCCGGCGCGGCCTACACCGGCGGAGGGTTTTCCAACAACAACCGCACGGACCGCGATCGCGAGAACCTCCGGCTGACTGTTTTCGGCGAAATCAGAGCCTCGGACTTTCTCGAAGAGAAATCCAATCTGGCGCGCATTCTCGGCACGCATCGGTTCACCGGGCTCATGTCGAGTGAGGACAACCACGAGGCTCTGACTTCCTGGGCGCCAAGCGCGACGACACACGCTTGGGCCGACGGTCTCTCCGTCGGTGGCGAGAACACCGACATTACCGAGGCGCCACGCGGGATCACACCGATCATCTACTTGAGCGGGCCACTCTTCGGCCTTTCCTCGGCCAGCGGACTTAACCTCGGACCGATCCAGACCTACTACAACCCGTCCGGCAGCTACAACGTCGATTACTTCAAGACGGAATGGCTGCCCTCGACCGATTCCGAGAGCTCCAGCTACGTCGATCCCGGCGCGGAATGGACCAATCTCCTCGGAGGCACCGACATTCAGGCTAGAAATCCATTCAATTACGCGGGCCGCGTCTCCACTCAGACCAACATTCTCAACGCCGACGCTGGTGATCGGGAGCAACTCATCACCAATTTCGGCGTGACCGATCAGGTCATCGACTCGCAAGCCGCGGTCTGGCAGGCCTTCCTGTTCGAAGGTCTTATCGTGCCGACCGTCGGATATCGCGAAGACAAACTCGTAACGTATACTTACACGCCGACCGAAGAGAACGGCGGCAAGGACGAGACGGGTGTCGTCTCGACTCGGATCGGCCAGACCAGGAAGGCTCTTGAAAACACCGGCGAGACGGTTTCTTGGGGCGTCGTCGCCCACATGCCGAGCCGTTTGTTGGAAAACGTCCCGGTGCTCTCAGGCATCAGCGCTTACTACAATCACGGTGAGAACAGCCGCGTCCAGGCCCGCTACAACTACGACGGCCAGCCGCTCGACAACCCGAACGCTGAGAGCGTCGACTACGGGATCGTCCTGAGCGCTTTCGACGACCGCCTCAACATCAAGATCGGCAAATACAAGACCGAGGTGAAGAATGCCAACCTGCCCGGTGGCAGCAACCTCCTCGGAAACAACATGTATTACCTTTACCAGCTCGAGGCTTGGGGCACGGCTAACACGCTCGCGTATGCGTTTGGACACGAAGGACTCGACCCCAATCAATTCTGGCACTGGAACTGGGCTGTGGTTGACGACAATGCCTGGGGCAACGAAAACGGCACTTACGCTCCGGGCACGGATCTGTTCAAGGACCACGCCAGCACGGCGAAGCAGCTTGCATCCATGGATGCTTGGATGGCGGGCATCGACGAGCAGTTCTTTAAGAACTATGCGATCAACGCCGACGTTCCGGCTCTCAAGGCCGCCTATTCGACGTGGAGGTCCACTGGAAATATTCAGCCGCTCATCGACGCGGCGGCAGCAGGCGACTTCGGGAGTCCGACCGGCGGCTATGCCACCAGGTTCTCCTCGCAAAACAACGGCTCGATCAACGGAATCACGCCCAACGGCACGATCGACAACACCTCCGAGGGCTACGAACTCGAGATCAACTGGGCGCCGACGCCCAACTGGAACATCCAGGTCAATGCCGCCAAGACCAACGCATATCGGGAAGGCCTCGGCCAGCCCATGCTCGACTTCATCGATACCCAGTGGGCCAGATTGCAGGGTCCGGCTGGCGATATCCGGCTGTGGTGGGGCGGGGACAATAACCTGCGTCGCTATTACAGCGACAACATCATCTCGCAGCTCGAGTTCCAGCAGGAGGCCAATGGGTCCCTGGTTCCCGAACTCCGTCCGAAACGCGTCGGTGCGATCACCAACTACAACTTCACCGACGGAGCCTTGAGGGGCTTCAACCTCGGCGGAGCCTTCCGCTGGGAGGACAAGCAGATCCTCGGCTACGGCCTCAAGAATGACAATTCCGGTCAAGACGTTAACAAGCCGCTCTTCGGCGATACCGAAGAACACTTCGACGTCTGGGTGGGCTACGAACGCAAGATCTCCAAGGGCATCAAGTGGCGTATCCAACTCAACCTCCGCAATGTCGGAGAGAATGTCGGTTTGACGCCGATCTCGATCAACCCGGACGGTGTCGTGGCCGCCCAACGCATCAACGAAGGCATGTCCTGGGCAGTCACAAATACCATCTCCTTCTGATCCTGTCTGGACGCGCGGGCGGGTTTGCTCCCCGCGCGTCCCAAATGGGCCGGCTGTTAACGTAGCCGGACATCAAAGGGAATCTTCAGCCCCCGCCGAGGGAACTCGGCGGGGGTTTTTTTGTGTGCAACAAAGCCGGCGGCAAACGGATTTGTGCATTAAAACCAGATGGCACCGGCTTCTCACGGGGACATAATGAGGAATCATGTCATCGTCCGACTTTCCGAACGACTTTGTATGGGGAGTCGCCACTGCTGCGGCGCAGATCGAAGGTGCCGCGCGCGCTGACGGGAGAGGCGAATCGAACTGGGACCGATTCTCGCGCATGCCGGGGAAAGTGAATCGCGGCGACACGCCCGAGGTCGCCTGCGACCACTACCATCGTTTCAAGGAAGACATCGCGTTGATGGCGCAGCTCGGCGTGAAGCATTACCGGCTGTCGATCGCGTGGCCGCGGATCTTTCCCAAAGGGGATGGCGACGTGAATCCCGCGGGGCTCGCGTTCTACGTGCGGTTGATCGACGAGCTGGCACGCCACGGCATCACGCCGTGGGTGACACTCTTTCATTGGGACCTTCCGCAGGCACTCGAGGACCGCGGAGGCTGGCGCAGCCGCGCGACGGTCGATGCGTTTGCGCACTACGCCGACACTGTGGTCGCGGCACTCGCGGGCAGGGTGAAGAACTGGATCTCGCTCAATGAAATCCGGTGCTTCACCGAGCTGGCCTACGGAACCGGAGGCAGGGCGCCAGGATTGCGCGTCGACGCCGGCACACTGAATCAGATCTACCACCACGCACTTCTCGCGCACGGCCACGCGGTCCGGGCGGTTCGCGCGCACGGCGGAGCGGGCGCGCGCGTGGGACTGACGGACAACAGCGACGTATGCATCCCGGTCACCGAGGAGCCGACCGACATCGCCGCCGCGCGCGAGTGGTATCGGCGGCGCAACGTGCATCTGCTCGGCGCGATCTACGGAGGCGGTTATAGCGACGAATACCTCGCCCACTGCGGCGCTGCCGCTCCGCGCGTGGGGCCCGGAGACTTCGCGTTGATTTCAGCGCCGACGGATTTTCTCGGACTCAATCTCTACACCGCTCCCTTCGTGCGCGCCGGTTCAGACGGCGAGCCCGAGGTGGTGCCCATGCCCGCTGCGTATCCCCGCGCGGACAGCTCGTGGCTGAACTGGGTGCCGCAGGTGATGTATTGGGGCACGCGATTCGCGGCGGAGACCTACGGCGTGGAGCACATCTTCATCACGGAAAACGGATGCGGCTACAACGACGAGCCGGTTGTTGGTGGCGAGGTCAACGACCTGAATCGCCGCGAATTTCTGCGCGCCTACCTGCGCGAGTTGCAGCGCGCGATCCACGACGGCGTACCGGTGCGTGGGTATTTCGTGTGGACGCTGATGGACAACTTCGAGTGGGAAGACGGCTACGAGCGCCGCTTCGGCATCGTGCATGTCGACTTCGCGACGCAGGTGCGCACGCCAAAGCTTTCAGCCCGCTACTACGCGGCGGTGATGCGCGAGAATCGGATCGTGTGAGGCATGGGGACATGTTGCGAAGGTAGCCCGGGCTCTCCGAGCACGGGGGTCCTGGTTAACTGTAGGCCGCGTGCCCCCACGCGGCGCCCACCAGCCGACCGGTGATCCCGCCACGGCGCGCGCGCGTCAACCTACGCGTTTGTCATTGCGAGAGCTGGAGCAAGCGGAGCTTGCGTGGTGGAGGCGATGAACATGCTGGAGGGCAGTCGAAGTGGTGTCGTGCAGTGTGACCGTGCTCTCCCTGGTGCTTCGTGCCC
>DATKCJ010000275.1:0-5224 GCA_035513275.1 Opitutaceae bacterium
GCGGGCGCCGACAGCGGCATCTACCTGAAGGGTTGTCCGCAGGTGCAGATCTGGGACAGCACCGAGGCCGGAGGAAATTGGGAAGCCGGCGCCGACAAGGGCTCCGGCGGTTTGTGGAACAACAGCCCCGGCCAGCCAGGCAAGGATCCGCTCGTGCTCGCCGACCGGCCGCTCGGCGAGTGGAACAGTTTCCGGATCGTGCAATGCGGAAGCCGCACGTGGGTGTGGCTCAACGGCGAGAAGGTCGTCGACGGCGCGATTCTCGAAAACTACTTCGACGAGAAGCGCTCGCTTCCTATTCCCGCCGCCGGGCCGATCCAGTTGCAGACTCACGGCGGTGAGATCCGGTGGCGAAACATCTGCGTGCGCGAACTCGATTCCACCGAAGCCAACGAGTGGCTGAGCCAAATCGAACCGACCGGTTTCGAATCGATCTTCAACGGCCGCGATTTCTCCGGCTGGGCGGGAGCGATCGACAGCTACGAGGTGTTGGGCGACGCGATCGCGGGCCGCATCGACAAGGGCGGCACGATCCACACCGACCGCGAGTTTGGAAACTTCGTCGCGCGGCTCGAGTTCAAGTTGCCGCCTGGCGGCAACAACGGGCTCGCGATCCGCTATCCCGGCGAGGGCGATCCCGCCTACGCCGGCATGTGCGAGTTGCAGGTGCTCGATGACACCGCGCCGAAATACGCGGCGCTCGATCCGCGCCAGTTCCACGGCTCCGCCTACGGCATGGTCCCGGCTCATCGCGGTTACCTGCGCGAGACCGGCGAGTGGAATTCCCAGGAGGTGACCGTCGACGGTTCGACGATAACCGTGGAGCTGAACGGCAACGTGATCCTGCGCGCCGATCTATCGGCCGTGACAACCTTCCTCGGCGATAAACCACATCCCGGCACGGAGCGCACAGCCGGCAGCTTCGGTTTCGCCGGCCACGAGAGCCCGGTGATGTTTCGCAACATCTCGATCAAGCTGCTGCACTGAGCGCCGAACCGCATCGATGAAGCCAACCTCCAGCGATTTTTTGTCTGTCATTGCGAGGAGCCCGGCTTGGCGGGTGACGAAGCAATCCATCTGGATTTCAGATGGATCGCCACGCCCTCGTGCCTCGGGCTCGCGATGACAATCGTAGATGAACCAAGTCCGTTCTGTATGAGCTCACCTCTCCTCCCGATGAAACGCCGCCAATTCCTGAAGACACTCGCAGCCGCGAGCGTCACCGCGCCCTTGCTGGGCAACCGCCTTCTGGCGGCGCAGCCTGCGGAGCGAGTGCTGCGCCACGCAAGCTTCGGTGCGGCGGGCATGGCGTGGATCGACGTTCAGAATCTCATGGGCTCGCCGCTCGTGAAGCTCGTGGCCGTCGCCGAGGTCGACTTGAACCGAATCACGGAGATGAAGGCCGCGTTTCCGGATGTCAGAGTTTATCAGGACTGGCGCGAACTGCTGCGACGCGAAGACAAGAACATCGATTCGGTGAATGTCTCAACGCCCGACCACATGCACGCGCCGATGGCGATGGCGGCGATGCGGAGCGGAAAGCACGTTTACGTGCAGAAGCCGCTCGCGCACGACATTCGCGAGGTGCGACGGCTCACGCAGTATGCGCGCCGGCACGGGCTCGTCACGCAGATGGGCATCCAAGTCCACTCCGAGATCGTCTACCGTCAGGCCGTGCAACTCGTGCATGAGGGCGCGATCGGGCGCATTCGCGAAGTGCACGTCTGGAGCAACAAGGAATGGGGCGACGCCGGCGCGCCGCCGGAGTGGTCCGGTCCGGTGCCCGATGGATTCGATTGGGATCTCTGGCAGGGCGTGTGCGCCGCGCGGCCGTTCATCGGCGCCAAATACTACCACCCGGAAATCTGGCGCAAGCGGCTCGACTTCGGCACCGGCACGTTTGGCGACATGGGCTGCCACATTTTCGATCCGGTCTTCGAGGCGCTCGCGCTCGGGGCGCCGCTCTCGGTGCGTTCCGAGGGTCCTGCGCCAGACGCATGGAACTGGGCGAACCACGCGCGGATCCACTACGTGTTTCCCGGCACGCGTTTCACCGACGGCGACACCGTGCCGGTCTCGTGGTATGACGGCACGCAACGACCGCCCGAGGAAATCCAGGCGCTCGTGCTCGCCGATGATCCGAACCAGCGGGTTTCCGATGATGGGAAGCGAAGCGCAGGCGTGCCCGAGCAGGGCTCGATCCTCGTCGGGACCGAGGGCACGATGCTCCTACCCCATGCCACCACGGCGCGACTCTTCCCGCTCGAGAAGTTCAAGGATCACCCGATGCCGAAGCTGGAGCCGCGCAACCACTGGGATCAATGGGTCGAGGCGTGCCTCGGCCGCGGAAAGTCTTCCGCCGGCTTCGACTACTCCGGTCCGCTGACCGAGGCCGTTCTTCTCGGGAGCGTGGCCGTGCGGTTCCCTGGGACGACGCTCGAGTGGAACGCGCGCAAGCTCAAGTTCCCGAACACGCCCGCGGCAAACGCCTACGTCCGCCGCGCCTATCGCAAAGGCTGGAAAGTCCGGGGACTGTGAAGGCCTTCGGAAAAGTTGAAACGCTAATCTTCGCCACTCCCGATGCCCCGGATCGCAACAACCGCTATCCAACTTTGGCGCTGTAGCGCAGGTAGCCCGGCCTCTCCGAGGACGGGTCCGGCTGGGCGAACGATTATTGTTTCTCGCGCTCGGAGATCGCGGGCTACCTCTCGGAAGCTACTTGAAGGCAGCGCGCCCATCGCCGAGGGGCGCGTTTGCCGCTCCTCTCGGCGAGAGAAGCGCTACCTTTCGGAGGTGCCTTGCTGCCGAGCCCTCAGAATCAATTAGTGTTCATTAGCGTCTATTAGCGGTTACCTCTTCTCCGTCTCCTCACCTCTTCCGCCCGACTCCGCTTTCCTGTCCCTATGACTTCCGCCGCCCCCTACTCTTCCCCCACCAGACTCCGCGTTCTCGTCGTCGGTTGCGGGCACATGGGCACATCGCACGCGCGCGCCTACCGCGCGCTGCCGGATGATTTCGAAATCGTCGGACTCGTCTCGCGCGGCGCCGAATCGCGCGGCCGGCTCAACGCCTCGCTCGGCGGGGGTCTCCGGGAGTTTTCCGATTTCCACGAAGCGCTCGCGGCGACGAAGCCCGATGCTGTGTGCATCAGCACTTACCCCGACACGCACGCGGCCTTCGCACTCGCCTCGCTCGATGCAGGCGCTCACGTGTTTCTCGAAAAGCCTCTCGCGGGCAACATCGCCGACGCGGAACGCGTAGTCGCGCGGGCGAGGGAGGTGAATCGGCAGTTGGTTGTCGGCTACATCCTGCAGGTGCATCCCGCGTGGCAGCGCTTCACCGAGATCGCGAGCTCGCTCGGCCGTCCGCTCGTGATGCGGATGAACCTGAACCAGCAGAGCTCCGGCGCGAACTGGGAGACGCACAAGAACCTGCTCAAGGCCGTCTCGCCGATCGTCGACTGCGGTGTGCACTACGTCGATGTCATGTGCCGGATGACCGGCTCGCGTCCGGTGAGCGTCAACGGTATCGGCGCGCGACTCACCGACGAGATTCCCGAGGGCACTGTGAACTATGGTCACCTGCAGGTTCGTTTCGCGGATGGCTCCGTCGGTTGGTATGAAGCGGGCTGGGGTCCGATGATGAGCGAGACAGCGTTCTTCGTGAAGGACGTGATCGGTCCGAAGGGCAGCGTCTCGATCGTCGCCCATGAGGCCGCGGCCGCGGGACAATCTGCGAACGTCGACGCGCATTCGAAGACCGAGTCGCTACTCCTGCATCACGCCGCGACCTCGCCCGACGGCACGCTGGCGAGGGCGGACGAGATCCTAGAAATCGAGGACGAGCCGGATCACGACGCGCTCTGCCTCCGCGAGCAGCGCCTATTCCTCCGCGCAATCCGTGAGAACACCGACCTGACGGCCCATCTCCAGAGCGCAGTCGACAGCCTCCGAATCGTCCTCGCAGCGGACCAGTCGTTCAAGGAAGGCCGGACGATCGCCTTGTAGGCAACTGACTCTCGAACCGTGATAGGGCGCGATCCCGCCCTTTCTCGGACCTCGGAATCCATCCGCGTCGATCCGCGGAATCCGCACAAAAACTCCCGGTCCTCCATTCGTCCCCAACTCTGGCTCGCCAGCTCAGCGACCGCGCGGCAGAAGACTCGCCATGGCTCTGACCCGCTTCTCTGTCCCGCCGCTCCACAAGGTCACCCGCTCGCTTGCCGCAGTCGCGATGGGTCGCGAGGCGCCCGACCTCGTCATCACCGGCGCGCGCCTGCTTTCCACATTCACCGAGCGCATCCACCCGGACCGTGAGATCTGGATCAAGTCGGGCCGGATCGCCGTCGTGAAGCCCGCCGGCACGTTCAAGCCCGCGAGCGGCGCAAAGACGAAGCTCTACGACGCGCGCGGCGGCATCCTCGCGCCCGGCCTCGTCGACCCGCACATCCACATCGAAAGCTCGATGATGACCGCCTGCGCCTACGCGGAGGCCGCGCTGCTCAACGGCACCACCACCATCTTCTGCGACAGCCACGAGATCGGAAACGTCTGCGACGCCGCCGGTATCGAATGGATGCTGCGCGACGCGCGCCAGGCGCCGTTGAACATCTTCCTCACCGTGCCGAGCACCGTGCCCGCAACTTCGTCGCACTTTGAAACGGCGGGCGGCGACCTCACACCTGCCAAAATCGGCAAGCTTTTCGACAAATGGCCCGAGGCGGTCGCGCTCGGCGAGAAGATGGATTTCGTGCAGGTGGCGATGGGCGACCGGCGCAGCCACGCCGTCCTCGCCGAAGCGATTCGCCGCGGGAAACCCGTTTGCGGTCACATCTACGGTCGCGAGTTCGTCGCCGCCGGCGCCGCGAGCGGCATCAACGACACGCACGAGTCGATCGACCGCGACATCGCCGACGACTTCCTCGAGAACGGCCTGTGGATCTTTCTGCGCGGAGGGCCGCCGACCACGCCGTGGCACTCGCTCCCGCTCGCGATCAAGACCGTCACGGAACTCGGCGCGAATCCGAAGCGGGTTTGCGTCTGCACCGACGACCGCGACGCCGACGACCTCTTCCTCTTCGGTCAGGACTGGGTTGTGCGCGAAGCTGTGAAGCACGGGATGAAACCCGTCACCGCCTGGAGCATGGGCTCGCTCCACCCCGCCACGCGCTACGCGAAGGACGGCGACATCGGCGGCCTGGCGCCGGCTCGTCGCGCCGACATCG
>DATKCJ010000276.1:0-6343 GCA_035513275.1 Opitutaceae bacterium
GAGGAGCACGAGCAGGATCATGGTAAAGCCGGCGGCCAGGCGTTGCGGGACTTTCCAGCGCTTCATGCCGGAGCGGGCGAAGGCCCAGCAGGCGGCCATGACGGCGAGAAGGGTGATGAGCGTGCCGAGAATCCAGCGCAGGTTGCGGGGTTCGAGCTCGGCGGTGGCGGCATGACCGCCTTCGGCGGCGCCAGTTGCGTGGCCGGCCTCGGCCGTTGGGACGTGGGCCGTGGCACCGGTCTCATGCTCAGCGGCGGCGCCGTGCCCCCCGGCTGCGCCGTGGGCCTCACCGCTGGTGTAGGCGAGCAGGCGCGCCTGCTCGGGGTGGGTGCCCAGCCAGTTGACGGAGCCGGAGGCGAGGTCGTAAACGGCGCCGACGACCTGGAGCTTGCCGTCGTGCACCAGTCCGCGGACCTCGGCGCTTTGCCGGAAAAGATCGTCGATGGACTGCCAGATATTGAGTTTGACGGCCGTGGCGAAAAGCGTGGCGCCGGACGCCACCGCGCGGGCTTTTTCCACAGCGGGGGCGATGTTGTCGACCAGGGCGGGGATGCTGCCGTGGACATCGGCGCCTTCCAGCACGGCACCCACCGCGCCGCAGCCGGTGTGGCCCATGACAACGAGCAGCGGCGTGTGCAGGTGGCCGACGCCGTATTCCATGGAACCGACCTCGTCGGTGTCGGAGACGTTGCCGGCGACGCGGACGACGAAGATGTCGCCGATCCCTTGGTCGAAAAGCAGCTCGGGGGCGACTCGGGAATCCGAGCAGGTGAGGACAGTGGCAAACGGAGCCTGACCCTTCACCACTTCGGCGCGACGGTCGGCGGTCTGGTTCGGATGCGTGGCCTGCCCGGAGGTGAAACGGGAGTTGCCCTGCTGCAGATTCTGCAAGGCATCGGCGGAGGAAACTGCTGCGGAAGCGAGCAGGGCGCTTAGAGCCGCGAGAGCGGCAAGGAGGAATCGGGTCGTTTTCATTGGGAAGCGGAGATGGAAGGGTAAGGCCTGGCCCGGTCGGTCGGTGAGGCAGGCCAGGAGCGGTCGGCGGGGATGCATGCCTTCCCCGCTACCGGCCGGAAAGCCGGTGGGACACAGGACGCTGGTCGCGCCGGGCTTTGGGCTCGTGTCTGGAGTCGCGGGCGAGTTCGCCAAGACCACAGTGTCCACCGGGCGGACTTCCGCGGAGGGACGTTATCGGGCTGGTGATCTGGGTTGGGCATGGAGCGATTTGTCGCCAGATCCAGATGGGATCCGGTCGGACGTTGCTCCTTTCCTTGCCGGCCTTAGCCTGCCCGAAAGAGGCGGTCGCGCTGGGAGCGCACCGCAACGAACGATTCCTCTTATCGACCTTCAGGCTTCCGACTTTAGCGACGGACCAAAAAAATCCTCGGCCCTTAAGCCGGGCAGGAACGGGGGCTCAGCGGGCTTCGTGCCCGGCGAGCATCTGCTGCAGTCGCTGACGCAGGGCGCCAAGTTCTTTGGAACGAAAGCTGTGTTTTGTCTTCTCGATCACGGCGATGGAGTCGGTGACGGCGGAGCGCCAGGCGCCGGCGTCGACCTGGCCCACGGCCACTCGCCCGGCCCGGGCCCGCAGGCCCGCGGACAGGTCCTTCAGCCGCCCCACGACGTTACTTTCCTCGCGGGATCCCGGCTCGCTGGCGGGGCCAAGCGTCCGGATGATATCCTCGATCACGCTGAGAAACTCGCGGCGGCGGCGGTGCTCTTGCACGGCGCGCTGGATGGCGTCATCGAGTGTCGAGAAATCGACCGGCTTGAGCAAATAGCCGGCGACCGGCAGGTTCGCCGCGCGGCAGGCGGTTTCGAGTTCGGGCGTGCCCGTGATCAGGAGCACCGGGGGCAGATCGGCGTCGCTCAACAATCGTTCCACCCATTCCAGCCGGAAATTTCCCGGCATGTGAATGTCACTAAGCACAAGGTCGAATTCGGTCGCGGCGAGCAACCGGTCGGCCTCCGGCGGGCCGGGCACGAAGGTCGTGCTGTAGCCGTTCCGGCGCAGCCAGCCTTCAATCACCATTCCGGTCATCGGATCGTCATCAACAAGGAGCAATCGGCCGCGGCAGGCTCGGGCTGGAAGGGGTGCTACGTCTGCCTTCGCGAGCTTATCCCCGTCAAACGACGATGGGATATCGGAAGGATTCATAGTGGACGTGGACCTTGGCAGGAGGATACCTGCGCCGTCACGACTGACAAGCATTTGAAGCGGGCGTGGTGGATCGCGTTTGAGGTCCAGCGATGTGGGCGAGGCTCAAGAAATCGGCGCAACCCCCGGGTCAGGTTTGAGGTTTAAAGTTTAGCAGTGGTGCAGTTGCTGCCCCTCAAGACGAACGCAGCCGAGCGGCACCGATCGCAGCAGCGGAGTTGTCACGATCTCTGCTTCCTCTTTCCGCTTCGCTCCAGTCCGGTGATCAGCAACCTCCGGCGGCGGCGGCGCGAAAAATCGCGCGGAGTCGGCCGCAAACCGGACGTTGAGGCAAGACAGGGCTTGAACTCCTTGGTAGCACGCCCCTCGCAAGGGGTGCTAGCTCAGTGAAACCTGCCCTCATGTTCCCGCACTTTGGGCCGATTTATTGACAAGAACTTTCAAGTTCGGACCCAGCCATTCCCAATGATTTCAAGCACAGACTTGTTCAGCAGCTCCGGTGACCCGATGCCGAATTCCAGTGCAAACCACCGCTCATCGCGCTTGAACCGCCTCAAAGCCGCGCGTCAGCCGCGTAATCGCAGGGACTACGTCACATTTGGCCGGGCGCTGCTCGAGAATCCGCTTTATCCGGACGCCCGCGTCATCGAGGAACTCGCGGGCGTGATGTCGCGACGTGTTTTCAGCGACCTTCGCGGCTCCTGAACGCTATCGCGCGATGTCGTCGCGGGTCCAGGCACCGTCGACGAGTCGCCAAGCGAGCCCGCCGGGATTCGCATCGCGCAGAATTGCAGGCAGGCGCGCAGGTCTGAAACTGTCGTAGCAGCGCAGCGCCGCGAACCGCCGGATCGAGGCCGGGATTCCGACTGCCGTGAATCCGGGGTGGCCAGCCGCAGGGTAGGGGCCGCCGTGCACCATCGCGGGGCTCACTGCGACGCCCGTAGGCATCTTGTCGTTGAGCACGCGGCCGACGTTTCGCGCGACGAGGGGCACGAGGCGGTCATGCAGCGCATCGTCCGAGCCGTCCGTAGCGGTGTAGAGCGAGCCGGTGAGTCCCGGTTCGATCAGGGCAACACATTCCTCGAGCTGGTCCTCGTCGTCCGCGACCACGACGACCGAGCACGGACCAAACATCTCTTCTTGAAATTCCTTCGGGTGCTTCAGGAATGTCGCACCCTTCACAGAGAGGAGCGTGCTCTGGAAACGAAAACCCGGAGACGGTCCTTCCGATCCGCCGCACAACAAGTCTGCACCGAGCGAGACCATGTGCGCCGCAGTGGCCTTCAAGATCGCCGGCATGTCAGGCGCGAGCAGCGCGCCGGCGGGCGAGGAGGAGAACTTTGCGACAGCGTCGTTCAGGAAGACGCTCGCGGTCTCGCTGCGCACGACGAGAACGATGCCAGGGTTTGTGCAAAACTGGCCGACACCCAACAGGCACGAGCCGGCGAACTCCGTGGCGAGTGCCGTGCCGCGCTCGGCCAGTGCGCCGGGGAGGATCACAACCGGATTAACGCTGCCGAGTTCGAAATAGGCAGGCACGCCCGCGGCGTCGGCCGCGGCCTTGAGCTTGAGACCGGTCGGCCGTCCGCCTGTGAACCCCAGCGCGCCGGTGCGCGGGTCGCTCATCAACCGCAGGCCGTCCGGTGCCGCGCAGCGGTAGAACATCTGCACCGTCGCCGCCGGAAGGCCGCTTGCGACGACCGCTTCGTGCGCGAGCCGGGCGAGCACGCGCGTAGTGCCTGCGTGGGCGGGATGCGCCTTCGCGATCACGGGATTGCCCGCAGCGATCGCGGCTGCGAAATCGCCGCCCGCGATTCCGTTGAATGCGTAAGGAAAATTGTTCGGCCCCATCACGACGACCGGCTTGCCGAGCGGCTCGAGGCGCGAGCGAATGTTCAGCTTCGTGTCGATCGTGGGAGTGCTCCACGATCCCTCGCGTGCGGCGGCGGCGGCCTGGCGAAGCTGGTTGATCGTGCGCGGCAGCTCGACATCGCGAAGCCGCGGCGCCTCCGCGAGCGCAGTCTCGATGTGCGCGATCCGCACGAGTTCGTCGGCGTGCGCCTGGATGCGGTTGGCATAGTCCTCAAGGAATCCTGCGATCGCTTCCGGCGCTGTGCGTGCGAGCGCCGCGGCCGCCTCGGTGCCGGCGCGCAGCATCTCGTCGAGATCGTGCCACGGCGAGACAGGATAAAGCGCCGCGAGTGCCTCGCCCGTCGCCGGATTGAAGGCGTTGAAAGTCTTGGGCGCCTCGGCAGGCGTCGACCAGTGGCCGGAGATGAGGATCGGTTCGAGTTGCATGGGTGCGTGCGTGTCGTGGTTGTGAGCGATAATCCTACGCACGTCAGCCGCGGCGTCGAGTCTGCTGACGAACGTTGCGGGTTCGTCGCGGAGTTTGCACTTTCCTTGCCATTCACCCGCGGCAACCCTCACGGGATGAGCGCCTACGTCCCGAATCCCAAACGTTATGAAGCGATCCAGTATCAACGCTGCGGCCGCAGTGGCTTGAAACTGCCGCGCATCTCGCTCGGCTTGTGGCACAATTTCGGCGGAGCCGATCCGATCGAGAACCAGCGTGCGCTGCTGCGCCGCGCCTTCGACCTCGGCATCACGCATTTCGATCTCGCAAACAACTACGGCCCGCCGCCGGGCTCGGCGGAGGAGAACTTCGGCCGCATCCTGCGCGAGGACTTTGCGGATATTCGCGATGAACTGATCATCTCCACGAAAGCCGGCTACGGCATGTGGGACGGTCCGTATGGCGACTGGGGCTCGCGAAAATACCTGCTCGCATCGCTCGACCAGAGTTTGAAGCGGATGGGGCTGCCCTACGTCGACATCTTCTACCACCACCGGCCGGATCCGAAGACGCCGCTCGAGGAGACAATGACCGCGCTCGCCGATGCCGTGCGCTCAGGTCGCGCGCTCTACGTCGGGATCTCCAACTACAAGGCCGCCGAGACGTTGAAGGCCGCGGCGATTCTGAAACAGCTCGGCGTGCCGCTGCTGATCCACCAGCCGAAATACAACATGTTCGAGCGCTGGGTTGAGCCGGAGCTCCTGCCTGCGCTCGCCGACGTCGGCGCAGGCTGCATTCCATTTTCGCCGCTCGCACAGGGCCTGCTCACGAATCGTTATCTCAAGGGCATCCCAGACGACTCGCGCGCGCACAAGCCCACTGGCTTCCTTCAGGAGTCGCAGGTCACACCCGCCGTGATCGCAAAAGTCCGGGCGCTCAACGAAGTCGCCGTCGCCCGCGGTTCGACGCTCGCCCAAATGGCGACGCTCTGGCTCCTGCGCCGGCCCGAGATCACCACCGTCCTCATCGGCGCGAGCAGAGTCTCGCAGATCGACGACATCCACGCCGGCCTTTCCCAGCCCACACTCTCCGCCGACGAACTCGCGCGGATCGAGACGATCTTAGCAGGGAACTGATCCCTTCTCTCAGTTCGCGACCTCGCGAAGACGAAAGCAGAGTTCGCTCAGGCCTTGGCCGCGGCTTCAGGCTCAGTGTAGGTGACGCAAAGGAGACGGTGCAGAGCTTCAATTCCCTCAAACACCGGGTGGTCGTCCAGTTGGCGGATGTCGAAAGCAGCACAAATTTCAATGTCCCTTTGGGAGAGGTAATTTTCGTGAATCAAAACCTCGCGAAGCTGATCCGCGTCATCAGGGTATTCACGGATTTCAGGGACAGCGCCATCGGCAAGGAACCGCGCGTAACACCGAAGAACGTTTGACGTTGAATGGGTTTGGATTTCCTCAACGATCCGAAGAATTTCACGGATCTTCGTGTCGAGGGCGGCAGCAGAATTGTAGAAGATGTTGCCGTTAGGATGGGCTGATTCATTGCGGTCATCCACGAGCTTAGCGTAAGTGCCGATCTTTCCGTTGTCGCATTGGATTAACTTCAAAAAACGCAGCACCGTGCGCTCGGGCACAACGCTGAACGCAAATGGCGACGTTGCCTCCAAGAGGGTCTTCTCATCTCGCCCGAAGCCGATCAACCCCTTTTCGAAATCGCAGGGCTCCGTCCTCTTGATCTGCCAGATATTGAAGTAGACGAAGCTCATCGCGAGCATGTGGTAGGCGAGGAAGGTGTCAGCGGTCGGTCAAAGTGTGCCAGGAGTGGTCGATTCAAAGTGTGCCACCTTTGAGGGGTTGATTGCGCGCGGTGCGGCTCGAGATCGG
>DATKCJ010000277.1:0-3410 GCA_035513275.1 Opitutaceae bacterium
CACACCTGCGCGACCATGAGCGTGAGCAGCGCATACGAGGCGATGTTGAACGGCACGCCGAGGAAGAGGTCGGCGCTGCGCTGGTAGAGTTGGCAGCTCAGTTCGCCATCGATCACGAAGAACTGAAAAAGCGCGTGGCACGGCGCGAGCGCCATCCGGTCGATCTCGCCCGGATTCCACGCGGACACGATGTGGCGGCGGCTGTCGGGATTCTCGCGGATGCCGTGGATGAGTCGCTCGATTTGGTCGACCGATCCGCCCTCGGCCGTGCGCCACTTACGCCACTGCGCGCCGTAGACCGGGCCGAGGTTGCCTTCGGCGTCGGCCCACTCGTCCCAGATGGTGACGTTGTTCTCGCGCAGGTAGCCGATGTTCGTCTCGCCCTTCAGAAACCAGAGCAGCTCGTGGATGATCGATCGCAGATGGAGCTTCTTTGTCGTGAGTAGCGGGAAACCCTCGCGAAGATCGAACCGCGCCTGCGCGCCGAAGACCGCGAGCGTGCCGGTGCCTGTGCGGTCGGACTTCGGGCGGCCGTGTTCGAGAACGTGTCGGAGGAGTCTGTGGTATTCTTCCATCGCGCAGCGTCCGTTCTTTCCGAAGCCCGCGGATAGACAAAGGAAAAAGTTTCGGCTGATGCCGAAACCAAGGCAGGCGTAGCGCCTGCATCATTCAAAAGGGGGCGCGGCCCTCGTCTGTCGTGAGCGCAGTCGAATCGGCACAGGGGCGCGAAAGTTCGAACGTCCAGCCCTACGCTCCTCTCGGCGAGAG
The DNA here is from genome assembly GCA_035513275.1 of Opitutaceae bacterium. Classification (GTDB taxonomy): domain Bacteria; phylum Verrucomicrobiota; class Verrucomicrobiia; order Opitutales; family Opitutaceae; genus DATKCJ01. The sequence continues at coordinate 769 of DATKCJ010000277.1, forward strand.
GAGCGCTACCCCGGAAACCCACGAAGCGATGGTTTCTGTAGGTGGCGCGCTCGCCGCGCCATTCTGCTGGCCAGCAGAACGCGACTAGCGCGCAACCTACATGAACCTTCCCGCTCCACACGGAGCGGGCTACGGAGCATTCCGCGAAAACGGCATCGCACGCGGACCGCCGTATCGCGATGGTTGCCGGCCGTGGCACCTCGCTCTGCTGGCCAGTAGAGCCAGCCCTACCCAATATCTCTCCCCATGCCCGACACCCCCGAAATCACGTCCCTCCGCGGCCAGCGAGTGCTTTTGCGCCGATGGCGGACGTCGGATCGGCCAGCATTTGCGGCGATGAACGCCGACCCGCGCGTGATGGAGTTTATGATGAAGCGACTGACGCGGGAAGAGTCGGACGCGTTTGCGGACCGGATTGACGCCTGTTTCGCCGAGCGGGGTTACGGGCTGTGGGCGGTCGAGATTCCGGACGTGTCTCCCTTCGCCGGATTCGCAGGGCTTTCGCCCGTGCCGGCCGACGTTCCGTTCGCCCCGGCTATCGAGATCGGCTGGAGGCTGGCCGTCGAGGCGTGGGGTCATGGCTACGCGACGGAGGCAGCCCGGCTCGCACTTGAGCATGCGTTCACGAGGCTCGGGCTGACCGAGATCGTCTCCTTCACGGCCGTGCAGAACACTCGCTCGCAGGCGGTGATGCAGCGAATAGGCTTGGGGTTTTCGGGCACCTTCCCGCACCCCCGGTTGCCCGAGGGGCATCCGCTCCGGCCGCACCTGCTCTACCGGATCACGGCGGAAGAGTGGCGGAGGAATCAGAAGGTATGAGTCTGTCTTTATGTGGATCGGGATTTCGTGTCCTCCATAGCTTGAAGAGCGACGGAGGAATGCCCGACCGTATTTTCCGGCCTCCGAGGTGGAGCGCGTCGCCCTCAACGCGCTGATCCCGCCGCTCACGCGGCGGGCTACATCGGACCTGTCGGGCATAAAGCCCGACCCACAAAGTGCCCCGGATTCCGAACACGCCAGTCCGTGGGTTGAACAAAAATGCAACGCCAGTCAGCCTCCAACCGATGAAATCTTTCAGAAAGGAACTCTGGTTCGAGCAACCTACCCGGCGGTCGTTCACCAACATCACGCGCGACGTCGAGGGGGCGCTCAAGGAGAGCGGGATCCGCGAGGGGCTCTGTCTCGTGAACGCGATGCACATCTCCGCTTCGGTCTTCATCAACGACGACGAGTCCGGCCTGCACCACGATCTCGAAGTCTGGCTTGAGAAACTCGCGCCCGAGAAACCCCACAGCCAATACCGCCACAATGTCGGCGAGGATAACGCGGACGCGCACCTCAAGCGCACCGTCATGGGCCGCGAGGTCGTCGTGGCCGTCACGGGTGGCAAGCTCGACTTCGGTCCGTGGGAGCAGATCTTCTACGGCGAGTTCGACGGCCGCCGAAAGAAGCGCGTGCTGGTAAAGATCATCGGCGAGTGAACCTCAGAACAGAATTCTTAGCCACAGATGGCACAGATTGACACTGATAGCGGAAATCAATCTTTGCCCATCTGTGCAATCTGTGGCCAGCAATCCGGGTCGATCGAATCGCAACTCCGGCTCGCCAATGTGGCCGCGCGCAGATAAAAGCAGAACCATGCACGCGCCTACCCTGCCTGCTTCGCCGAACCGCGAGGTCGCGCGAATCGCATGCCTGCTCTGGGTCGCCACGCTGGCAGCGACGGCCATCGCGACCACTTCGGCCGACGACGCGCACAACGTCCCGCCGGAAGGATTTCGGGCGCTGTTCAACGGACAAGACCTCGCCGGCTGGTGGGGCGCGACCACCGAGGATCCGCGCGGCTGGATGGCGATGCCGCCGGGCGAGTTTCAGGCCAAGCGCGCCGCGAGCCTCGCCGACATCCGCGCGCACTGGCGCGTTGAAAATGGCGAACTCGTCAACGACGGCGACGGCCTCTACCTCACCACCGACGCGCACTTCCGCGACTACGAGTTGCTGATCGATTACAAGACCGTCGCGGGCGCCGACAGCGGCATCTACCTGAAGGGTTGTCCGCAGGTGCAGATCTGGGACAGCACCGAGGCCGGAGGAAAATGGGACGTAGGCGCCGACAAGGGCTCCGGCGGCTTGTGGAACAACAGCCCCGGCCGGCCAGGCAAAGATCCGCTGGTGCTCGCCGACTGGCCGCTCGGCGAGTGGAACCAATTCCGGATCGTGCAATGTGGCAGCCGCACGTGGGTGTGGCTCAACGGACAGAAGGTCGTCGAAGGCGCGATTCTCGAAAACTACTTCGACGAGACGCGCTCGCTGCCGATTCCAGTCGCCGCGCCGATCCAGTTACAGACGCACGGTGGCGAGATCCGGTGGCGAAACATCTTCGTGCGCGACCTCGCTCCCGCCGAGGCGAACTTGTGGCTCAGCGAGATTGCGAAGGACGGTTTCGAGCCGGTCTTCAACGGCCGCGATCTCTCCGGCTGGGCGGGAGCGATCGACAGCTACGAGGTGGTGGGTGACGCGATCGCGGGCCGCGCCGACAAGGGCGGCACGATCCACACCGAGCGCGAGTTCGGAAACCTCGTCGCGCGCCTCGAGTTCAAGCTTCCACCGGGCGGTAACAACGGTCTCGCGATCCGCTATCC
>DATKCJ010000278.1:0-2048 GCA_035513275.1 Opitutaceae bacterium
CCGCCCGTCGTGAAGAGCGCCTCTCCTGCGAAGCAGTCCTACAGCGGCCAGCCGATCAGCCTCACGCTGAAGGATGCACAGATCCGCGACGTCCTTCAGACCTTCGCCGACATCACGGGCCTGAACATCGTTGCCGACGACCATATCGAGGGAACCGCGTCCGTGAAATTCGTCGCAGTCCCATGGGATCAGGCACTCGACGCCTTTCTCCAGCAGAACGGCCTGACGCGGGTTCTCGAAGGGAATGTGCTCCGCATCGCGCGGCTCGACGCGCTCGTCGCGGAGAAAGAGAAGGAACGGCGGCTTCGCGAGCTGACCCGAGACGCCCGGTAAGAGACTTCGACGACCAGTTACTTACGAGCGCAATCTCAATACCGGCGAGCGCATCAAAGACGCGACGCGCTTCGAAGTCGGCACGCAGCGCATCTACCACGACTCCACACATCCGAGCGCACTGAACCTATGGAGACTGTCGGAGCCGTAGGTTTGTTCGCGAGCGATCGTCTCTCGCAGAACCCGATTTGCGGAAAGGGGCCGACCGACACGGCATTGGGCGTTTATCTCGAGCAGAGACCTCTCCTACGGCTTCTCCGGCCCCGCGTCGATCTATATTTCAGTAAGGCCGTCATCGTTGGCCCTTCGCCTCCAGTAGGCGGCGAGATCGAAATCCGACGGACGCTCGCTCGGCGTATCGAGCACCGCCGCCTTCGCGATCCGCGACACGCGGTACGTGCGCAGACCCGCCGATGTCTTCGCCACGAGGTACCACGTGCCCCCTTTGGCGACGAGGCCGAGGGGATCGAGGACGCGGTCGATCTCCTCGTGGTCGGCGCGGCGATACTGCATCGTCATCTTGCGGTCGCGCGAGATCGCGTCCTGCACCACGGGAAGAAACGACAGATCCTCCGATCGGCCGCGCCAGCCTGTGGTGTCGACGAACAGACGCTGGCGGATAAACGCCGCACGGGCGCGCATCGAAACAGGCAGTGCCGCCATGAGCTTGTCCAGCGCGCGCTCCGCTGCGGCGGCGAGGCGGAGATCGCCGATGACGCGCGGCTGCGCCATCAGAAAGGCGCGCAACTCCGCCTCGTCGAGGCCGGGCACGCGCGTGCGCCAGTCCTCGTCGAGCTGCCACCCGCCGCGCGCTCCGCGCAACGCGTACACCGGGACGCCCGCCGCGCTCAGCGCTTCCATGTCGCGATGCGCGGTCCGCTCCGACACTTCGAGACGGCTCGCCAACTGGCGTCCTCTTCGATCGGCCGGCCCGGACGATCTTCTTCCACACCGCCGGGCGGGGGCGAACGCGTTCGAACATCGAAGACAATCAGCCTGTAGACCGCGCGGAACCGCGAGCACCGATTCCCACGTGCTCATGATCCCCGACTGACCTGCCGCGGCGAGTGAAGCCTCGGTGCCGCGACCGGAGGCGTCCGTGACGAGGAGATTGGTGCGGAAGTTGGGAATGCCGACCCGCCGGCAAGAAAGTTTGACAGCGGTTCTGTGTCCTGCTCGAAGCTTCTCCTCTCTGGCGAGGGCGCGAAAGCTCCTGATCCAACGGGGCTTCGCTGATGGGCGTTGGATTGATCAGCTTAATGTGCGCGCCGCGCACCGCGATCGCTATGGCCGCTGGACGTGGACGCTGCCGCTCGCTCGAGCAGGCCCCAATCCGGCCCGGCCGTTTATCGGCCGCGTCAGCCTCAGGCCACACCGCTCTATCAGCTTCTCGAGACACGGTTCGAGGCGGTGAAAGGCGAATGGGAGGAGCGCTTCGAGTCACGGTTCGGGTTTTGGCGAGGATGCGTCGATGGAGTGGTCGCCCGCTATCTGGACTGCGGCATTCTCCAGAACGGCTTCGCCCGTGTGCGCTGCGAAGCAGCGAGAGCACCTTGTGCCGGAAAAGCAGCTCCCGTCCTTCTCCTGTGGATCTACTACTCGTCGATGATTCTCTTTTTCGGCGCCGAGCTCACCGAGGTGTACGCGCGGCGTCGGAGCGGTGGCCAACAGCGAGCGAGGCCGGGAATCGGGGAGGGTGCGAAGCCGCCGACGCC
>DATKCJ010000279.1:0-10485 GCA_035513275.1 Opitutaceae bacterium
CGCGATGAAACTCCAGTGATGCACGGCTGCCTCAAGCGCGCGCTCCATCGAGTCGCGAGGACTGTCGAAGAGCAGGTGCGGCTCGGCCTCCCGGTTGTTCACGCAGTAGCCGGGGATTCGATGGAGGTTTAGGTTGACGTGGATTCCGTATTGGCGACCCCACTCGATTACCTCGTCGATTACGGAAAACTCGCGTTCGTCGATCTCGAGCCAGTTCTCCTTGTCGGCCCACGCCCAGTAGGACATCGGCAGCCGCGCGAAATCGAAACCCCACGCGGCCATCCACTCGAAATCGCGTTCTACAAATCGGCGGCCGCGCTGGCCGCCGGCGAGCTCGGTGAGATTGAAGCCGCGCCAGCGCGGGATCACGGGCTGGCGAACCGTCGGTGCGTTTTCGGCGCGCGTGCCCGGCGTGAAGAGCATGGCGGCGGTGACTGCAGCGGCTGACGTGCGGACGAATTCCCTGCGGGAAATACTTTGGGGCATTGCTCTTGAGGACTTCGGCGGTTGCCGGAAGGAGGGGTTTGCCCGGCACACTACACCATGGGCGAGAGTTGGTGAAGGAGGTTTCGCGTCACCGAGTTAAGGTCACTTGCCGTGTCGCACTCCAGCAACTCGCGCGCAGCCCTGACGGCGTCAGAAGACTTTCAGCTCGGTGCCGAGGACTTTCCCTTCGCGATCAAGTGACACAATCACTTCGAAGTTTCGGAATTCTCCGCCGGTCTCCGCATGCGTGGTGGCGACATACCCGCGGCCACGGACTCTCCATTTGCCCTGCGCTCCGGCTAGTGGCATTGGTGTCTCCATGTCGATCCATGTCACGAGCGGCACGATGTCGTTCGGGCCGGGCGGACGCTCCAGTCGCAACCAACTCTCAGTTCGATCACGCGCGGCCTTGCGCGCAGTTGCGCTATCGCGGTCCAAAACGGCGGTCGGCGGAAGTAGTCGGTAGCCAGTGGCGTCGTGGTATTGCGGGCCGTTCGCCGGAAACGCCGGGCCGCCTTCGCGAGCGTTTCCGCCCGCGCCAGTTCCGGTGAGGTAGGCGCCCGCCATTTCCCTCACGTTCTCCGGCAACGAGTTCATAGGGATGCTCACGATGTTCCGGTCGTCACGCAGCGTCACATTCTCCGAGGTGATGTTCGCGATGGTGAGCCCGCGGTAACTTTCCTCTCCGACAACAAGGAGGTCGACCTTCGCTCCCGGCCTCATCGAATCGGCTTCGAATACCTCCACTATCGGCGGTAGCGGCGTTTCTTGCGGCGCGGGCCCGACGCGGCCTTGTAGCGATCTTTGCGGAGTCCCGTCCGCGGCGGAAGGACCCTGACGATTGGATTGGATCAGGATTATGACGGCCACCACCATGACGACCGCGATCAGGCCGATGGTTGTAGATCTCTTCATGGCCAGCGCGCCGAAAATCTTTCGGCAGAGATGCTGACAACATTACGCCCAGTTTGTTCGGCGCGCCGGCCTGTGCATCCGGCGAGCTGGCGTTTCAAGACAGGCGAGCCATCGCCCGAATCGAGGAGTAGCGGACAAGATTCGATCTCATCCGGAACGAAGTATGCGCGAACCTGCTATTCCGGCAGCGTCTTGCGCAGCTCCTCGAAAAGCAAAAGTGCGGCAATCGCGGCGGTGACAGGCGCGCGGTCCGACGCGTCGATCGTGGATGAGATCCACACGGCGCCGTTGTTGATCACTTCGACTGCTGCGACCGGTTTGCCGCCGGATTCGAAAACGTAGCCGGTCGTCTCGTCGAGCGGAAGCGGCGTGGCGGCGAGTTTGTTCGTGCCGGTTACTGTGATCGTGCGTTCGCCACGCTTGAGTGTGCCCTTGAGCGGCCGGTCAAAGGTCTCGGTGAGGTCGAGCGTCCAGCCGTCGTCCGGTGCGGCATCGGGTTCGAGTCGGGCCATGAAGCCCGACCTGTCGCGCAGGGCGATCTCGAAGCCATCATGATCGAGCGCATGGCGTCGGACGTTGGTGGCCGCGCCGCCGTGCCACACGGCGCCATCCGGTCCTGCGAGCGTGAATCCGAAAGTCTGCCGGCGCTTGCTGCCTTCGTAGAATACGACGCGGCCGACGCGGAGGTCGCCGCCCTTGGTGAACGAGCGTCGCACCTCGTAGACGTCGCAGTCGCCAAACTGGACGCGCTCGACGAGTTTCCATCCCTGCCGGCCCTTCACGGGCACGCGCTCGACGGTGGCGAGTTCCGCGGGCAGCCGCATGGCGGCTTCCTTGAGCATGGCCGTGGCGGGGACCGCGATGGCGAGAATGTGCAAGAGGAACAGAGTTACTAGTATGGGGCGTCTCATTGGGGCGCGAAGAAAAACGGGAGCAGAGGAGGTTGGCGCCAACCTCACGGGCCTGGCGGCTGGCCGAGGCCAGCGGGACCGAGCATCGGCGGGATCGGGCAGTCGAGCGAGTCGGCAATAGCGCGGATCAGCTCTGCCTCCTCGGGCGAGACTGTGCCATCAACGGCCGCGGCCTCGCACGCGGCGGCGAGGAGAACCTTGCGGATCGCGGGTGTGCCGGAGGCGAGCCGCGTGAGCGCGCTGCCGACTGCATCGAGCGTGCACGCATCGGGTCCGAGGAACTTGAGGCTGGTCTGCAACATCGGCACGCGCGCTGATGCCACGCGGAATGCAGCCAGCGCCTTCTCGTGCGTATCCGCGCCGAGCCTCGCGAGCGTGGAGAGTATTACGTTGAACTCCTGCAGGACCGATCCAAACGAAGTGATCTTCGGCCCGCCTGCGCCCGACTGCGAGCCGACGAGATGGCGTTCGAGCGCTTTGAGCATGGCGAACTCAAAGAGCGTGACTTCGTTGTCTTCGCGCACGAGGGCGCGCACGGTGTCGAGAAACGCGGCAGAGTCGGTGGCCGCGAGCGTGCGGAGCGCTGGCAGTGCAATGGATACAAGAGGGAGCCGCTGCTCGGGCATGAGCGCATCCGCGGCCGGTGCGAGTTCGGTCGCAGCCATGTGGATGGGCCCCGCGTGCGAGACCCCCACGCGCTCGAGCTGGCGCGCGCGCACGTTGGCATCGTGCGAGAGCAGCAGCGCGAAGACCGCGGCCGGCGCGACAGCGGGCTCGCGCGCCGCCGCGGCGATTGCCGGCGGCATCGCAGCCACGATCTGGCGCGCGCGGTTCACGTGCGCGGGGGTCGGAGCGCCGACCGAGGCGAGCAGGAGTGCCGCAGTGATCGCATCGGCGCGCTGCAGCACGGGCGGCGCAGGCGTAGTCGGGGGCGGGGGCTGAAAACGCTCCGCCGTGGGCGGCGGAAACTCGCCGTTGAAGCCCGGCTCGATCGCGCGGATGCGATCGGCGATCGGCGGGTGCGTGGCGAAAAGTCCAATCCACGAGGAGCGGCCAAACGCCTGGGAGAAGAAGAAGTGGCTGATCTGGGTCGCACTCTCGTTCATGATGCGGCCGCGCGTGGGGTGGCCGCCGATCTTCTTGAGAGCGCCGGCGATGCCGCCGGGGTTGCGCGTGAACTGCACGGCCGCGGCGTCGGCGAGAAACTCGCGCTGGCGCGACACGGCCGCCTGGATGAGCCTGCCGAAGAAGAAGCCGACGTAGCCGATGAGGAGCATCGCCACGCCCGCGGCGAGCATCACGAGGACTGCGCCGCCCGCGCCTTTGCCGCGACCGCGGGGCCGCGCATACATCATGCCGCGCAACAAGCCGCGGCCGACCATCGCGATCATCAGGATGCCGAAGAGCACCGCGATCAGCCGGACGTTGAGCCGCATGTCGCCGTTGAGGATATGGCTGAACTCGTGGGCGACGACCCCCTGCAGCTCGTCGCGAGAGAGGCGCTCCATGCAACCTCGCGTGACGGCGACGACCGCGTCGTTTGTCGTGTAGCCGGCGGCGAACGCGTTGATACCGGCCTCGTCCTCGAGCACGTAGACAGCGGGCATCGGCACACCGGATGCGATCGACATCTCCTCGACGATATTGAGAAGGCGACGCGCGGCGGGATTCGCGCTCCCAGGATCGATCGGTCTGCCGCCGACCATCTCGGCAACCGCGCGGCCGCCCGAGCGAAGCGAGAGCCATCGCACGAGAGTGCCGCCGCCGATGATAGCGATCGTCAGCGCCGTGGCCCACCACGCGACCTCGGGATCAAACTGGATCGGTGCGAGCGTCCCGGAGTAGGGCGAGCCGTCGGCGCGTGCTCTCGCCTGTGCAATCCCGAATGCCGCGACGACATTGATCACGGCGACGATCATGACGACCGCAGCGAGGAAGTAGAAAACGAGCAGCGAAGTGCGCTTGCGAGCTCGTTCCTGGTTCTCGAAGAAGTCCATCGCGGCAGTAGTGAGTAGTGAGTAGCGAGTAGCGAGTAGCCGGATCAGAGGGAAGCAGATCGCCGGTAGCGGGCAGGTAGTGTTTGTCGCGAGGAGAACGGGCGGAGCGACCTGGGATGCTCGATACCCGCTACTCGCTACCCACTACTTCTCTCAGCTGAACTTGACCTGCGGGGCGACGCGCTCGGCGGCGTCTTCGACGGTGAAGAGCTGTGCCTCGGCGAAGTTGAACATGCCGGCGACGATGTTCTGCGGGAACGTCTCGCGCGAGGTATTGTAGGTCATCACGGAGTCGTTGAAAGCCTGCCGGGCAAACGAGATCTTGTTCTCGGTCGACGTGAGCTCCTCGGTGAGCTGCATCATGTTCTGGTTGGCCTTCAGGTCGGGGTATTGCTCGACGACGACCATCAGTCGCGAGAGCGCGCCGCCGAGGCCAGACTCCGCGCCCATGAGATTCTTCACCGCGCCCGCGTCTGCAGGATTCGCGGCGGCGGTCTGCGCCGCGCCGAGGGCGATGTTGCGGGCCTTGATCACGGCCTCGAGCGTCTCGCGCTCGTGCTTGAGGTAGCCCTTCGCGGTCTCGACGAGGTTCGGGATCAGGTCGTAGCGGCGCTTGAGCTGAACATCGATCTGTGCGAACGCGTTCTTGAAGCGGTTTCGAAGCGCGACGAGGCGGTTGTAGGTGCCGACGAAGAACAGGAGCAGAAACGCGACGAGCGCGATAAGGACAATGCCTACGATGAGAAGTGCTGACATGTTTGAGAGGGGTTGGTGGGAAGTCGCACAAAAGCGCACGCGCGCCTCCACGGCAACATTCATCGCCCCGTGGGCACGCCGCCAGTGCGCCGATGCTTCCGGCCTGTGTTCGAAGCCAACTGGCGCTGGCCTGTGGGAACTTGCCAGCCCGGTGCGGCGTCAGCACTGTGCTTGGGATGACCCCTGCACGGCACATGGTCGCCTGTCTTGCCGCCACGATGCTGGCGGCTGCGATCGCCTTGGCGCAACCCGCGCAGCCGCCGCCGTTTCCGATCGTCTCCGATGCAGGCGTCACAGAGCCCGGCGGCGCGATCCGTGCGCTCGAGGCGGGAGAGCAGGCTCTTGAACTCGGCTTCACCTCCGCCGCGCGGCTCGAGTTCGAGTGGGTGCTTGCGCGCCCGGACCTCAACGCCGATGCGCGACACCGCGCAGCCGTCGGGCTGGCGTCTACCGAGATTGGGGCGGGACGCGCAGAGGCCGCGGAGGCGGCGCTCGATCGGGGTGCGAATCGCGACGATCCTGTCACGCGACTACGGCGGGCCATGATCGCATTACAGCGAAACAGCACCGATCTCGCCGCGGCCGAGCTGGCGACAATCCGCGAGGAAGACATGCCGGTGGCCGAGGTCGCCTGGTTTTTCACTGCACATGCGATGGTCGGCGAGGCGCAAGGCGATTTCGATTGGTCGCAGGAACTCTACGGACGGGCGATGGCGCGCGCGGTCTCCGAGCCGGTGCGCGCACGCATCCTGCTTGCGCAGGAGCGGGCGAAGCTAGTCGCGGGGCAGGCGACTGAGGCGCTCGCGACGCAGTTGCGAAGGCAGGTCGATGATTTTCAGGGCCGCAAGATCGGCTATGATTTCGCGGCTCAATATGCCGTCGTGCTCGATCAACTCGACCGGCGCGGCGAGGCCGTCAGTCACCTCGAGCAACAGCTTCAAGCCCTTCCCGGCACAGAGCGCGATGCGGGCGATCGTTTCCGGCTTCTGCTCGCGTTGATCGCCGGGCCGTCAAGCGGGACGGGCCAGAACGCACTTCGCCAGCTGCTCGCCGGCGGAAACCAAACGGTGATGCAGCGCATCGCGCTGCAACTGCTCGCGGGACTTCAGGATCCCGCGGGCCGCGAGCTTTTCCGCACCGAGCTCGACACGCGCATCGCCGAGCAGCCGCCGTCCAGAATACTTGACGAGCTCCTCATCTACCGTGCTCGGTTCGCACTCTCGAGGCAGGAGTATGGACGCGCCGAGGAGGATGCACGCACGCTGATCGCGCATTTCCCGGCGTCGCAAATGCGCGTGCCCGCGCTCAACGTGCTGGTGGCGACTGCGTGGGAGCTGAGGCGCTACCGCACTGCGGCTGACACAATCGTGCAGTTGCGCTCCGAGATCCGCGACCCGGTGCCGCGCGCGGGGCTCGCCGTGCTTCTCGCTGAGGCGTATTTCCGTGCGGGCGATTATCTGGCCGCGGCCGCGGCTTACGGGCAGGCGCTGGACGAGCAGCCGGTAAACATCCTGCGGGGGCTGTTGATGTTTCAGCAGGGGCTCTCGTTGATCCGCGCCGGGGATCTCGACCAGGCGCAGCGCATGCTCGACGCGCGCGCCGACGATCCCGGGCTGGACGTCGTCAACCGCTGGCAGTCCGAGTGGAACCTCGCGAAGTCGATGCAAGTGGCCGGGCGCACGACTGACGCCTTTGCACGACTCAACCGGCTGCTCGCCGTGGGACAGACGCCCGTGGGACTCCCCGGTGATCTGCGCCTGCGCATGGAGTGGCTGCGCGCGCGGCTTTCGCTGGACGCGGGGATGCCATCGGAGACGCTTCAATATGCCGACGCGCTACTCGCGATGCTCGCAGGCGACGAAGGACGGGGCGCGCCCGAGGAACTCCGGCGCGAACTCGCGGGCACCACACAGTTGCTCAAGGCCCAGGCGCTCCTCGCGCTCGGGAGGATCGACCAGGGCGTGGAGTTGCTGACGGAGTTGCGGCGCGACTACATGGGCACGGATCCGGCGATCTACTCGTTCATCATTCAGGCGGGCTACCTCTCCGCGCAGGGGCAGACGGTGGAGGCGCAGCGGCTGCTCATCGAGCTGGCCGACGAGCACAAGGACAGCGACTACGCGCCGTTCGCACTCTACGAAGCGGCGGCGCAGGCGGAGAAGCGCGGACTCGATGCGCACTTGCGCGAGGCGTTCGAACTGCTTGAGCGGATCATAAAGTCTTTTCCCACGAACGAACTCGTGTTCTACGCGCGGCTCAAGCAGGGCGACCTCCTGCGGAAGCTCAACCAACTCGGGCCGGCGCAGCAGACCTACGAGTTCCTTCTCTACAACTACCAGGATCACCGCGATGCGGCGCTCGTGGAGATCGCGCTCGCCGACACACTTTTCGCGCAGTCGGCGACGGACGCGGCGCGACTCGAAAGTGCGCTCGCACGCTACGAACGCCTGTTTGACCTGCCGAGCGCACCGACGGATCTGCGCCTCGAGGCGGGCTTCAAGCATGGCATCGCGCTGGCATCTCGCGGCAATGAAGTCGCCGCGCGCCGGATACTCTGGCTCCCTGTGGCGCGATTCCTTCTCGACGACGCCGGTCGCGCGGGACTCGGCTCGCGAGGTCGCTACTGGCTCGCGCGCTGCCTCCTCGAATACGGCCGGCTCTGCGAGCAGGCCTCCGAAACCGACGAGGCTCGCGAAGCTTACCAGTTGATCCTTCGCTACGGTCTCGGAGCCGACAATCTGGCTCGCGCGCGGCTCGCGCGGTTCACCCAGCCACGGCCGGCCGGCGGCGGATGAACGCGGCGCGCGAACAGGATTCTCATCCACGCATTTCAGTGCGACTCTCTCCGACATTCCAATGAACTCGATCGATCTCGGCATCCTATCACAGGGCGGTCCCGTCATGTGGCTTCTGCTGGTTGTCAGCGTGGCCGGCGTCGTGCTCTTCGTGGAGCGAATGCTCTTCCTCCATCGCGGGCAGATCCGATCGACTGCGTTTCTCGATGGTATCAAGAACATCCTCGCGAAACGGCGGTTGATGGAAGCCGTGACGGTTTGCGAGGAGACGCCGGGCCCCGCCGCGGCGATCGTGAAGGCGGCTCTGCTTCACCACGATGCCGGCGAATCGAAGTTGCGACTCGCCGTGCAGGAAGCGGCGTTGACGGAGATCCCGATTCTCGAGCGGCGCGTGGGATCGCTCGCCGCGATCGCGCAGGCCGCGCCGTTGATAGGACTGCTCGGCACGGTGCTCGGGATGATGGCGACATTTCAGGCGTTCACCCAAGGAGGGAACTATGCCGCGCCGGGCGCACTGGCCGACGGGATGTGGCAGGCACTACTGACGACGGCCGGCGGACTGACCGTGGGCGTGCTCGCGCACTGCGGGCATCACTTCCTTACAGGTCGCGTGCGGGCACTCGTGCGAGACATGGAGTGGGTGGCAAACGAGATTATGCGGTATCTGCTCATCGAGATGCCCACGACAGGAAAGGGAGGAGCCGACGATGGTCACACAGCCGCTTGATCTCCAGTCGCACCTGCGGTTGCAGCCGCGGAGCTTCGATGTGTTCTACTTCGCCGACCTCGCGTTGCTTGCATTGTTCTTTCTGATGATGGGCTCGAAGTTCGTGCTCGCTCCTGGCATGCCGATGGAACTTCCCGTGATGGAGGAATCGTCGAGCCTCGCGCAGGCGGCAGATGTTGTTGTGAGCATGCGGGGCGACCAAGGCGTGCTGTTCGAGGGCGGACTGTTTCCACTCGAGGCGTTCCAATCGAAGCTCGCCGAGATCGTGGCCGCGCGAGGCGCTGAGACTGTCCTTGTGCGGATCGACCGGCAGGTGACGGCGCAAGGGTTGCTCGATTTGTGCGCTGCCGCGCGCCGCGCCGGGGCGAAACATGTGCAGATCGCAGCAGAGGAACGGTCGGAAACACCGCGATGAGGCTAGGTGACGGAAAGGGGAGTTGGGCGTGTCGAGTTCGAGCGCGGGCCTCCCGGCCATTGGTGGCGGCTGTTATTATTGGAGTCGGCGGGCACGTCGCGGCGCTCGCGCTGGTCAGGCTCGATATTCAAGCGAGCCCCGCGCCCGTCCGAAAAGGAGGGTATGTATCAATCGTTCACGGCCAGAGTGTATCGGGAAATCTCGTTGTTAGTGAGCAGCTTGAGTATTTAAACCCCGAGCCTCTATTCATGCCGACCGCATGGAATGCCGGAGAGCAGCCGTTGCCTCAGGAACTCCGTCGCCAGCCGGATCAGGCGTTTCAGTCTTTTGATCCCCAGATGACATTCTCGTCGAGTCGACTCGACCCGGTGTTCGCACCCTCGGGTGTGGCCTTCGAGGATCCGATCAGGGCGCTGGATCTGGGTGGTTCTCCACGGTTTGCCAATGTTGGGCGGCGCGAAGTAGCGTCGGTTTCGCTCGAACGCCAGGCGTTCATCGAAGTCCGCAGGGTAGGGGACGGTGGTCTGGAGCTTGCCGGGCCGTTGTCGGACATGCCCCAAGGGGTCGTTGAGGTCTCTTGGGCACCGATCAGCTTTTTGATAGCGGTGAACGAGGTCGGACTCGTCGGCTCGGCGATGATTGAAGCGGGATCGGGAAATACCGAGGTCGACGATGCAATTCGTAGCTATCTGGGATCAAGATATCGGCTCGGAAATCGACTCAATCCGGGGTTCTATCGCGTGACGGTTGGGCCTTGAGTAAATTGATTCCAAATTTCAGTTGACGGGCATTTTTGGCTCTTTCAACGTCACCTTTCTTTTTCTCAATTCTCCTTTTGCCCTAGACCGCCCTTGTAGCTCAGTTGGTAGAGCACGTCCTTGGTAAGGACGGGGTCACCGGTTCAAGTCCGGTCGAGGGCTCCAGGCTGACGCCGGCAGGTTTCCACGACGAAAATTCGGAGACCAAACCTCAAACCGTTCCGCTTGATTTACAATGGCTAAAGCCACATTCGCACGCACAAAACCACACGTTAACGTCGGCACCATCGGTCACATCGACCACGGCAAGACGACGCTTACCGCTTCCATTCTCGCGGTCCAAGCTGGAAAGGGACTGGCCGAGCTCAAAGCGTATGCGGATATCGCCAAAGGCGGCACGGTGCGCGATGCCACCAAGACGGTGACGATCGCGGTGGCACACGTCGAGTACGAGTCGGACAAGCGCCACTATGCGCACGTCGATTGCCCCGGCCACGCTGACTTCGTGAAGAACATGATCACGGGCGCTGCACAGATGGACGGCGCGATCCTCGTCGTGTCCGCGGCCGACGGCCCGATGCCGCAGACAAAGGAGCACGTGCTTCTCGCCCGCCAGGTCGGCGTGCCGAAGATTGTGGTGTTCCTCAACAAGGTCGACCTCATCGACGACGCCGAGCTCCTCGATCTCGTCGACATGGAAGTCCGCGAGCTTCTCTCGAAGTATC
>DATKCJ010000280.1:0-20422 GCA_035513275.1 Opitutaceae bacterium
CAGATGGATCGCCATCATCCTACGCCAAGGCTTCGGATGACAGGCTGCCCGACTTCGTCGGGCTCGCGATGACAAACAAGGGGTGTTCATTAGCAGGGAGGCGGCGCCGACCATGGCAATTCAGCACGAGTTCTGGATCGATTGCTCCCTCCTTCGCAAAGGCGACGGAGGACACGTCGTCACTGTGCTCCTCGCAATGAAAGACAGGGTGTGCGGTGGGCGCGAGGAAGCGTGATGAATCCAGGCTAGTCCGGCAATCTGCCGAACTGCTTTTGATAGGCAGCGCTGAGCGCACCGACCTGCTCCCTTTGCACGCGCGGCTGGTTGCGCACTTGTTGCATCCAGCGATCGGCCTCGGCTTTGTCGCCCGCACTGATCGCTGCAAATGAAAGAATCCCGATTGCTTGCGGATTCCCGGGTTCCGCATCGAGCGCGCGCTGAAAAAGTCTCAGTGCCTCGGCGTCGCGTCCGAGCTTCAGCAGCATCGTCCCGAGTTCCAAATAGGCATCGGGTTCGTTTGGCCTGAGCCGTGCCGAGGTCTGGAAAGACACGATCGCCTCGCCCGTGCGGCCGGCGTCGCGCGAACGGCGCGCGCGCATCAGGTGCAGGCCGGGGGACTGCGGACAGTTGCGCAGCCCCTCGGCGAGCGTCCGCTCGGAAGCCTGCATCTCGCCCTGCCGCGCCTGCAGGTCGCTGAGCCATGCCCATCCGTCGGAGAACCCCGGAGCCAGTGTCGTGCAACGCAGCAGTTGTTCGCGGGCGGTTGCGATGTCCCCTTCCTTGAATGCAAGTGTCCCGAGTTGGAAACGCGCCGAAACATCATTCGGTGAGATTTCGATCGCACGCCGCAGGAGTTCGATTCCCTCGGCGGTCCGTCCTTCGCGAACCTCAATACCTGCGATCGTCGCAATCCGGTAGGAATCGTAGCACTCCGCGATCAACTCATCGAGCCACGGATCCGCTGGGTCGCGATAAGCGCCCGAGGCCTTCGCCGTTGCGCGAATCGCCGCCGCACGATCGTTGAGTCCGAGTCGTTCGTAGAGAGTGACGATGAGATCGTAGCCGAGCGTGTATCTTGTCTTCGCGACGACGATCTCGAGCCGCCGCCGTGCGTCTTCCCACCGTTCGGCCTCGAGGTCGAGCCGCGCTAGGCCGAGAAGCGCGTAGGGCTCCTCGGGTTTCAGCCGCAGCGCTTCCTGATAATTCGCCGCAGCCTCGGCAGGACGATTCGATTTCAACTGGATGTCTCCCAGACGGAGTCGCGCGGGCAGGTAATCGGGGGCGAGTGTGATCACGCGTTCCCAAAGCGCCGCGGCCTCGTCGGCCTGGCCGAAGCCGGCGAGGATCGTCGCCTGTAGATGCGGCCAGCGTGCTTCTTCAGGCTCGATCTGTTGGAGCACCTCGTAGCACTGGACAGCCTCGGCGAGGCGGCCGTTCGCGTGATAAAGCCGGCTGAGTTCAAAGACGCCTCGCCGCGCGCTCCAGAACGATCGGGCGCGTGCATCGGCGGCGGCGACCAGGTCCTGGAGCACAGACGGGACTGAGGCCAGGTCGGGAATTTCCGGTACTGCTGGCCCGACGATCGCAGCGGTTTGAGAAGCGCGAAATGCGAGCCATCCAGTCGCGCCGACAGCGGCGATCCCGGCGACGACAAGAATCGTGATTCGCGATTTCATGGTGCGTGCCTCAACGCCTCCAGATGACGACACCACTCACGTTCTCGAACGGCGGATAGATTGAGAATCCCCCAGTGATGAGAGAGGGGTGACCGCTGCCGTCGAAGTCTCCCGCCGCGACGGTGATCTGATCCCTCGGCACCTTTGCGAGCGGGACGGGTTCGAAATTCATCTTTCCGTCATTACGGAACCACATCAACGAGACGACGTCCCGGTTCGCGCTGTTCCAATCGGCGTAGGCGGAGGAGGCGATCACATCCATGTCTCCGTCGCCGTCAAAATCCACGCCGATCGGACTGTAGGCACCCGCGAGATTGCCGATGCGATGATAGCGGAAGAATCCCTGCCCGGTGTTTTCGAGCCATTGCACGCCATGCCACGGCCTTGGCCCTGGCGTGGCGGCGGGACCGAAGCCATCGCCGTTTGAAAAGAGCAAGTCAGGTCGACCGTCGCGGTTCAGGTCGCAGATGCTCATGCCGCTGCTGCCGTAATCCTCGTTGGTCGACCCCCAGATGCGGTTTCGCTCGAAGGTGCCACCCCCCATGTTGCGGAAGAAGTAGACCTCTTCCCATTGTTGTGAAATCAGTGCGGCGATGTCGGGCCGGCCATCGCCGTCGAAATCGGCCACGCAGACGTTGATCGCACCCGAGAGCTCGAGGAGCACATGGCGGCGGAATTCCCAGGGGCCGATTCGCTCGAGCCAAGTGACTTCGCCTTGATCGTAGCCGAACTGCGCGAGAGCGAGGTCGAGGTCGCCGTCGCCATCGAGGTCTGCAGCCTGCGCGTCAACCACGCGCGAGGTGTTCTCGAGCACGATGTGTGGCGTGAACTTCTGCTGCCCGTCGTTCTCCAGGATGAACACGGTGCCGATTCGATCGTTGTTCGGGAAAACCATGCCCATGCTCGACACGATGAGGTCGAGATCGCCGTCTCCGTCCATGTCGGCCGCCTCGACGTGCACGGGCGCGCTCATGTTTTCGGCTATGGTGATCGCGGTGAACCCGCCCAACTCGCCTTGTCGGAGCCAGACGATCTTGTTCTCACGCGCCTCGCAATAGACGATGTCGAGCCTGCCGTCGCGATCGAGATCCACGGTTTTCACGTGGGCGATCCATGGCGGCTGTTCGAAAGGTTCGCTGATCGGCTCCGCGCGAAGCTGGATCGTGCTCACTTGAGCTGTCGCCTTGGCGCGGGTCTTCGGATTGGGCGGCGGATCCGGTCGCCGGCATGCGGCGAGCGTCGCAAACACAAGGAGAACGATCAGGGCTACACGGAGGGTCACAGCATGCACAGAATGAAACCGAGCATTGTGGCGTGGGCGCCGAGGAAGTCCAGAATTGCACGAGAACCGGGGCCGCGCTGGAGGCCCGGAACGTTTGAGCAATAGATAGACCGCGCGTAACTTTGAACAACAGCGCGCAACCGGTAACCCTGGGTTCGAGCCGGAGGCACGTTTCGATTCGGCTCACCCAACATCGCGCCCGATCTCTCCGAAGGAACCGGGTTCTTCGCCCAAGTATCCAAGTGACAGACTTCCTACCCCAACACTGTCGACGCATGAAACCCTCCAATTGGATTGTCGCGACCGGCGCGCCAAAGTTACGCATCCTGTCCGTTGCGCTCTGTCTCACTTTCGCTCCGGCCTTGCGTGCCGCCACAATCGCGCCGCCTATCCTCGCGGCACCCGAGGCGCCCGGAGCGTTCCCATTGGTGAGCGGTGGCAGCGCGGCGCCACTGCATGCGTCGGCTGCCGACTGGCCGGGTGTCCTTCGCGCAGCCCGCGATCTTCAGGCCGACGTGGAGCGCGTCACCGGTGTGAAGCCGGACCTCGCGACAACCGGCGCAGCGGCGGGGCCCGCTGTCGTGATCGTCGGCACGGTCGGCAGGAGCGCGCTCATCGACGGACTCGTCGCCGCGGGCAAACTCAATGTCGATGCAGTTCGCGGCAAATGGGAGGCTTTTCAGATCGAGACCGTCGACGCACCGATGCCTGGCGTGGAACGAGCGCTCGTGATCGCAGGCAGCGACAAGCGCGGCACGATCTACGGCATCTACGAAGTCTCCGAACAGATTGGAGTCTCGCCGTGGTATTGGTGGGCCGACGTGCCGGCAACCCGGCGCGAGTCGCTTCACATCCGCGCGGGCCGGGTGGTCGTCGACAGCCCCGTCGTGCGCTACCGCGGAATCTTCCTCAACGACGAGGCGCCCGCACTCACGGGCTGGACGAAGGAGAAGTTCGGCGGCTTCAACCACAAGTTCTACGCGCACGTGTTCGAGCTCATCCTCCGGCTGCGGGGCAATTACATCTGGCCAGCGATGTGGCTCCCGCAGGCGTTTGGCGACGACGATCCGGAAAACGCGCGTCTCGCCGACGAGTATGGAATCGTCGTCGGCACTTCGCACCACGAGCCGATGATGCGCGCCCACGACGAGTGGGGCCGCTACGGCAAGGGACCCTGGGACTACTCGAAGAACGACGAGGTGCTCCGCGAGTTCTGGCGCGGCGGCTACGAGCGCTCGAAGAACTACGAGACGATCACCACGCTCGGCATGCGCGGCGACGGCGACGAGGCGATGGGGGAGGAGACGAACGTCGCGCTCCTTGAGCGCATTGTGGCCGACCAGCGCGCGATGATCTCGGAAATCTCCGGGAAGGCAATTTCCGAGGTCCCGCAGCTCTGGGCGCTCTACAAGGAAGTCCAGGGATACTACGAGCGCGGCATGCGCGTGCCGGACGATGTGACGCTGCTCTGGTGCGACGACAACTGGGGCAACATCCGCCGCCTGCCAACGCCCGCCGAGCGCGCGCGTCCCGGCGGCGCCGGTGTTTACTACCACTTCGATTACGTCGGCGGTCCGCGAAACTACAAATGGATCAACGTCACCCCGATCACGAAGGTGTGGGAGCAGATGCACCTCGCGTGGCAGCACGACGCGAACCGCATCTGGATCGTCAACGTCGGCGACCTCAAGCCGATGGAGTTCCCGATCGAGTTCTTCTTCACCTACGCATGGGCTCCCGCGCGCCTTCCGTATGAAAAGCTCGGCGAGTATTCGCGGAAGTGGGCTGCGCAGCAGTTCGGTGCGGAGAACGCAGCAGAGATCGCCGCGCTGATCGACGGGTATTCAAAGCTCAACCGCCGCCGCACGCCCGAGATGCTCGCGCCGGAGACCTACAGCCTTGTGCACTACCGCGAGGCGGAGCGTGTCCTCGCAGCATGGCGCGATCTCGTCGCGCGCGCGAAGAAGGTGGAGGCCGCGCTCGCACCGGAGTTTCACGACGCGTTCTTCCAGCTCGTGCGTTATCCAGTCGAGGCCAGCGCAAACGTGCATGAGCTCTATGTGGCTGCGGGGCTCAACAAGCACTACGCCGTGCAGGGACGCGCCGCGGCGAACACCCAGGCCGCGCGTGTGAGCGAACTCGCCGCCGTGGACGCCGCTCTAACCGAGGCCTACCACACGCTCAACGGCGGCAAGTGGAACCACCAGATGAGCCAGATCAAGTTTGGCTACACCTACTGGCAGACGCCCACCGCCGAGGTGCTGCCCGCGGTGTCGGTGCTCCGTCCGAATCGCGGCGCCGATCCCGCGCTCGCGGTCGAGGGCTTCGAGCGCGCTTGGCCGGTGTGGGGCGCGCCGCAGCCGGCTGTGCCTGCGATCGATTCCTTCCGGAAGAACACGCGCTGGATCGAGCTCTTCAACCGCGGCGATACCGCATTCACGTTCACCGCGACTGCGTCGGAGCCGTGGCTGCGCGTCGAACCCGCATCCGGCTCGGTCGACGAAATCGCGCGGATCGAGGTCGGTGCGGATTGGGCCGCGGTCCCGGCAGGCGTGACCGATGCGACGGTCACGCTCAAGACAGACGCCGGGCGCGAGTTCCGTGTGCGTGTGCCGGTGGAGAATCGCGCGAGCGAGCTTCCAACGGACTTCCGCGGCTCCATCGAGGCTGACGGAGTCGTGTCGATTGAAGCGCCGCATTTCTCGCGAGAGGTGCGCGACGCGGAGATCGCGTGGAAGATGCTGCCTGACCACGGCCGCGAGCTCGGCGGCGTGACCGCGTTTCCGGTGACCGCGACGGAGCGCACGCCCGGCGGCGGTTCGCCGCGACTCGAATATGATTTCTTCCTGTTCTCCGAGGGCGAATTGAAGGTGGAGCTGTTCTTCGCGCCGTCACTCGACTTTCAGTCCGGCGAAGGGTTGCGCTTCGCCGTGTCTGTTGACGACGCGCCTCCGCAGGTGATGATGCTCGACACTTGGAAGACAATGCAGACGTGGGAGCAGTCCGTCGGCGAGAGTGTCCGGCGAGTAATGACAACGCATCCGACGATCAAGCCGGGCCGGCACGTGTTGAAGTTCTGGATGGTGACGCCCGGAGTCGTTCTGCAGAAGATCGTGATCGAGCCGCAGGCCGCCGGGCGTCCGCGCACGTCGGGTGTGAAGCCCAGTTACCTCGGCCCGCCCGCGAGTCCGCGAATCGCCGGCCCTGTGTGGCCGTGGCACATGGCCGCGGAAGCGCGCGAGCAAATCCAGCGCGCCACGAACGAAGATCACGCCGACATGATGCGGCAGCTCGGTATCGCGCGATTGCGCCCCGGCAAGGATCCCAGCGCAGTCTCGAGCAATCTACCCAACTTCGACGAAGCCCGAGCGAACATCTATCCCGACTGGCCCGAACTTCTCGTCGCGAAGGACGGCACCGCAATCACGACGCCGGAGGCGTGGTGGACGAAGCGACGCCCGGAGATCGTCGAGGACTTCGAGCGCGAAGTCGTCGGCCGCGTGCCGGAGAACGCACCCGCGATCGAGTGGGAAGTGGTGCGCGCGATCGACACCGAGGTCGGCGGGCTGCCAGTCGTCGCGCGCCAAGTAGTGGGCCGGGCCGGCGATCCAACAGATTCCGACGCTGCGGTTGAGATCAAGATGGCGGTCGTGCTCCCTCTTGATGCGAGAGGCCCGGTGCCGGTGTTGATGATGTTCGGCTGGGGCGGAATGCCCGACGAGCCTGCACCGCGTTTCCCGGGAATGAACGAGCCGCCCGCGCCACCCTCAACGGAGCAGTTGATCGCGGCCGGGTGGGGTTATGTTTCGATCGACACTGGAAGCATCCAGGCCGACAACGGCGCCGGGCTCGCATCAGGAGTCATCGGTCTTGCCAATCGTGGCCAGCGCCGCACGCCCGAGCAGTGGGGCGCGCTGCGTGCGTGGGCCTGGGGCGCCTCCCGCGCCCTCGACTATCTTGAGACTGTGCCGGAGGTCGACGCGAAGCGCGTCGGCATTGAGGGCGTGTCGCGTTACGGCAAAGCTGCGCTCGTCGCGATGGCTCTTGAGCCGCGCTTCGCGGTCGCTCTGGTCGCCTCGGCAGGCGAGGGCGGCGTGTCACCGTATCGCCGCGACTTCGGCGAGGCGCTTGAGAATCTCACGAGCACCTATGCTTACCACTGGATGGCGGGCAACTTCATCAAGTATGCCGCCGCCGACTCTTCGTTTGGCGCGCTGACCGCGAACGATCTTCCGATCGAAGCGCACCAGTTGATCGCGCTTTGCGCGCCGCGGCCTGTGTTCATCAGCTACGGCATTCCAGAAAGAGGCGACGCGCTCTGGCTCGATCAGCAAGGGAGCTACATGGCCACGGTCGCCGCAAGCCCGGCGTGGCGGCTGCTCGGTGCGAAAGACTTCGGCGTGACCGACGACTACCGCACCGCGGTGATGCCGTCCGTTAACAAGGGACTTCTCGACGGCGAACTCGCATGGCGCCAGCACGACGGCGGTCACGAGAGCCGCTCCAACATGAGCTTCTTCCTCGGCTGGGCGAACCGGTTGCTCAAGCACTGGCCGCCGTCGCGTCCCGCAGACAAGCCGGTGATGCGACTCGACCGCACTTCCCATCTCGCGCACGCGGACCTCCTCGCGAAAGCGCGCCACGGAGGGACAGATCTCTACTTCATCGGCGACTCGATCACGCGCCGCTGGGGCGCGACCGATTATCCCGACTTCCTCGCGCATTGGCGGAAGACGTTTCACGGTTGGAACGCGGGCGACTTTGCCTGGGGCGCGGACTCCACGCAGCACATGCTGTGGCGCCTCGACAACGGCGAACTCGACGGCTTGAAGCCGAAGGTTTTCGTCATCCTCGCAGGCACGAACAATCTTGGCCGCGGTGCCGACGACGCGAAGGTCGCCGACGTCACGCGCGGCATCACGGCGATCGTCGAGAAATGCCGCGAGAGTGTGCCCTCGGCGACCATCATCGTGATGGGCATCCTCCCGCGCAACGACGTGCCCGACATCATGCCCGCGATCGACAAGATCAACGCCAACATCGCGCGACTCGCCGACGGGAAGGCGGTGCGCTCCCTGAACATCAACCACCGGCTCGCCGACGCGAGCGGCACGCTCTTCGAGGGCGTGACTGTCGACAAACTTCATCTGAGTCTGAAAGGCTACGAGATCTGGGCCGATGCGTTGACGCCGCTGCTCACCGAGATTCTCGGCCCGCCCGCCGCGACCGACACCGCGCCGCCGCCTACCGGCGACCCGAGCGCAGCACGGTGACACATCAAAGGCGCTGACGTTAGCACGAAATCCAAGGGGCCGGATCGGTCCGAGATGTGGGTCGGGCTTTATGCCCGACTCCGATCTTCCATCGCCCGCTCTTCCCACTCGCGAACGAGCCCTGCTTCGGTCAACAGTTGAGCCGATGAATGTCCGCCAAATTGCCAAGCTAGCCGGCGTCTCGCCGTCGGCGGTGTCGCTGGCGTTGCGCGACAGCCCGCGGATTTCCGCGAAGACGAAGGCGCGGATTGCAAAGCTGGCGAAGGATGCGGGTTATGCGCCGGACGCGCGGATCTCGGAGTTCATGCGTCAGTTGCGCAAGCCACCAACGGTGCGCCTCCAGGCGAGTTTTGGCGTCGTGTCTTTCTACGACACGCTGCGACCGTGGGAGAATTCACGTCACCTCGCGCGCATCTTCGAGGGCATGACGCGCCGCGCGGCCGAGCTCGGGTACAGGCTCGAGCCACTCTGGCTGCGCGCACCCGGTATGAACTACCGGCGGTTCAGCAGCATCATCGAGACGCGTGGCATCGACGGACTGCTCAGTTTCGGCAGCCCGGATTTCGAGGAGGAGTTTCCCGCGGAGCTGGGTGCCAACGCGGTCGTCACACTCGGATTGAGCATCCGCACGCCGCTGCACCGCGTCACGAGTCATTTCTACAACGACACGATGCACGCGCTCCAGCGCGTTCACCGGCTCGGCTACCGCAGACCCGGACTTGTGCTCGGAACGCACGAGGAGACACGCAGTGCCTATGCGCACTCGGCAGCCTACCTCGGTTGGTGCGAGCGTGTGGTCGGCTCCGGATCGGCCCTGCCAGTCCTTCGGATCAACGACGTCGAGCGCGGCGAGTTGCTCAACTGGATCTCTGCGAACAAACCCGACGCGATCGTGTTCGTGCACTTGCCTGAGCAGGTTGCGAGTCTGCGCTCGATCCTGGCCGATGCCGGCCTGCGCGTGCCGCGCGACCTCGGTGTCGCCGTGCTCAGCCACATCGTCGAAGGCACCGGGTTCTCAGGCATGCAACAGAACCAGCTTCTCATGGGCGCGTGGGCTGTGGAACTGCTCGCCGCCCGCATCGCCAACAACGACCGCGGCATCCCCGCCAGCCCACGCATCGAAATGGTCGAGAGCGAATGGGTCGAAGGAAAGTCGTTGGCTAGCCCTTGAGTTTCGACATGCGACTCGAATGAACCACAAACATCACTGGAAACGCGTTCAGATGGGCCTGAGAAATCCGTTTCTTGGGAATACCGCACGAGTGATCGCAAGCTTCGAAAGTGGAGAGAAGTTGGTTCGCCTGAGCGTTTGGTTTCCACCGCAGGACGACGAGCGGGATACGAATGCTCGGTTGACGATGTGCCCGAGAACCTTGTCTCATTTGTCGTTTTGAAAGTCGGAATCGAATATTCGCTCGAAATCCGTGCGGCCAAACTCGATGAAATTGGTCGAACAGGCGAAATCGAACTCGTGATACAGCGCGAGTTATCGAGTCTGAATCGCATTGATCAGTAAGTGGCGAAGCACCGCAAGGGACAGGCCGTGTTTTGCTAGTTCGGGCGTGGCCGCCGGCGGAGAGAAGGATCCCAGAATTCAGAGAGGCACCGTCCAGATTCCTCCCGCTTCTTGCCCTGGAAACCGAAAGCAAAAAGTCCCTCAAGTATAAAACTCGCCGTCGGGACACGCAAACGGAACCTTGTAGGTAGCGAAATCGCTCCGATCTAGCGTAAGGGCAAATGCATCGCGCCTCGAGCGCACAAGCTGCACGACGCATGCGTCGGCGAAGTCCATGTTGGGTGAGAAACGAACGACTTCAGCAAGCGCGTAGCTCCAGGGTCCATCCGCGAAACTGACGACCGTCATCCGCTCGACCAAGCGCCGGAGAGCGGCCACAGCCGGCGCGGAGTTTCCGAGCAAATGAACCGCTTCGGTGATGCATGCCTCGCACGTCACGAACCGGCCGCGCAATGAACTCAGCGACCGAACTGACCATACATGGTCAGCTTCGTCAGCGTCGATCGCCGCCACAAGGACACCGGAATCAACTATGACGCTTCGCGCGGAGTCGGCCACGGATGCGCTCACGGTGGGAACCTTGCTTCTTCCCGAGTCGAACAGCTCCAAAGACACCTTCGAGGCCCACGAACGGATTCCTCTCTTCGGAAGCCAGCTCAAAGACGTATCGGCGATCGTCGGCCTCAATAATCACGCTCTCGCCGCGATCAGCTGCTTCGCGAGCCTGTCGGAAGGATCGCTGAAAATCCGTAAGGTTCGTTTTCACTCCGATCTGATAGTCTGATTGATACGGCTGCGTCAAGAGGAAGGGGTAGTTGTGGTATCCTAGGCATGGGATCGAGATTGAAGAGCGGTTCGCGGCAAGAGCGGGCTAGAAGCCGGCTATCGGAACGGTAGACGGCCCCTCAAGTGCTTCTGGAACGAGGCACAAAGAGGCCGGTCAACGGTTGACTCCACTTTGAGTCGCCGGGGCTGGCCCGGAATCCATGATGGCAGGTCACCGCGACAATTGGCGCAGCGCGCCCGAACCGCCCATTACCGCAGAGACCCCCTGATTCCGTGTTGGTCCGCCCCATCAAGACGCTCCTTTTCGTAGCCCTCGCGATCGCGACGGCTTGCGGCCTCCCCGCGGAGGAGCCGCGTGTGCTCGTCTACACGCGGAACTACACGCCCGATGGCAAAGGTTACGTTCACGACAACATCGCAGCCAGCGTCTCGATGCTGAAGGAACTTGGAGCGGCAAACGGATTCGCGGTCGACGCGTCGGACGACCCTGCGGTCTTCACCGACGCCAATCTCGCGAATTATGCCGCGCTGATCTTCGCGAACTCCAACAACGAGGCGTTCGCGGACGATGCGCAGCGCGCCGCGTTCGAGCTCTTCATCCGCGATGGCGGTGGCTTTGTGGGAATCCACTCCGCGTCGGGCTCCGAGCGCGCGTGGCCGTTCTACTGGGCGACGGTTGGCGGGAAGTTCAAACGCCATCCGCCGATCCAGCCATTCGACATGGAGGTGCTCGAGCCCTCGCATCCCGCGGTGGCGCACCTCGGCGCCGTGTGGCGCTGGGAGGACGAGTTCTACTACCACGACAACCTCAACCCGCGCGCCCGCGTGATCCTCGCCGGCCGGCTCACAGACCTCAACGACCCGAAGCTCGCCGAGTATCCGGGCACGACTTTCGGCGAACTTTTCCCTCTCGCGTGGTGCTTCGAGGAGCATGGCGGACGCCGCTTCTACACGGCGCTCGGCCACAAGATCGAATACTACGCCGACCCTGACTTCCGGAAGCACGTCCTCGGCGGCGTCCTCTGGGTGCTGCGCTTGAAGGACTGATTCCGCGGCACGTCGCGAATATTTTCCACTTCGATGAAACTCGGCCTCGGACTTTACCGCCACATGCTCACGCGCGAAAACTTCCAGTTCGCGCGGCAGGCGGGAGCCACGCACATCGTCGCGCATCTCGTGGACTACTTCCGCGGCGCGCCGGCCGGTGCCGGTGGCGACCAGCCGACGGGCACGGACTACGGATGGGGGCTCGCGGGCGATCCGGATGCACTCTGGACGCTCGAGGAACTCGTGGAAGTGCGACGCGGCGTCGAAGCCGCGGGCCTCAAGCTCGAGGCGATCGAAAACTTCGATCCCGCGCACTGGCACGACATCCTCCTCGACGGTCCGAAGCGCGACCGCCACATCGAGAACGTCCGCACGGTCATCCGGCGAGTAGGGCAAGCAGGAATCCCGATTCTCGGCTACAACTTTTCGATCGCCGGAGTCGCGGGCCGCACGCGCGGCAACTATGCGCGCGGCGAGGCGGAGGCGGTTGGCATGGAAGGACCCTACGATCTGCCGATGCCCAACGGACTCGCGTGGAACATGGTCGTCGACGAGAACGCGCCCGCGGGCACGATTCCGAGTGCGACTCACGATCAACTCTGGGATCGCTACAAACGTTTTCTCGATGACGTGATTCCCGTCGCCGAGGAAGCAGGCGTGCGGCTCGCGCTGCATCCCGACGATCCGCCGATGCCGACGATCCGTTCGCAGCCGCGACTCGTTTTCCAGCCGGATCTCTATCAGCGCGTGATCGATCTCAACCCGAGCCCCGCGAACCAGCTCGAGTTTTGCGTGGGCTCACTCGCGGAAATGACGGAAGGCGATATCTACGAGACCGTCGACCGCTACAGCCGGCAGGGACGCATCGGCTACGTGCACCTGCGAAACGTTCGCGACAAGGTTCCGCACTACAAGGAGACGTTCATCGACGACGGTGAGATCGACGTGCTCCGCGTGCTCGCGATTTTGAAGCGAAACGGTTTCGACGGCGTGATCATCCCCGACCACGCGCCGCAGATGAGCTGCGCCGCACCGTGGCACGCAGGCATGGCGTTCGCATTGGGGTTTTTGAAGGCGGGGATCATGTCGTTGGAGACACGGACATGACGCGGGTCTCAACAACAGCCAGTCACGGCATCGGCTGCGAAGTAGCGCGGGTCTCTGACCCGCGACGGCAGGTCGAAGACCTGCCCTACGAGGAGCACTCGAGGGCGCTTAAGGATAAGCGCCCCTACCTGATTCAGCTTTCGGATGGTTCGGAAGGTAGGGGCGGCTGTCCCCAGCCGCCCTTGAATCGCGAATCACCTGAAAGGGCGCTTAGGGACAAGCGCCCCTACCATCAGACGGAAAGCCGGTCATGAGCATCGAACTGCACATCAACTCTGTCGTCGACGAGGCAGCGCCGGGCAGCTCGGTCTTCGAGTGCGCGGAGTCGATGGGGATTCGCGTGCCCACCTCGTGCAACAAGAACGGTCGTTGCCGCGAATGTGTCGTCGAAGTGATCGAGGGCATGGAACTGCTTTCACCGCGGGGTCCCGAGGAGCAGCATCTGAAGGGCGCGTTTCGCCTGTCGTGCCGAGCGCGAGTCCAGGCGGGCAGGGGAGTCATTCGCTGCCACACGATGCGGCGCGGTGCGTTGAGGATCGAGAAGCATGCGTTTGAACTTCCGACCGGAGTTCACAACTGGAAGCTGGATCCGGCCGTCACCCGCGATGGCGATCGCATCCTTCTCGACCGCGAGGAGATCGCTCGAAGCACCAGGCCAATCCACGGACTCGCCGTCGATCTTGGGACGACGACGATCGTCATGCGCCTGCTCAACCTCGAGACGGGCGAAGTGATCGCCGATTCGTCGTTCGAGAATCCGCAGCGTTTTGGCGGGTCCGACGTGATGGCGCGCATCCAGTTCGACACCGACGACAAGACAAGGACGCTGCAGCGCACACTCGCCGGCTACATGAGCCGCGAGATCGCGGCATTGCCCGTCGACCCGCGCTCGATTTACGAGGTCGTGATCGCCGGCAACTCGACGATGCGCGACATCTTCTTCCGACTCTCGGTGCACTCGATTGGCCAGAGTCCTTATCAATCGATCACCGAACTCGACGTGGCTGCCGGAAAGGCGACTTCGACAAGCCTCGCCGACACCGGTCGCCGCCTCGGGCTTCCGGTTCATCCCAAGGCGCGTGTCTACGGCCTGCCGATCATCAGCGGCCATGTCGGCGCCGACGCCGCGGCGTGCATGCTGGCGATCGACATCGCGAACGAGGACCGCCTCGTGGCGATCATGGACATCGGCACGAACACCGAGCTCATCGTCGGCAATCGCGACCGCGTGCTCGCCGCCTCGTGTCCTGCGGGTCCGGCGTTCGAGGGTGGGCAACTCACGTTCGGAATGCCGGGGCTGCCGGGTGCGATCGAACGCGTTCACATTCGCGACGACGGCGCTGTCGAAGCTTCTGTCATCGGCCACGTGCCGGCCGAGGGAATTTGTGGCTCCGGCCTTGTTGACCTTCTCTCTGAATTGCTTCGCACGGGCCGCATGAACCGGCTCGGCCGCTTCGAGAATTCGACGGACGATTTCGTTGTGGCCACCGGCGGCGATGTGCCGGTGACTTTCAGTGAAGCCGACGTGAACCTGCTCGCGCAGGCCAAGGGCGCCAACGTCGCGGGCCTGCAGATCGTGTTCGAGGAATTCGGCGTGGAGTATGGCGGGATCGACGTGTTCTACCTCGCCGGCGGATTCGGCCGGCATCTCGACATCGAGTCGTCGAAACGAATCGGTCTGATTCCGAACATCGAGGCCTCGCGCATCCGCCAGGTGGGCAACGCCTCGGTCGAGGGCGCGTGCATCGCGCTACTCTCGCGCGAGCGCCGCGCCGGGCTCGAGGCGCTCGTTCGCCGGGTCACGCACTGCCGGCTCGAGACACATCCTGGATTCTTCAATCACTTCGTCGAGGGCTGCCAGTTCGCCCCGGTGGAGAACATCGCCGGAGGCGCCGGAGCATGAGGGAGGTCACGATGCGCGAGTCCGTCGAACGTCACCCGAGCTTCACCGTGCGCGATACGGAGTATTTCCGGCTTCTCGGCTATCCGCGCGGTCATGTCCCAAGCGATCGCGCGCTCGAACTTGTGGCGTGGGCGCGCAGTTGGTATCGCGCCAACGGCCGCCCTTGGACCTACACGCGCCGCGTCGAGCTCGTCGCTGCAAGCGACACGCTGCTGATCGACGGGCTGCACTTCGATTCCGCGCAACTGCTCGCGCATTTGAAGCGTCACGGCGCGGAGGCGGCGATGCTCGTCGCTGTCAGCGCGGGCCGCGAGTGCGAGGAACACGCGCGCCAGCTCTGGAACGAGGGCAAGCCCGACGAGTATTTCTTCCTCGAGATCTTCGGCTCGGCGGTCGTCGAGGAGCTTGTGGCGACGACAAACGGTCGCGTCTGCACTCTGGAAGGCTGCGACGACTTGATCGCAGTGCCGCACTACAGCCCGGGATACTCGGGCTGGGAAGTCGCCGACCAGAACAAGCTCTTTGGCCTCATCACGCGCGGGATGACAGAGTCGTTCCCCGGCTCGATCGAGGTTCTCTCGAGCGGCATGCTCAAGCCGAAGAAATCAATGCTCGCCGTGTTTGGACTCGCGGCGCGGCGCGGCGCGCCCGACGTCACTGGGTTGCACACGCCCTGCGAGAGTTGCTCTTTCTCGCCGTGCCAATACCGGCGCGCCGCCTACCGGCACGAGTCCGGCGCGCGGATCGCGACGGCAGAGGCGCATCCGGGCGCCGCTCCCGCAGGCTACACGGTCAACACGCGCGCGCTGCGCAAATGGGCCGACGAGCGCGTGCAGTTTGGCGCGCGCGCGGACGGCACGCTCGAGGCCGTGTTCCGTTTCGACGGCACTACTTGCTCGAACATGGGGCATCCGCTCGCATTCGATTATCGCGTGATCCTGAGCGGGCCGGATGGCGGCCACCGGATTCTCGAGACCTCGTGCGGCCCTGCGCAGGGCGATCGCGGCTACGAATTCACCTGCGCTTTTCTCGACGATCCCGACAAGCACTTGCTCGACATCGCGTCCGACCGTCCGCTCATCGGTCAGCCGCTCGACGATGTGCTCCGGTGGCAGCGACCGTCCGCACCGTCGGGCTGCCACTGCACGGCAGACACTCGCATCCACAAGTGGGGCCTCGCGCTTGAGGCGATCCACTTCGCGTTAGGAATTCGTCGAGGAATTCGTCGTTCGGGACAGGGGGAGCACGCGGTCGCTTCGAATGATCAGCCGGCGGGTGGAGTCCACAGCCGACGAATTCCTTAACGGCGCTTCGCGCCGGAAACACGTTTCCAATGAAACCGATCCAACAGAATCCGGCTCTCCCATTCCCGGCACGAAGTGCCGGATTAGGATTTTGTCGGGGTGGGACTCGCTCTCTTTCACGGGGCGTCTCGTTTCACCTCGGGCGGTCGTCAACCAAGCCGACAAAATCCTCCTTATGAAACTCTGCGACATCAACCAAGCCGCGAAGGCCAAGCTGCCTCCTGCGTTTCCTGACAAGTCCGGCATCGGCGTGCACTACATCGATGCGTTTGTCGCGCCGATGAACTCTGCGCTTCCCGACGGTACGCGCGTCTCCTGCAAGCGCCGAGGGCTGCGCCTCACGTTGCGCGTCGGCCAGAAGAAGGGCGACGGCATCATGCGTCGCCTCGCCGTGAGCAAGGACCCGCTCGTGATGCTGCCTGCCGCGCTCAAGGAAGCCGCGAAAGTCGCTGGCGTGCGGATCGAGTTCACCGACTCCGAGATTCACATCACGCCATGATTTCGCGAATCGCGAAATCATAACCCAATCCGCAATCCCTGTTAGCATCCATCCCTCATCCCCGGATCCTAGATCCCGGACCTTAGACCCAAACACACCGCCATGAGACCTGAACAGTGGGAAATTTTCAAGAAGGCCGCCCGCCGGCAGCACCCTGCCAAGGTGCCGTTGGCCCTCATCATCGATAGCCCTTGGATCCCGGGATATCTCGGAATCAAGCACATGGATTTCTATCTGGACCGCGATGTGTGGTTCAACGCGCACCTGAAGATCCACCAGGAGTTCCCCGACATCATCTTCATCCCCTCGTGGTGGATGGAATACGGCATGGCCGCCGAGCCGTCGGCACTCGGCTCCAAGATCAAGTTCTGGCAGGACAACACCCCGAGCGAATACCACACGCTCTACCACCTTGAGGACATCGAGAAGTTCCCCGAGTATGAGGTCGAGACTGACGCGTTCATGGCGATGACGCTCCATCGCATCCGCATGGAGCGCCAGCGCATCGCAGACGCGGGCTACATCACGCCCATCGTCACTTCGCGTGGACCGATGTGCACCGCCGGCTTCGTTCGCGGCACGACCGAGTTCATGATCGACCTGGTCGAGAACGAAAAGTGGGCGCACAAGCTCCTCGATCTCTGCACGCGTCTGATCATCGACTGGCTCAAGGCCCAGGCCAAGGCGATGGGCCCGCAGGTCGAGGGCATCTTCATCCTCGATGACATCGTCGGCTTCGTGAACGAGGATCACTACAAGGAGTTCTGCCATCCTTACCTCAAGCGCATCTGCGACGCGTTTCCGAAGGACTGGGTGAAGATCTACCACAACGACGCCTCCGTCGAGGCGTGCCTGAACTACCTGCCCGATGCCGGATTCCACGTGCTGAACTGGGGCAAGCAG
Source organism: Opitutaceae bacterium (assembly GCA_035513275.1). GTDB lineage: Bacteria > Verrucomicrobiota > Verrucomicrobiia > Opitutales > Opitutaceae > DATKCJ01. The sequence goes on from DATKCJ010000280.1 coordinate 17,297, forward strand.
ACTGATATCTGCGATGCGAAGGATCGTGTTGGCACCAGGATGTGCCTCATGGGAAACGTGAACCCGCTCGAGATCGCCGTGCGCGGCACGCCCGACGAGGTTTACGACGAGACGACCGAGGTGCTCGAGAAGAGCGGAGGTGACGGGATCATCCTCTCAGTCGGCGGTGGCGTGAGCCCGGGAATGCCTAGGGAGAACATCATCGCGATGCAAAAGGCGCTCGCGGATTTCAACGCCCGCATCGCATAGGAATCCGCCCGATCCGATCACGACGATGAACGAGATTTCAAACACACATCGCTTCGGTGGAGATTTCCGCCCGGCGGATTCCTAAGCCGGCACTCTGTGCCGGAGCGAGAACGATCAAAACCACAATTTAGAAACGAGAAAGACCACCCACATGCCAGACTACGCATTGATGAACCAGCACCTCTACGAGGGAAAAGCCAAGGAGGTCGAGCAGATGGCCCGCGACGCGCTCGCCGAGGGCCGCACGGCGCAGGAGATTCTCACCGACGGTCTCATCGCGGGAATGAGCGTCGTGGGCGAGGATTTCAAACACAACATCCTCTACGTGCCCGAGGTTCTCATAGCCGCGCGCGCGATGAAGGCCGGCATGGGAGTGCTCAAGCCGCTCCTCAGTGCGAAGGGCGCTGTCAATTCATCGACCGGACGCCTCCTCATGGGCACCGTGCGCGGCGACCTGCACGACATCGGCAAGAACCTCGTCTGCATGATGGCCGAGGGCGCCGGCTTCGAGATAAAGGACATCGGGGTCGACCAAAGCATCGACAAATTCGCCGCGGCCGCCGAGGAGTTCAAACCCGACATCATTGGCATGAGCGCGCTGCTCACCACCACGATGACCTACATGAAGACCGTGATCGACGGCTTCGACGCGCCCGGCCGCGACCACATCAAGATGGCAGTCGGCGGCGCGCCCATCAGCCAGATGTTTGCCGATGAAATCGGCGCCGATGGCTACGGGGCCGATGCATCGAGCGCGGTCGATCTCTTTATGCGCCTCGTCGGCAAGGGAGACACTTCGACTGCCCCGACCGCCAAGGTCGCCGCGCCGGCGCCCGCAAAGCCTGTGAAGCGCCCTCCTGGCAACATCGTCCGTTATCAGATCCTGCGCTGGCGCGAACTGCCGTCTGCGATCAAGGCATGGGACGACTTCGGTGAAGTGAAGGTCGATCTCCCTGGTGTGTTTTCCGATCACATCGACGCCGAGGCCCAGAAGCTCGGGCTGGTGTCTGCGGACGACTACGCGGCGCAATTCAATTGGGATGAAGAACAGGAACGTCCGGGCTCGCCCGACGAGGTTGTCTCTGCCATTGTTGCGGGGTTTCAGGCCGCATCCGCGCGCCCCCGACAATAACCCCGGCATCGCTTGCTTCCCGGCAGCGTCGCCTCAAATCACCATCAAATGCCAAGCAAGATCCGAAAGATTCTCCCGGTGCTAGTCGCACTGCCCGCCTGCATGATTGGAGGAACCAACATGGAATTGAAGATCGACGCCGCCAAAACCGGCGCGCCCATCAACCCGTTCATCTATGGCCAGTTCATCGAGCACCTCGGCCGCTGCATCTACGGTGGCATCTGGGCCGAGATGCTCGAGGACCGGAAGTTCTATTTCCCGATAACAGCGGAGTATTCCCCCTACCGCGGCATCGAGAACCCCGATTTCCCGGGTCAGCTCGTGGGTGGCGACTTTCCGGTCGTTGGCGCGTCACCGTGGCAGATTATTGGCGACGCCTCTGCGGTCTCGATGGTGAAAAAGGGCGCCTTCGTCGGCGCGCACTCGCCGCGTGTAAACGCCGGCGCGGGAATCCGCCAGCGCGACCTCGGCGTCAAAGCGGGCATGCGTTACGACGGCTATGTCTGGGCGAAACCACTCGCGGGCGACGCAGAGATCGAAGTGACACTCGTCTGGGGGGAAGCCGACGCAGACCGCGTGACGGCGAAGCTCGCGTTTGGCGGCGGCGACTACAGCCAGCAGAAATTCTCGCTCACCTCTGCGGCAGGCACCGAAAAGGGAGCGATGCTCGAGCTCCGCGTCATCCGTGGCGACGTCCTCCTCGGCCCGCCGTCGATCATGCCGTCCGACAACATCAAGGGCATGCGCCGCGACACGCTCGCGCTGCTCAAGCAACTCAACGGCACCGTCTATCGCTGGCCAGGTGGCAATTTCGTGAGCGGCTACAACTGGCGCGACGGCATCGGCGACCGCGACCGCCGCCCGCCGCGCAAGAATCCCGCGTGGACCGGCGTCGAGCACAACGACTTCGGCACCGATGAGTTCATCGTCTTCTGCCGAGAGATAGACACCGAGCCGATGATCGCCGCCAATACCGGCTTCGGCGACGCCTACTCGGCGGCGCAGTGGGTCGAGTATACCAACCGTGGCTCCGACACGAGCGGCGGCAAGTGGCGCGCGAAGAACGGCAACGCCGAGCCCTACAACGTGAAGTATTGGTGCGTCGGCAACGAGATGTTTGGCCCGTGGCAGCTCGGCTTCATGCAGATGCAGCACTACGTGATCAAGCACAACGAAGTCGCCGATGCCATGTGGGCCGCCGATCCATCGTTGGAGCTCGTCGCCGTCGGCGATCTCACGACGATCAACGCCAGTCACGATCCAGAACAGGTGAAGTCCGGCAAGACGTGCTCGCACATCATGCTCGAGCAGTGCGCCGACCACATGAACTACCTCTCTGAGCATTTCTACGTCGGTCGTGTGCCGTGGGGGAAGAACGGGCGCACCGATGCGGTTTCGCATGTCGCCATGGTCCGCGACGCGATTCGCGCGAAGGCCGACGGGCACCGCAAACTCCAGACCAGCCTGCCCAACCTCAAGGGAAAACTCATGCCCGTTGCGATGGACGAGTGGAACTACTGGCACCGCGAATACGCCTACGGCGAGCTCGGCTGCGTCTACGAACTGCAGGACGGCCTCGGCATCGCCGCCGGCCTGCATGAGTTCTTCCGGCAGAGCGACCTCATCCAAATGGCGCACTATGCGCAAACGGTGAACGTCATCGGCGCAATCAAGACCACGAAGACAGCCGCAGAGATGGAGACAACCGGCCTCGTGCTTCAGCTCTACCGCGAGAAGTTTGGCGT
>DATKCJ010000281.1:0-2872 GCA_035513275.1 Opitutaceae bacterium
GATCATCGTCGACGGCGACCTCACGCTCGATGGCGTGGTGAACATCACCAACGCCGGCGGACTGATCGCCGGGCACGACTACGAACTGTTTCGCTGGACCGGCTCGTTGACCGACAACGGCCTGACGATTGGCACCGTGCCTACGGGATTTTCCACGGGGGATTTTGCATTCAGTTTCGCTAACGGCCGGGCCTACGTGGCCGCCGCGCCCGGCAGCGGTCCGCCCCCACCGCCGATCACCACGCAACCGGCTGCCGCATCGGCAAACGTCGGCGGCACCGCGCAATTCACCACTGCAGCGAGTGGACCGGGTCTCACGTATCAGTGGCAGCGCAAAGCCGCGGGTTCCTCGACATGGAGCATCCTCGCGGACGGTGGCGCCTATGCCGGAGCGACGAGTGCCACGCTTGTCGTCACGACGAGTTCCGCGATGAACGGCGACGAGTTCCGCGTGATTGTCTCCGCTCCCGACGGCGGAAGCGCCACGTCTTCGACTGCCACGCTCACCGTCGGCGGACTGCCGTCGATCACAACGCAGCCATCGGCAACGACCGCTGTCATCGGAAGCGACGTCACGTTCACCGTGGTCGCCACTGGCGACGGCCTGCTCTCGTATCAGTGGAAGCGCAACGGCGCGAACATCACCGGCGCAACCAGCGCGACGCTCGTCTTGAACAGCGTGCAAGGCGGCAACGCCGGCACCTACACCTGCGTGGTCACCAACGTCGCCGGCAGCGCCACGAGCGATCCGGCCACGCTGACGCTCGATACGACCCCGCGCATCATCAACGTCTCGTGCCTCGCCTCCGCCGGCGCCGGCGACAGCACGCTCGTCATGGGCTTCTACATTTCCGGGACTGGCACGAAGACGCTCCTGATCCGCGGCATCGGCCCGGAACTGGCCGGCTACAGCATTCCAGATCACGTGCCCGATCCGTCGATCGCCGTGTATGACAGCGACGGCGTCGAATTCGCGTCGAACAACGACTGGAACTCTGCACTCGCTGCAGACTTCTTACGCGTTGGCGCATTCGCGCTGGGCAACGGCAGCAAGGACGCCGCTTTCAAAGTCACACTTGGACCGGGCCTCTACACGGTTCACCTGGTGAACAGCGCGCCGATCGCCCGCGGGTTGATCGAAGTCTACGACTTCTCGCGCGATACCGGCACGCGCCTCACCAACGTGTCGTGCCGCCTCGCCATGAATCCGGGACAAAATGTGATCCTCGGCACCGCGGTGATTGCGAACTCCCGGTCCGTGCTCGCGCGCGCCGTCGGTCCCGGAATCGCACCTTACCTGAACCCGCCCAATCCTAGTGCCGTGGTTCAAGATCCGCACCTTCGTGCCTACTCAGGCGCGACGCCGATCGGCGTGAACGAAGACTGGGAACTTCCGACGCGCGCTTATTTCGGAGCCACTGGAGCCTTCGACCTGCCAGACGGAAGCAAGGACGCGGCGCTGCGTGTCGTGGTGCCACCCGGTGAGTTCACGATCCACGCCACAGGCAACGGCGGCGGCGGCATCGCACTGATCGAGATCTACGAGTCACCGTAGGAATTCGCCGGACCCGAGCGTCCGACGAATTCCTTATCTCCGAGGTAGCGCGCCTCTCTCCGAGAGGCGCGAAGAGAACGAGAATGATTCGGAGAGCGGCGGGGCCGGTGCGTCAGTCCGGACGAGTGAATCGCTCCAGCCAGGTGAGAGGATCTGTTGCGCTGGGAATGATCGCACCGAAGACAAGCAGATCAACATGCAGTCCGTAGAGCACGAAGAAGGGGAATGAGACGAGATTCCGCCTGCGGACATCGCCGACGATTTTGGAGCCTGTGGTCAGGAAGTGACCAGCGGCGGTCGGTTGTTCCTTGATGCGAGCGATCGCCTCGTCGACTTCGTTTCGGAACCGCGACTCAAGCCGTGAAGAGATTGTCGCATACTGGCCCGCATGCCGCAGAACATCCTGCGGGAATTCCGGATGGAAGCTGACCTTCATCCAACCTTGCGGCGGTATTCTTCCTCGGAAAGTCCGCGGACCTTGCCGGAGGCTACGTCCTCGATCCGACGCACACCATCAGCGATCAATCCGGCTGTCTCCCTTTCGGTGGAGACGCTCTCGACAATCCGACGGGCGAGTTCCAAGCGCTCGCTCTCTGGCAACGCCAGGACAGTCTTGGTGATCTGGCTCGGAATCATGAATGGAAGAATAGCATCAGTCGCTCAACTCGCAAGGTCGGCTTTTCTGGAGGGCGTCGGCGCGCGGCGCAAAGGTTCGGTGCGACGATTACCCAACCAAGAGCTAGCCCCTCATTCTCGTAATCCTAATCTTTCTCGTTCTCTCGGATTTGTCGGACGAGAGAACGATTAGGATTCCGAGAACGAGAACTCTCATTCCGCTCGCTCGGGCGCGCCTAAATTTTCCCCGCTTTGCGCGCGGTGATCATCCGGTGGAAGTCGTCGAAGAGAGGGTCGGCGTCACTCGGGCCGGGTGCGGCCTCGGGGTGATATTGCACGGAGAACACCGGCAGCTCCTTGTGGCGCAGGCCCTCGACCGTGCCGTCGTTGAGATTGATCTCCGTGACGACCGCGCCGCGTTCCGCGAGCGACTTCGGGTCGGACGCGAACCCATGGTTTTGCGCCGTGATCGATACCTTGCCGGTCTCGAGGTTCTTCACCGGTTGGTTGCCGCCGCGGTGGCCGAACTTGAGCTTGAAAGTCTTCGCCCCCATCGCCAGCGAGAGGAGCTGGTGCCCCAGGCAGATGCCGAAGATCGGCACCTTCCCGCGCATTTGCCGCAGCGTTTCGATCGTGGGCGTCACCGCCGCGGGGTCGCCCGGGCCGTTGGACACGAACAGCCCCTGCGGCCTGTGCTCCATG
>DATKCJ010000282.1:0-3873 GCA_035513275.1 Opitutaceae bacterium
GGCCTACATCACGACGCTCGTGATGAACTATCTCTTCACAGGCAAATTCAAGCGCACCCTATGAGAAGCCGGTTCAAGACGAAGGGACTTCGCGTGCTCGCGCTCTTCGACGCGGGCAGCCCCGTGCACCCGGACGACGATCTCAACGAAGAACTCAAGACCGAGGATTGGAAGACGGAGGCCGATGTCCTCGCCGCGCTGCGCGCACTTGGCTGCGAGACGATGCACCACGTGCTTCACGATGATCTCAATGCGCTGAGGGCGAAGCTGGACTCGTTCGAGCCGGCTGTCGTCTTCAACCTTGCCGACGAATTTCGCAACAACCGTGCGCTCGACCAGAACATAGCCTCGCTGCTCGAGCTCGACGGAGTACCGTTCACGGGCTGCGGCTCAACAGGCCTGATGCTCTGCAAGCACAAGGCGATCTCGAAGCAGATCCTCAGCTACCACCGTATCCGTGTGCCTGACTTTGCAGTCATTCCGCGCGGCGGGCGCAGCAAGTCGCGACCTGCGCGGCTGCGATTCCCGATCATCCTCAAGCCGATGAAAGAGGAAGGATCGATCGGTATCTCGAAGGCGTCGATCGTCGAGGACGACGCGGGCTTCCGCGAGCGCGTGGAGTTCCTGCACGAGCGCTTCGGGCAGGATGTGATCGCCGAGGAGTTCATCCCCGGCCGCGAACTCTACCTGGCGATGATGGGCGGGCGCAGCGTGCGCGTGTTCCCCGTGCGCGAGATGGTTTTTCGGGAGATGCCGGAGGACGACCCAAAGATCGCCACCTACAACGCGAAGTGGGACGAGGACTACCGCAAGCGCTGGGGCATCCACAACGAGTTCGCTGCCGGCCTCGAGCCCGCGCTCGAGCGGCGGATCATGCAGACCGGCCGCCGGATCTACCAGCTCCTCGCGTGCGATGGATACGCACGGCTCGACCTGCGGCTCACGCCCGAGGGCGAAGTCGTATTCATCGAGGCAAATCCGAATCCGATCCTCGCGAAGGACGAGGATTTTGCCGAGGCCGCGGCCAAGGCCGGCCTGGCATATCCGCGGCTCATCCGCGAGATCCTCAAGCTCGGCGTGTCGAGCATCCGGGGCTGATCGCCGCTTCGGGCGCTGGCCTCGGCGGGCCATTCCTCAGGCGGTGAGCACCAGTTATCGCAAAATGTAACAATGCAATTTTTGACAAATGTTACGATCCGGTGACATATTGGTGACGTTCTGGTGACAGAGTTCAAAATCACCCCTCACCCCATGAATGCGAAAACTCTGATTCTAGCCTGCGTTGCGACTGTCGTGCTCAGTGGTCCGGTTGTCGCAGCCGATTCTGCCTACCCACCCTCCGCCACGGCCCGAGTCACGAAAGTTATAGAGGTGGCAGGAACGGACAGAGCACCGGTGGTGCTGAAGGCGGTCATACCCCAATACCCGTGGAAACTCCGGCGAGACGGCATCGAGGGAATTGCAACGGTCGACATGCAGGTCGACTCTTCTGGCCGGGTGGTCTCAGCGGAACTGGTCCGCGCAACGACACCAGAGTTTGGCAGACTTGCCTTGGCTGCTGCGAAGGAATGGACCTTTGTGCCAGCCAGTGCCAATGGGAAGCCGACCACCATGCGGGTGCGTGTGCCGTTTAGCTTTACGACGCCAGAACTCGTTGCCATGGGCAATCGATGACCTGCGTGATTCCCACATGCGGATTCAGGTCGGCTCCTTGTCGAACCGTCTTTGTTTAGGTTCCTAAACGGTGCGCGGTTCGCTTTTTCAGGCCGACTCAGGAGTCGGTCACTGTGAATCGGCGTCTGGGCACCAAGGCGATGGCGGCAACGCCAGCCCGCGCGGCAAACGTTGAAAGTTCGGGAATCGCCGAGCTTGTGACTGGAACAGATTGCACGTGGTGCAGTCCCCGGATGTTGATCTGGAACTCGCCCTGCCCCCGATGCCCGAGCAGTGCCGGAGTGCCAGCTTCGACGCGTAAAGTGATTATTCAGGATTCAAGTCCAGGCGCTATCGTCCGGTCTCAGTTGTCTTGAACAACCGACGTCCTCGTGAGTGCCTCTCGAAGCCCAAGAGCGTTCGCAAGTCTGCGTTGCGCCTGGAATCTTTAACGAAGAAAAGCGGGGGACAGTTCTTCCATTCTCCCGGGAAATTTGATTCGTTTTCCGAATGCCGACAGAAGCCAAACTCAGGATCGCCGACAAGGAAGTTCAGCTCCCGCTCCTCACGGGCACCGAAGGTGAGAAGGCCATCGACGTCCAGAACCTGCGGCGTGACACCGGCTGCATCACCTTCGACGAAGGATACGGAAACACGGGCTCCTGCCAGAGCAAGATCACCTTCATCGATGGCGAAAAAGGGATCCTGCGTTATCGCGGCTATCCCATCGAGGAGCTCGCCGGAAAGTCCGACTTTGTCGAGGTGGCCTACCTTGTAATCTACGGTGAGCTCCCAAACGCCGCGCAGCGAAAGCAATTCTCCCAGAATCTGACGCGGCACTCCTCGGTCCACGAACGCATGCTGTTCCTGTTCGAGAGCTACCCGCGCGATGCGCACCCGATGGCGATCCTCTCGGCGATGGTCAACTCTCTCGGTTGCTACTATCCTCACCTGGCGACGAATGATCACGACCGTGATCTCGGAAACTTCGATGAGGCCTCCGCGACGGCGATCTCCAAGGTCCGCACCATCGCGGCCGTCTCCTACCGGATGAGCCAGGGACTCCCGATCATCCATCCGAACGCCAAATTGCCCTACTGCGAGAACTTCATGCACATGATGTTCTCCAATCCGTATGATCCCTACGAGTGCCCGAAAGTCGTCTCGGACGCGCTCAACCTGATTCTTCTCCTCCACGCGGACCACGAGCAGAACTGTTCGACCTCGACGGTCCGCATGGTCGGCTCGTCCGGTGCGAACCTCTTTGCCTCGACTGCTGCAGGAGTTTGCGCGCTGTGGGGTCCGCTGCACGGCGGCGCCAACCAGGCCGTGATCGAAATGCTCGAGGAAATTCATGCCGACGGCGATGACGGCACACGCTTCATCGAGGCTGCGAAGACCGGCAAGGCGCGCCTCATGGGATTCGGCCACCGCGTCTACAAGAACTACGATCCGCGGGCCAAGATCATTGGAAAGGCGTGCGACCGGGTTCTCAAGGAGATGGGCCGCGAGGATCCGCTGCTCGACATCGCCCGCCGGCTGGAGGAGGCCGCGATAAACGATCCGTATTTTGTGGACCGCAAGCTCTACCCGAACGTCGACTTCTACAGCGGCATCATCATGCGGGCGATCGGAATCCCAGTGTCGATGTTCACGGTGATGTTCGCCATCGGCCGCATGCCGGGTTGGGTCGCCAACTGGAAGGAAGTCGCGGAGAGCGCGAAGGGCCGCATCTACCGGCCCCGCCAGATCTACACCGGCGCGCTCAAGCGCAACTACGTTCCGATCGAGGAGCGCGCGTAGTTGTAGCCCGCCCCGTGAGGGGCGGGACTTCCTTGTCCGGTCGATTGTGTAGGGCCTGCGCTTGCGCAGTGCCTCCTGCTTTCGGCTCATCGCTCTGTCAGGAACCCGGCGGAATTGCTGGGCGTGCCTCCTCCCGTAGCCCGCCGCGTGCATGCCCTCCGTAGCTCGATGAGCGAAGGAAGGAGCGGCGGGACTCTTTCGCAGACCACGAGATCCATGGGACGCCCGAGGGATTTCAGCACAATCCGCACACCGAAATCCGCAATCCGCACTCGGAAGTTTCCCGTTGACGGCCCGGGCACCCGCCCGATTCTTTTGCCCTTCACGTCTGCGCGGCCAGGTAGCTCAGTTGGTAGAGCAGAGGACTGAAAATCCTTGTGTCGGCGGTTCGATTCCGCCCCTGGCCACCAGCCTTCG
>DATKCJ010000283.1:0-2234 GCA_035513275.1 Opitutaceae bacterium
CCGAGCGTTTTGCGCAGCGCCTCGGCGATCATCACCGATCGATGCCGTCCGCCGGTACAGCCGATGCCGATGGTCAGGTAGCTCTTTCCCTCGGCGACGTACTGAGGAATCAGAAACTTCAAAAGGTCGTTCAGCCGCGAGAGCAGCTCACCGGTCGCGCGGCTGTCTTCCATGAACTGGACGACCGCGCGGTCGCGGCCGGTTTTTGGCCGGAGCCTCGGCACGAAATGCGGATTCGGCAGAAAGCGCACGTCGAAGACCAGATCCGCGTCCATCGGAATGCCGTGCTTGAAGCCGAAGCTCACCAGCGTAATGGCCAGCCTGCCGCTCTGCCCTTTCCCATCGCCCGACGAGAACGCGAAGGTCTTGAACGCCTGGCGCAGCTGATGCACCGTCAGGTCGGACGTGTCGATGATGTGATCGGCCATCGCGCGGATGCTGTTCATCCGCCGCCGCTCGGTCTTGATGCCCTCGGAGGCCGAGGAGTCCGGCGCCAGCGGATGCGGCCTCCTCGTCTCGCTGAAGCGGCGGACGAGCGCCGCGTGCGTCGCTTCGAGGAAGATCAGCGCCGGGTTGAGCCCTTTCATGCTGCGCAGTTTCCGGTACGTTTTCGCGAACTCGGCCAGGAAGTTCTTTTCGCGGATGTCGACCACGATCGCGACGCGCGCGATGCCCTCGCGGCGCACGAGCTCCGCCAGCGTCGGAATGAGTGTGGTCGGGATGTTGTCGACACAGAAGTAGCCGAGGTCTTCCAGCGCACGGATCGCCTGCGATTTTCCGGAGCCCGACAGCCCCGTCAGCACGATAAATCTCGCCTGGCCCACGCCTCCGCGCGCCACCTTCTGGCGCGACAGGGCGCGGCGGGCTGGAGCCCTTGGCGACCTCGCCTTCACTGCTCTTCCCCGGAGTCAGGCAAGTCCTCAATCTCCGATTCGTCGATGTCGTCGAGCCCGGCGAGCTGCAGCTGGTGCTCGAGCCTGTCCGCCAGCTTTCTCGCCGCGTGGTGCCCGCGTGCGCGCAGCAGCTGATTGCGCGCCGCAATTTCCACAAGGATGGCGAGATTGCGTCCCGGCGCGACCGGCATGCGGATCAACGGCAGCGGCAGGCTCAAGATGTCATACCGCTCTTCGCTGAGGCCGAGGCGATCGTAGTCGCGGCGCGTCTCCCACCGCTCGAGCTGCACGACCAGCTCGATGCGCTTCGACGTGCGCGTCGAGGCGATGCCGAACAGGTCCTGGATGTTGATGACGCCGAGTCCGCGAATCTCCATGTGATGGCGCGTCAGCTCCGGGCACGTCCCGATGAGAATGGTCTCCGCGCGCCGCCTCACTTCCACGGTGTCGTCAGCGACGAGCCGGTGGCCGCGCACGACCAGGTCGAGCGCGCACTCGCTCTTGCCGATGCCGCTCTCGCCGACGATGAGCACGCCCAGCCCGAGAATGTCGAGCAGCACGCCATGCAACAGCTCGCGAACGACGAAGCTGTCCTCGAGAATGGCGGTCACCTTCGCAACTGCCACCGGCGTAGGCACGAGCGTCCTCAGCACCGGCAACTCGCACCGCTCGGCCTCGAAAATGACCTCGCCGAATACGCGGAGACCGCCGGTGATCAAAATACACGGCACTTCGTTGTGCTCGCAGACTTTCCGCATCGTATCCGTGCGGTCCTTCGGATTCAGACTCTCCAGGTAGCGGATCTCGCTGTTGCCGAACACGAGCACGCGTCCCTCACGCAGGTATTCGTGGAAGCCCGCGAGGGCCAGTCCGGTCTTCTGCGTGTAGGGACTGAGGATGCGCCGGCTAATGCCACCGCTGCCGGCGAGAATTTCGAGATCGAGGCCAAGCGTTTCGGGGCGGCTCTGAAGGAGTTTACCGACCGTGACACCCGCGGCCACGCTCATGCCCGCTTACGCGACCGTGGGGCGGACGATCGCTTGCGTTCCTGCCACTTGCCTTTCAGGGTCTCGGCCTGCTGCAGCACCTTGCTGACCGCCGCGGTCAGCGCGGTGCTCCACGTCCGCGTGGCGCCGATGCCGGCAAGGATTTTATCCTGGCGGGCATGCACGACCACTTCCGCCACGACACGGTTCTTCTCGCGCGACAACACGACCTGCGCCGACATGAGCGCCTCGCCGAATCGGCGCTCGAGCTTTGCCAGTCTTGCTTCGACGAGTCGTCTGAGAGTGGGAGTGATGTCTACCTGTCGGCCGGTCAGCAATAAACGCATGGACCCAA
>DATKCJ010000284.1:0-23325 GCA_035513275.1 Opitutaceae bacterium
CCGACCCACAAACAATCCCCCTCCTTGTAGGTCGGGCTTTATGCCCGACTCTCAGGTTTACAATGGATCAATCCTGCCGGTGGGCCGGCCGCAGAGGAACTTGTGCAGTGCCTCGGCGGTTCGCCGGCCGAAGCCGGGCACGTCGGCGATTGCTTCGACGCTGGCCGCCCGCAGACGATCGATTGAGCTGAAGTGCGCTAGAAGCGCGCGCCGCCGCGATGGGCCCAAGCCGGGAAACTCGTCGAGCACCGACTCGCGGATGCGCTTCGAGCGCAGATCGGCGTTGAAGGAGTTTGCGAAACGGTGAGCTTCGTCGCGGATCCGCTGAAGGAGCTGCAATCCCGCGTGGTCGAGCGGAAGATTCAGCGGCGGGCGCGCGTCGGGGAAGACGATCGTCTCGCGCTCTTTTGCGAGACCTACGAGCGCGGGCGGCTCGAGGTCCGCCGAGAGAAACGCTTTCAGCGCCGCCGCGACTTGACCGCGACCACCGTCGATCACGACGAGCTCGGGCAGCGGCTTGCCCTCGTCGGCGAGACGGCGATAGCGGCGGCCGACGACCTGCTCCATCGCGCGGTAATCGTCGTTCGCGATGTCGCCCCTGATCTTGTAACGACGGTAGTTCGCCTTGTCGGGCCGGCCGGCCTTGAAGCGCACCATCGAGGCGACGACAAACGTGCCGCTGATGTGCGAAATGTCGAAGCACTCGATGCCGTCAGGCAGGGCGGCGAGCGCGAGCGCGTCGCGCAGCGCGTCCATCGCCGCGCGCGCGGGAATCTCCGGCACGTGCGTCCGCGAAAATTTGCGCGCGGGAGAGAGCGTCTTCTCGAGGGCGAAGACGATGTCGCGCAGATTCGCGGCCTTCTCGTATTCCTGCGCGGCGGCGGCTTCCTTCATTTCCTCGCGAAGTCGCGCGAGCCACTCGCGGCTCTTGCCCTCGAGAAATTCCGCAGCAGATGCGACGCGCGCGAGATATTCCTCGGACGAGACTGTATTCGACTGTGTGTAGATCTCGGCGCGCACGTCGTCGTAGAGCTGCCAGCGACCGTCGGGGAGTTGTTTCGGCGACGAGTCGCCGAGCAGGATGCCAAACTGGCGGCGCATCTGCGCGAGCGTGCGGCGCAGCAGCGCGCTGTGCGCAAACGGGCCGAAGTAGCGCGCGCCGTCATCCTTGCGAAGGCGCGTGAGGGTGAAGCGCGGCAACGCCGCCGCGGGATCCATGCGCACAAGCAGGAAGCGCTTGTCGTCGATGAAGTCGGTGTTGTAGCGCGGGCGCCACTGCTTGAGCAGGCGACCCTCGAGTATCAGTGCCTCGGGCTCGGACTTCACCTCGATCGTGTCGAAGTCCGCGATCAGATCGATCATCGCACGTATCTTGCGCGTGAGGATGCGCGAGCGACCCCGGTGGAAATAGGTGGAGACGCGCTTCTTCAGGCTCTTTGCCTTGCCGACATAGAGGATGCCGCCGAGGCGGTCCTTCATCAGGTAGACGCCGGGCTTGTCCGGCAGTCGCCGGACTTTTTCCTTCAATCCGCCATTTCCATCGGCTCGCATTTCCAGGGGATTGAACTACCGTGAGTGTTTCTTGCCAAGCATGGCCACCAAGCCGGAACTCCCCAAGGCGCGCGTGCGCTTCGAACTTATCACGCTCGGAAACGAGCTCCTGCTCGGCCTCACGCCAAACGGTCACCTGTCCTTCATCGGAGCGGAGCTGGCGCGGTCCGGTGTCGAACTCGCCCGAAATGTAACAATCACCGACTCTGCCGAAGAGATCGCGCGGCAGTTTCGCGAAAGCTGGGAGCGCGCCGACGTCGTCATCACCACCGGCGGCCTCGGGCCCACGAGCGACGACCGCACGCGGGAGGTGATTGCGGAGGTGCTCGGCCAAAAGTTGGTCCTCGACCCGGCGATCGAGGCGCAGATCGCGGATCGCTTTGCGCGGATCAACCGCAAGATGACTCCGAACAACCTCAAGCAGGCCTTCCGGCCGGAGCGCAGCGAGGCGATCGAGAACCGCTTCGGCACGGCGCCAGGGCTTTGGGTCGAGCAGGATGGCAAGGTTCTCATCATGCTTCCGGGTCCACCCGCCGAGTTGCAGCCAATGCTCACGGATCAAGTGATGCCGCGACTCGCGGCGTTGGGTCTCGTGCGCAACGGCGCGGGCTACGTGCAGATTCGCACGATCGGCGTCGGCGAGTCCTCGCTCGAGACCGAGATCATCCCCGTGCTCGAACGCTACCCGGACCTCGATGTGGCGTATTGCGCGCACCAGTGGGCGGTCGATGTCCGGCTGAGCGCGCGGGAATCTGGCGCCGCGCTCGCACGCGCCGACGCGGCGGCGGCGGAGATCGCATCGATGCTTGGCGAAAATTTCCTTTGCTTCGGTCACGAGACTCTGGCGCGCATCGTGGGCGATTTGTTGCGCAGGGCCGAGAAGCGCGTCGCCGTCGGCGAGTCCGGAACGGGCGGCCTGCTCTCGCACAGTTTTACCGGGGTGAAGAGCTGCGGGCGCATCTTTGCGGGCGGCGTCGTGTGCTACTGCAACGACACGAAGATTCACCTGCTCGAGATTCCCGAGTGCCTTATGAAACAGCACGGCGCGGTGAGCGCAGAGTGCGCCGTGGCGATGGCGACCGCGGCCGCCGAGCAGATGATCGCAGATTACGGACTGTCCGTCACGGGCTACGCGGGTGGCGATTGCCACAGCAGCGATCTTCCGAATGGGAGTTTCTTCATCGGCCTGCACACGCCGAACGGCGCGTGGAGCAAGCGGCTGAACTATCCCGGAATTCCCGCGGCGGCGCAGGCGCGCGCCGTGATGGCCGCGCTCGACTGGCTGCGCCGGGATCTGCTGCGCGCCACGCAGCCGTCGTCCGCCGGGGCGTAGCTGGCGAGGTGCATTTTTGTGGGTCGGGCTTTACGCCCGACGGTCCGGTCCGAACACTCACCGACTCCCGGAGTCGGGCGTAACGCCCGACCCACAACAAGGCAGGTGTTGCCGGAGTCGGGGATAAAGATAAACCCCCGACCAAAATAATTCAGTGTTTCACCCTGCGGTTGCCAAGCGCCGGGCTCTCCTTTGCGATTGGTGCGATGGCCGATCCCAACTTCAGCTTCATCTGCGGCGGCGACGACTTCCTCGTCGGACGCGCGGGCAGGGAGATGTTCGACCGGTTGTCGGCCGATGCGGTCGATGATTTTTCTCGCGAGGTGATCAGCGGCCAGGCCGGGAAGGTCGACGATGTCGAAGCCGCGGTGAACCGTTTTCGCGATGCGGTGCAGACGCTCTCGCTGTTCGGCGGCCGGCGCTACGTGTGGTTGAAGGACGTGAACTTCCTCGCGGACACCGTGACCGGCCGTTCCGAGTTCACGCTCGCGCAGGTCGAGGCGCTTAAGGAAATTCTGAAGCACGTCGACCCCGAGCACACAAGCGTGTTAATCACCGCCGCGCCGATCGATCGGAGGCGCGTGTTCTACAAGTGGGTTGAGAAGACCGGAGGCTTTCAATTTCTCGGCGGCGAGGCGGGCGACACATCCGCGCTCGAGGCCGTCGCGCTCGCCGAGGCGCGAGAACAGGGTGTGAGCATCGACCCCGGCGCGCTGCAGATGCTCCTCGGCAAGCTGCGCGGAAATACGCGGCTGCTCGTCGAGGAAGTGCGCAAGCTCGCCACCTACCTAGGCGAAGACGGCGCGATGATCGACGAAAAGCTCGTCGCCGAGATGGTGCCCGATTTTGGTGATGGCGACTTCTTCGAGGCGGCCGACGCGTTCTTTTCCGGCGACCTGAAGTGGACGCTCGACGCGCTGCACCGGCACTTCTTCGCGGGGGGCGACGCGCGCCCCGTTCTCACGTCGCTTCAAAACCGCAACCGGATCCTCATCCAGTTGAAAGTGCTCATGGATTCAGGCGAGATCCGTGTGGGCCCGCGCGGGATCGACAAGGCCGGCTTCGATCGCGCCGCGCAGGCGTATGCGGATGCCTTCGGCGGCGCGAAAGAGAAGAGCGCGTCGAATGTTTTCACGCAGAACCTCTGGTATCTCGGCAAGCTCGCCACTCAGTCGAAGCTCCCCGCGCTTCGTCGGATGATCGACAACCAGCAGGAGTTCATGGCCGCCTTCCGCGGTATCCTCGACCGCCCCAAGGAGCAGGAAGAAGTCCTCCGCGACATGGCGGTGCGGTGTCTGGCGTAGTTGCCCCGCTTCGCGGTTGAGTTCCCGGCGGGGGCGTGGTTGAAACTCCGCCCTTCTGTGAAGACCTCCCGGACACGCTCTCGTGCGGCTGCGGCGGCGGGCGAATCGATGCCCGCCACGTCAGGCGCCATCCCCAACATACTCGCCTCGCGCTACGCTTCGCCCGCGATGCGCGGCATCTGGTCGGCCGAGGGGCGCATCCTGCTCGAGCGCGATTTCTGGATCGCCGTCATGAAGGCGCAGAAGGACCTCGGCGTGCCGATTCCGGCCGACGCGATCAAGGACTACGAGCGCGTGAAGGGCATGGTGAATCTCGAGTCGATCGCCAAGCGCGAGCGCGTGCTGCTTCACGACGTGAAGGCGCGGATCGAGGAGTTTTCCGATCTCGCGCAGCGCCAGTTCATCCATCTCGGGCTCACGAGCCGCGACCTCACGGAGAACGTCGAGCAACTTCAGGTGCTGCGCGCGCTGCGAATCGTCCACTCGAAGACTGTCGCCGCACTCGCCCGTCTCGCCGAGCGCGCCGCCGAGCTGCGTCACCTCATGATCACCGGCCGCACGCACAACGTGCCGGCGCAGCCGACGACGCTCGGCAAGCGGATCGCGATGTTCGCACAGGAGTTGCTCGTCGCGTTTGAGCGATTGGAAAACTTGATCGAGCGCTACCCGGTGCGTGGCCTGAAGGGCGCGGTCGGCACGCAGCTCGACCAGCTCACGCTGCTCGCGGGCAACGCCGAGAAAGTCCACCAGCTCGAGGGGCGCGTGCTGCGGCACCTCGGCTTCAAGGCGGCATTCGAGGCGGTCGGGCAGGTTTATCCGCGCAGCCTGGATTTCGATGTCGTCACTGCGCTCGCGCAGGTCGCCGCGCCTGCCGCGAGTTTCGCGACGACCGTACGGTTGATGGCGGGGCAGGGGCTCGTGACCGAGGGATTTCTGGACGGGCAGGTCGGCTCGTCATCGATGCCGCACAAGACGAACGCGCGGAACTGCGAGCGCATTTGCGCCTTTCACACAGTGCTCTCTGGTTATGTAACGATGATGTCCGGGCTCGCCGGCCACCAGTGGAACGAGGGCGACGTCACGTGTTCAGTCGTGCGCCGTGTGGCGCTGCCGGATGCGTTTTTCGCGATCGACGGGTTGCTGGAGACGTTCCTCACGGTCATCCGGCAGATGAGCGTCTTCCCCGCCGCGATCGCCGCCGAGAACGACCGCTACCTTCCATTCCTCGCCACGACGACGATCCTCATGGAGGCCGTGAAGGGCGGCGCGGGCCGAGAGAGCGCGCACGCCGCAATCAAGGAACACACGCTCGTGGCCGCCCAGGCTCAGCGCGACGGCGGTGGCAACGCAGCCGACGACCTGCTCGCAGCGCTCGCCGCCGACAAACGCATCGGGTTGTCACGCAAGGCCCTCGGCGGAATTCTGGCGCAGGGTCACCGTTTCGTCGGAGCGGCGCCGCACCAGACCGAAGCGGTCGTCGACGCGATTCAGTCGATCGTCCGCCGCAACCGGAAGGCCGCGGCTTATGAGCCGGGGGCGCTGCTCTAAGTGTGTGGAGACCAGCGCGCGGCGCCGCGCTTCGCATCCGCGCTGCGCAACGTGCCGTTTGCGTGACGGTTGGGGAGATTTGGTTTGCCAGTTCCGACGGGCCGACTTTTCGTCTCTCTTTCCTGCCTCTGTAACACACCGAATCTCTTTTCAACATGTCCGAACTCGTAGGAAATCTCCTTATTGGCCAGTCCGGCGGGCCGACCGCGGTCATCAACTCCAGCCTGGCTGGCGCCGTCAACGAGGCGCTCAACCACAGTTGCATCGAGGAAATCTACGGGGCCCTCAACGGCGTCCTGGGAATCTTGAACGAGGACTTCATCGACCTCGCCGCTGAATCGCAGCAGCAGATCCGCGGCCTGCGCCACACTCCCGGAGCCGCGCTCGGCACGTGCCGCTACAAGCTCAAGAAGCAGCAGGATTTCGACCGCGTGATCGAGGTCTTCAAGGCGCACAACATCCGCTATTTCCTCTACGCCGGCGGCAACGACTCGCAGGACACCGCCGACAAGATCTCAAAGCTTGCCAAGCAACTCGGCTGGGAGATGCGCGTCATCGGCATCCCGAAGACGATCGACAATGATCTCCCGCAGACCGACCACTGCCCGGGCTACGGCAGCGTGATCAAGCACGTCGCTTCCACCGTGCGCCAGCTCGCCTGCGACAATGAGGGCATGGGCCAGCACGATCTTGTTTCCATCCTCGAGGTCATGGGCCGCTCCGCCGGATGGATCGCCGCCGGCTCTGCGCTAGCGAAGCGTCGCGACCATCCGCACGATCCGCCGCACATCATCTGCCTGCCGGAGGTCGCCTTTGACCCGCAGAAATTCGTCGAGGACGTCCAGCGCGTCCTCAAGCGGGAGAAATACTGCCTCGTTGTCGTCGGCGAAGGTCTGGTCGACAAGGATGGCAACTACGTCTCCGTTTCCTCAAAGGTCGATGCCTTCGGCCATGGCCAGCTCGGCGGCGCCGGCGACTATCTCGCGAGCCTCGTCGAGGCAGGTATCCCCGGCGTCAAGGCACGCACCGCCAAGCTCGGCATCGTGCAGCGCGCGGCAGCACTCGAGGCTTCGAAGACCGACTCCGACGAAGCCTACATGGCCGGTGCGGCGGCGGTTCAGGCCGCTGTAAACGGCACGACCGACAAGTGCGTCATCCTCCTTCGCGGCGACAGCGACCAGTATTCGTGCGAGACCGCGCTCGTCGATCTCTCCGAGATCGCCAACGGCGTAAAGAAGCTCCCGCGCGAGTGGGTCAATGAGGATGGCATCAGCATGAACTTCCAGTTTCACCGCTACGCGCTCCCGCTCATCCAGGGCGAGGTTGCGGTGCCGTTCGACGGCGGCCTGCCGTCATTCGCGAAGCTCACGAAGGTCACGACCGATAAGCTGCTCCCTGCCTACGAGGTTTGAAGGAGATTTGCTTCCGGGGTGGGGCGCGTTGTCCCTAACGCGCCTCATGCCTTGCGCAGACTGTAGGTGGCGTTCTGCTGGCCAGCAGATTCGCGCCACGTAAGCGACAGAGTTGCGCGACAAGCGCGCAACCTACGGGTCGCGCTCCGCGATGAACGCCTCCAGCGCCGCGCGCGCGACCTGGTAGCGCGCCGCACAGCGCGGACAGTTCACCTGGACTTCGTCGGCGCCGCCGAAAAGCCCATCGGGATCCTGCTTCATCAAAGGCGCGAGCACTTCGAGGATCTTGCGCTCGTTGCAGCCGCATTTCCATCGGAACATCCGCCGCTCCATCGGCACGACTGTTTCCGTGTCGCCGATGTTCGCGACCGTCTCCGCAGTGAGCGACTCGAACCACGGCAAGTCGCAGTCGGGATGCGCGAACGCGATCGCATAGCGCTCGTCGCCGAGGTTGAAGCACCGCGCTGGAAGCTGCTCGCTCTTCGCGTAAAAAGCCTCGACGGCCTCGAAAGCGCCGCCGCTGCCGAAAGAGACCATGCTTCGCTGCAGCTCGCGTCCCGGCCGTGCGACGTCGGCGTAGAACCAGTTCGACTCCATCACCTTCACGTCCTCGGCGAAGACGCGCCCCGTCACGATGCTGTCGTCCGTATCGCCCCCGAGGAAGAGATTCACAAACGGTTCCTGAAAATGCAGCGTCCACGCGATCGTCTCCTTCGGCGGCCGCGAGGCGCAGTGCAGCGTGAACGCCGCGAGCGCATCCTTGAAGAGTGCATCGTGCACATCCGCGTGCTTGAGCCCGTGCTCTGCGAGGTGCAGGTAGTAGTCGACGTAGAACTCCGAAAACGCGCCGCGCGCGAGCAGCACATTCCTGTGCCTCACGAACGAGGTGAGGATTTCGTGACCCTCGTCGGCCGTGTCCGGGGTTTCCGCCATCGCGCGTTTCTTGGCCGGGTTTCGCAAAATGTCCAACGCGGAGATGGGGGTGTTGCCCTACCTGGAGCCAAACGCCTCCAGCAGCGGACTCCGCCCTTCGACGGCGAGCTGCGCGATGCCGCGACCACAGATCGAGCCGACTACGT
Source organism: Opitutaceae bacterium (assembly GCA_035513275.1). Taxonomy (GTDB): domain Bacteria; phylum Verrucomicrobiota; class Verrucomicrobiia; order Opitutales; family Opitutaceae; genus DATKCJ01. The sequence goes on from DATKCJ010000284.1 coordinate 8,228, forward strand.
TTCCCGTTCCGTTGTAGCCGCCTGCGGCCCAAACGTGGTCGCGCACTTGTCCTGCAAACGGAAGACCGTCCGCCGTGTAGCCGACCGACGCCGCCCAGCGGTGCGTCACCGCGGCTTTCACGCCGAGCCGTCCGCGCAAGAATTCCTCGATCATGGCCTGCACGCGCGGCGTCGGCTCGGTGGAGTGAGTCCACTCCTCGTCGAGCGCCTTGTCGCGGAAGCCGCCGATCGCGATGCTTCCGTCCTCGAGCTGTCTCCAGTATTCGAAGCCGTGGCGGAAATAAACCGGTCGCGAAAATAAAACCGACGGATCGGGCTCGGTCGCGAGCATTTGCAGCCGCGCCGTGCGGACTCGCGTCGCGAGTTCAGGCAACAACAACTCGAGCCGGCCGTCGACGCACACCAGCACGCGAGGCGCGTTCACCCGGCCGCGCGGCGTCGCCACGCCGCGCTCATCGATTGCGACCACGGGCGAGTTTTCGAAAAGCTGCGCGCCGCCCCAGATCATTCCGCGCGCGACGACGCGGCATCGGTGCAGCGGCTGCACCACTCCGTCCTGTGGGAAGAGAAGTCCCTCGCCCTCGGGCCCCGAATACGGCTCGACCTCGAGTCCGTCGGCGCGCATCGCCGCGAGTTGCGCTTCGCAATCGCGCAGCTCCGCTTCGTCGGCAGCGATGCGCAGCGAGCCGCAACGCCGGATCGCATCGGGCGTCTGCCGCGACATCCGGGTCATCTCGCGCGAGGTGAGGACGTGCAGCGCGGCAGCGCGTTTTTGGCCGAACTGCGCGACGACCTCGTGATGAAACTTCGAGATGCCCGCAAGCAGGAAGCCGCCGTTTCGCCCCGCGGCGCCGCCAGCCACGGGTCCCGCGTCGATGCCGATGACCTTGCAGCCATGTGCGAGCAGTTCGCCGATGCACGCGAGGCCCGAGCCGCCGAGGCCGACGACGCACGCATCCGCGGCAAGTTCGCCCTCGAGCACCGGCAGTCCCGCCCACGGTTCGTTGTCCCAAACGGGATTGTTCCGTTCAGCCGAATGCTTACGCGCATCAGTCTCCATACATGGCCGGGTCCGGCGCATATATGAAGCGGCGGCACGGATTGCGCACGGTCAAAATGCCGCCGTGCGCGAAAAAGGCTCGAAGCCTCGGCCAAGCCGCGCAGAACCGCACCACGCCCACGGATCGCAACTCCATGAACCTGACCGACCTGCCTCGGCAGGCCCTGCGTAGTTGAAACTTTGACGCGTTGCGCTTGTCCGACGGATGAACACACTCCTGCTCCCATGAAAACCAATATGCTTCGACTCGCCGCATTTCTGCTCATCGCACCGCTCACGGTCGTCACGACCGGATGCGTCGCTACGAAAACCGCTGCGCGCGATACGGTTTCTTGGATTCGCGGCGCGCTCGAGGTGAATCTGGACAGCTCGGTCGAAGACGCGGGCCGGGCCGCGACCACGGCCGTGAAAAACCTCAAGTTCATGAATGTCGTGAGTCGCGTGGACGTTGTCTCCGGCGAAATCAACGCAGAGACCGCGCAGGGCACCGACATCGACATCCTCATCGACAAGATCAGCGAGAGGATCACCCGTGTATCGATCCGCGTGGGCGCGTTTGGCGACGAGGCCGTCTCTCGCCTGATCCTCGACGAGATGGAGAAGAATCTCTGAGGATCGCGCGCAGCGCGCGATCCTTAGGGCGCACATGGCGCGCGCCCCAACATTAAGGCGCGCAGGATGTCGCCGTCGCCACCCACACCCGCGTGTGAAGAATCAGCGAGAGGTTTGAAGGTAGGGCAGGTCTCTGACCTGCCGACGCGGGTCAGAGACCCGCGCTACTCCGATCCCCTGCTACCTTGCCGCACGAAGAGCGCCAGCGCTCGTCACGCACACCGCCTGCGATCCGTCGACGAGCACGGGCCAGTCGAAGGCGATCTTCGCAAACTCCACCTCGATCTCCGGGCGAAGGGCGCCGACCTCGATCGCGAGCACACCGCCGGGAGCGAGAGGCGCCCGAGCCTCGGTGATGATGCGTCGCACGAGCGTCATGCCGTCGCCTCCTCCGTCGAGTGCCATGCGCGGCTCGTGGCGGAATTCCGGCGGCAACGCATCGAGAAGCGGCGAGGGCTCGTAGGGCGGATTCGAGATGATCAAGTCGTAGTTTCTCGCGGAGATTGGCGCGAAGAGATCGCCCTCGAGCAGATGCACGCGATCCGCGAGCCCGTGGTCGTCGATGTTCTGCTGCGCGACGTCGAGCGCGGCGCCCGAAACATCAGTGCCATCGACTATCGCTTCGGGAAACGCGTTCGCGAGCAGGATCGCGAGACAACCCGAGCCCGTGCACAGGTCGAGCGCGCGGCGCACTTTCCGTTTTCCAAGCGCGATCTGCAGCGCATCGGGGATGAGCTCGACGAAGTAGGAGCGCGGAATGAGCGTGTGCTCGTTCACATGGAAGCGCAGTCCGCCGAGCCACGCCTCGCCGGTGATGTAGGCGGCGGGCACGCGTTCGGCCACGCGGCGCGTGAGCACGGCCTTCACGGCGCGGACCTCTGCAGGCGTGAGACGCGATTGAAGGAACGGCTGCAGATCCTCGTCGAGCCGCAGCGCGTGCTTCACGAGTGCGAGCGCCTCGTCGCCGGCGTGCGGCGTGCCCTGCGCGAGCACGACGTGCTCACGGTTGAGCAGCGAGACGGCGAAGCGGAGCCAGTCGCCGATCGTGACGAATCCGGCAGTGCCGGCGAAGAGAGCTGCGTGGCGCTTGGCGGGGCGTGGCATGTCCGTCGAGTCAAGCGCGGCGCAGCCGCGGCGTCGAGCCGAGGGTGGGAGCGGGTTCACCGGATTCTTGTGGGTCGGGCTTTCTTGTCCTCCATAGCCTTGGCGAAGGAGGAACGCCCGACAGTTTGGCCCGGCCTCCAGCAGAACCCCGAACACGCTGGTCCCGCCGCTCACGCGGCGGGCTACATCGGAATCGTCGGGCATAAAGCCCGACCCACAATCAGAGGCAGACAAGATGCATGAATCCCACCCACCGCCGTTGCCTTCATCGTTGAACCAGAGGAACCGCCATGGCACATTCAGGGTCCCTCCACCACGAACATCATGAACAAGAAACTTGTCATCCTCATCATCATCGTGCTGCTCGCGCTCGGCACGTTTTTCTTTCTCGGCTCGGCTCTCAGCACGGCGGTGACCTCGGCGGTCAACTCGATCGCTCCACAAGTCACCGGCACGAAGGTCACGCTCGGCTCGGCGTTGATCTCGCCGTTCAACGGCACGGGATCACTCAACGATCTCTACGTTGGCAACCCGGAGGGATTTTCCGACGGGAAGGCATTCTCGTGCGGCAAGGCCCACGTGAATGTCCGCATCCGCAGCGTGCTGAGCGACACGATCGTGATCGAGGAGGTCATTATCGAGGCGCCGGAGTTCGTCTATGAGTCCAAGATCACGAGCAGCAACATCGGGAAGATCCTGGACAACGTGAACAAGTTCGTCGGCACTTCCGAGCCTGCGGCGCAAACCGAGGGCGGCAAAAAAATCGAGATCAAGCGGTTCGTGCTCGAGGGCGCGGTGGTTTCGGTTTCCGCCGCCGGAATGACGATGCCGGTGCCTGTGCCGAAGATGGAAATCACCGACATTGGCACGGCAAAGGGCGGCGTGCTTCCGGCCGAGGCCGCAGCCGAGGTGCTCAAGCGCGTGCTCGCGTCAGTCAGCCAGGCGGCCGTCACTGCGATCGCGCAGGATCCGGCGAAGTTCGGCAGGCAAGCCGAGGATGCCGTGAAGAAGATCGGCAGCGGGTTGAAGGGACTTCTCGACAAGAGCGAAGAGCCGAAGCCGTGAGGCGCGGCAAGCCCGTCAACCGTTTCCTCTGGCTCGCCGAGCCACTCGCTGACAATCCGACGTTCGTCGACCGCCCGATGTTCGGCGGTCGCGCGATCTATTTCGACGGCCGGATGGTGCTCTACCTCGCGCCGAAACGAGAGCCGTGGCGCGGCGTGCTCGTGACGGTCGAGCGCGAGCACCACGCGTCGATCCTCGGGCAGTTTCCCGCGCTGCGTCCGCACAAGATTCTTCCGAAATGGCTCTACCTGCCCGAGAGCGCGCCGAGTTTCGAGCGCGACGCGCAGGCGATCGTCGATTGCATCCGCCGGCTCGACCCGCGGTTTGGAATCGTGCCGAAGGCGAAGAAGAGGAAACGGGCGGTGAAGCGAAAACGTTGACGCCCGCGACGGCGTGCTGATCGCGACCTATCCCAAACACCAAGGGCTAGCCTCGTCCGGCTCCCGATAAGAGTCGATCCGCCTACTCCGTGTCGGGATTAAGCGTCACCGGACTTACTCGCGGAGCCAGTGCAGAACGGGCGATCGCCCCGTCGACACGCCTGTCAAACCCGGGAAGTTCGAGCGGAGGCTCCGCGACGGAGATGTCCGGCACATGCCTGCCGCCGTAGCCAACCGTCGTCTTAAAAATCCATACGGAGCCTCTCTTTTCTTTGAAGACACACCTTCCGCAGGCGCCATAAAGGCCGTTTCGCCTCGCATCCGCCATCGCCTGTGCGTCTACGATGGTGAATCGACCTACCGGCAACTGTGCCCCGGAGGCGAACGTCTCGCCGCCCGCAGCGGCCTTCGCCTGCGCATCCACGATATTGAAGTGTGTTGCTGCCAACACTGCCTCGGCAGTCGGGCGTTTGTTGCCTCCCGTCGCCCCACAGAGACAGGCCGTCGATGCGATACACGATGCTGCCAGGATGGATCGGGCGTTCATGTTTTCCAATTGGCTGACGAGACAGGCTAACCGCGGCGCGGGTTGACGCAACCCTCCAGAACGGATGTTGCGGAGTGAGGGACAGTGAGGCTCAGAATCTGGCTTTGTTCCTCGTGGTTCAGTCTACCCACCCAGATCGTGAACGCGCACGTAGTCGATTCGGAATTCCTGCGGGAACACGGTCGTGACGTCGGGGTTGCCCGGCCACTGGCCCAGACCGCGAGATTCTGGATAATGAAGGACGGGTCGGTTCACTCTACGCCCGGTGAGGGCGCCGGGCCTACAGCAATGACGCCTGCGGTTTCTCGCAGCCCGCGATCTGTTTTCCCGCCCCAATTCTCGCCGGGAAGAAACCCCTGAACTAGAATCTCGGACTCAGCCTGTCCACCCGATCGAAGTTTTCTTTCCCGAGAACTCGGGCACATCGCGCACACCACGCACGGCTGCCTCGATGTCGCGCTTCACTTCGTCGGGGAGTTCGTGCAGGTCGCCGCCTTTGAAGTAAGTGAGGGTCTTCAAGACTATCATCGAGTTCGTGACCAGCGGATGCAGCGCATCGAGGTGCGCGAGCGCCTGCGCCAGGTCCTGACCAGCGCGCAGCAGCGCTCGAATATCGAGGTAGTCTTTCGCTTCGATCCGCTTGTGAATCACCGCGAGCTTCAGGGCGAGGAGGTCCTCCTCCGACGCTACCTTAAGGTGGTTCTCCGCCGCGATGTCTGGCACTCGGATCTGTCCGAAGTCCAGTGTGCCGAAGAACGACACCTTGACCGGCGTCCCTTCGCCTGCGACCTCCACGGTCAGTGTGTTGTCCTGCCGCTGGAGAACGCGTGGCTCGGGCGAGTGCAGCCACGGAATTTCGTGCAGCAGCGATTCCGGCGAGAACGCCTGAGCGCTGAAGAAATCGAAATCCTCCGACGTGCGGTGCGCGCACCGCAACGCGACCGCGGTGCCACCGTAGAGCACGAAGTGGGGCGGAATCTCAGCGAGGCGCGGCCAGAGCGCCCGCTGAGCGGCCGGCAGCACATCCAATCTCGGGTGAAACATGGGGGGAATCCGGCACCTCCCGTCGTGGCAGCGGTGGCGTCGGCCGGATGCCGAACACGACGTGCCAGTAATTCCAGGAGCGGTCGGAAAAATTGCCGGGCTCTGCGGTCGCCAGCGCCTCGCGCATTACAGGCTCGCCGTGCCGCTCCCGCACATGGCGGACCATCTCCGGGGTGCCCATTTCCATCACTCGTCGGACAAGATAGAGAAAATCCACCGTGTCCGGCGGCTTCCACCAGACCAGTGTGCGCGCGATCCGTTTCAGCTCCTCGTCCACACTGAAAGCATATTCGCCTGTGCTGGAAACGAAACTTCAATCTTTGGCCAGCCATCTGGATTTCAGCTGGATCGCCACGCCCGACTGTGTCGGGCTCGCGATGACAAGAGAGAGTGCGACGCCCCCGTGCTAGCCTCCGCCGAGATCGTAGACGCGCACGTAGTCGATTCGGAATTCCTGCGGGAACTGCGTCGTGGCGTCGGGGTTGCCGGGCCAGAGTCCGCCGACGGCTAGGTTGAGCAGGAGGAAGTGCGGATTGTTGTTGAAGACCCACGTCGTGCCGATCGGAAGACTCGCGGGTGTGGCGGTGAAGTGGACGACTCCATCGAGCGACCACTTGATGAGATCCGGCGACCACTCGACTGCGTAGATGTGGTAGTCGGCCGCGAGGCTTACGTTGCCGGGCAACGTCGTCGAACTCCCGATGCTCGATGCGCCCGAGTAGCCGGGTCCGTGGATTGTGGCATACGCGCGCGACGTCTCATGGCCGAGATATTCCATCACGTCGATCTCGCCGCACGCGGGCCAGCCTACCGTGCCTATGTCCGCGCCGAGCATCCAGAACGCGGGCCAGATGCCCTGGCCTTGCGGGAGCTTCATTCGCGCCTCGATGCGACCGTAGTTCACATTGAAGAGGCCCTGTGTCTTGAGACGTGCGGAGGTGTAGGTGCCGGCGAGGGTGCGCACAGCGCGGATCACCATCGCGCGGCCGTCGAGCGCGGCGGGATCGACGGCGATGAACGAATTCTCTCGGTCGCTGGTGTAGGTCTCGAGTTCCTGATTTCCCCATCCGCCACCGCCGAGATCGTAGGTCCAGTTTTCGGCGACGGGACCGGTGCCGGCGTATTGGTAGAACTCGTCGCGCCACGCTGGCTGCGCTCCCGCGGGTTCGGAGAGCGCATAAACTTCGATGAGCGCGATCCCGGTCGTGGCACCGACACCGGTGATCACTGCGGAATAGGTGCCCGGCGGAAGAGTGACGACCATGGCGGCGTCCTTCGAGCCGGGGGCCAGCGGAAACGCGCCGGCCTGCGCGAAGCGAATCGCGTCGGCGGCGTTCCAGTCGTCGTTTTCCGCGAGCTGATTTTGGTCGATGTCGAAGAGCGTGAGCTTCGGATCGGCGAGCGCGCCCGGCACGTTGTATTCCGTGCCGCCCAGTGCCGGACCGATGCCGCGGATGAGGAGCGTGCGCGGCTCGTTGCGGATCGCGAAGCCGACGATGAGCACGTTGTCGCCAGTGCCGACGACGGAGCGCGCCGAGACGTTGGCGAGCTGCACCGGCGGCTCGGTCTCCGCGGCGTCGTAGATTTCCGCGAGGGCGACTCCCGTGCCGCCGTCGGCCGCGGTGACGTGCGCGGTGTAGCCGCCGCGAGAAAGTGATGCGAGAAGCGCGGCGTCCTTGCTCGTTGGAGAGTCGAACTCAAACGCGCCGACCCGCGGAGTCGCGGCGACGATGGCGGGATCGCCGCCCCAATCGTTGTTCGACTGCAGTTCGACACCGCTGCTGTTGAAGAGCGTGAGCCTCGGGTCGGTGAGCGCATCGGGCACGTTGTATTTCACGATCGACGGTCCGGCGCCGCGGATCAGCACGGACAGCGGTTCGTCTGTCGCGCTGTCGACGTAGAACCCGACGATGAGCGTCGAGCTGCCCGTGCCTGCAGGGCTGCGCACGGCGAGATTCACGAGCCGGCCGTCCAGCCACGGCGCGGGGACGACGATCGTCGCCGACGCGCTGGTTATGTTTCCGAGCGGGCCGGTGATCACGACATGGTAGGTGCCGGAGTCGGCAGGAGTCGCTACCGCGATGGAGTAAGTTGCGCCGTTCGCTCCCGTGATCGCGATGCCGTTCTTGAACCACTGGTAGCCCGTCGGAGCGGCGCCCGTGGTCGACACGGAGAGCGTGAACGAGCCGTCGGGCTGGACGATTTGCGACTGCGGCTGCTGCGTGATCGAGATCGCGTTGGGGTCGACGCCGGAGCGGCCGGTGCGCTGCGCGTTGTTTCTGTAACAGGGCCATGGTGCGGTGGCCTGCGCGACGCCGGCGGGGACGGCGTAGAGTTTGTTGTCGTTGGAGCCGAAGTAGAGCGTCGTGCCGAAAATGATCGGGCACGAGCGGATCCAGTCTCCGGTCGCGTAGAACCGCTTGCTCGTGCCGTCGGCATTCACGGCCTGCAGGCGACCGTCGTAGGCGCCGATGTAGATCGAGCCGTCCGCCGCGACGAGCGGGGAACTTGCACGGACTTCGTTGCCGAGATCGTAGGTCCAACGCGCGGTGCCGTTGGCAGTGTTCACAGCGTGCAGGAAGTGATCGTAGGCGCCGAAGTAAACAGTCGCGCCGTCGGCGCTGAGCGCGGGCGATGAGGACATCGGTCCGCCCGGCATGTAACTCCAACGTTGCGCTCCGGCGGAGGTGAGCGAGTAGAGGCGCCCAGTGAGTGTGCCGAAGTAAACGTTGCCCGCGGCGTCGATCCCGGCGGTCGCGTAGGTGTCGCCGTCGGCGACGAACTGCCACTTTTGTGTGCCGTTCGGGTTGACGGCGAAGAAGCGGCTGTTGCCCGAGCCGACGTAGATCGTGCCGTCCTGCGCGATGACGGGCGATGCATAGGTGACGCCCTGCGTGTTGAACCGCCATAGCTCCGCTCCCGCGGGCGAGATGGCGTAAAGGAAATTGTCGTCGGATTTGACGTAGACCGTGCCGTTCGCGGCGATCGCGGGGCTGTTGCTCAGGAGGCCTCCGGTCGTGAAGCGCCATTTCTGCGAGCCGTTTGGATTCACGGCGTGCAGGAAGCCGTCGAACGAGCCGGTGTAGATCGTGCCGTCGGGAGCGATTGCGGGCGAACACGTGTCGATGAGCCCGCCGGTCTGGTAGCTCCAGAGCTGCGCGCCGGACGTAGAGATCGCGTAGAGATTCCCGTTGGTGGAGCCGACGTAGATCGTGCCATCAGGTGCCACCGCGGGTGAGCCGGTGACCGCGCTTCCGGTGGTGAACTGCCAGAGCGAGTCGACGATCGTGAACGTGATCGCTCCCGACAGGCTCTCCTTCGCGTCGATTGCGATGTGGTAGGTCGTGCCCGCGGTCGCCTCGATGGTGCAGAGTGCGGAGGTGTCACCGCCGTTGTTGTCGCTGGCGTTCACAACCGTGAGCGAACTGAGCGAGTTGCCCGTGTAGACCGCGGCAAGTGTGTCGACGTCGATGCTGTATGCGGAAACCTGGTAGCGCTTCGTCGAGGGCGCGGTCCAGCGATACCAGAGCGAGCGCCCGCCGGCGTTGCCGAGGATGAGCGGCTCGCCGGGCTCGCGGCTGGCGTTGGCATTGGTCGTCTCCACGAGGACGCTTTCGCCAGTGACGACCTGCGCGCCGGCGAAGTTGTCGTTGGCGGGCACGCTGCCGATGTTGAGGAGCACGAGGCCCGTGGCGGCGGCCTTGCCGTCGACAGCGATCTGGTAGGTCGTGCCTGCTGTGACGTCGAGCTGCAGCCGGCTCGTGGTGCCGGTGTCGTCGTCGTCGGAGGCGATGTGCGTGAGCGACCCGAGCGATGTGCCTGTGTAGACGGCGAGCAGCGTGTCGATCGTGCTGCCGGTGGTGTCGAATGTGACGTTCGCGGATGCCGAGGGCGTCCACGACCACCACAGCGAGCGGTTGCCGGCGATCCCGGCGTGCGTGGGTTCGCCGGACTCGGCGGTCGCGAACTGGTTGGAAGCGCGGACGGCGAAGTTGCTGCCGGTGATGATCGCGCGATTTGCGAAGTCGTCGTTGAACGGACGGTTGGTCGTCGTCGTGAGAGCGAGGTTGAGATCGAGCCGGCCGCGCGTCTGCGCGCGCGTGGCGAAGGAAGGTTTCACGGGCGCGGCGCCCCGCATCACGCGGTTGATGAGGCCGCGGTAGTTGTCGGCAGGAAACTGCGCCTTGAGAAGCGCGAGTGCGCCGGAGACGTGGGGCGCTGCCATCGAGGTGCCGCTCTTGAGCACGTATTCGCTGTTGCTCGCGATGCCGAGCGAGAGGATGTCGCTGCCCGGTGCGAATATCTCGACCGCGCCGGAGCCGAAGTTCGACGTTGGCGAGGGATCGTCGAGCGAAGTGGAGTTGCCGACGGCGATGATGTTCTCAAGCGGGTAGCTCGCGGGGTAGGCGCGCGAGATGTCCATGTTGAGCCCGTCGTTTCCGGCGGCGGCGACGAAGACGATGCCCGCGTTGCGCGCGCGACGTATCGCCTCGAGCTCGGCTTGCGAGAAAGTTTTCGGATCCTCGGCCCCATAGCTTGCGTTGATGACGTGCGCACCCTTCGCGATCGCGTAGTCGATGCATTCGATGGCGTCTGAGATTAAGCCGTTGCCGCTCGAGCTGAGAAACTTCAGCGCCATGATGCGCACGCTCCACGCCACGCCACTGATGCCGACTCCGTTGTTGCCGACGGCGCCGATGATGCCAGCTACGTGCGAGCCGTGTCCGTTGTCGTCGTTCGGGTTGCCGCTCGAGGCGGAGCCAGGGCTGACGATCGAGTTGATGCCGTAGACGTCGTCGACGTAGCCGTTGCCGTCGTCGTCCTGTCCGTTGCCGGCAACCTCACCGGGGTTCACCCAGAGGTTGGCGGCGATGTCCTGGTGCGTGAGCCGCACACCGGAGTCGATGACGGCGACCACGACCGACGGAGCGAAGGTGCGCGTGTTCCACGCGATGACTGCCTTGATATCCGCGCCAGCGATCCCGCCGCCGGAACCGCCGGTGTTGTTGAGCGCCCACTGCTCGGCGAAGCGCGGGTCGTTCGGCACGAGCGTGGCGATGCGGATGTAGTCGGGCTCGACGAACTCGTAGTGACCGGTGGCGCGCAGGCGTTCGATGGCCGCTGCGGGTGACGCGCCTCGCAGCTCGAGCACTCGCAGACCGCGGAACCGGTCGAACCGCCGCCGGAGGCCGAGTCCCTCGCGGATCTCGGTAGCCTCGGCGAGGCCGATCGCACCGGCACGAGGCATCGCGAGGATGCGCCGCTCGCTGAAGCCCTGTGCGAGTTCGCGCTCAGTGAGCGGCGCCTCGGGAATCGCTGGCTGCGTGGCGCCGGGGCACGCGGGAGCGAACGCCGCGAGCAAGAGGGCGACCCGAAGCAGGGCGATTCTGGGGTAGGTCATGTAAGTTCGCATCATGAGGTCATGACGTCCGCTAACAGAAGTGTTCGTTAATTGATTCGGATGCAATTCGTGACGATAGTAGCGCAAATGAAGTTCCATATGCCGCACTTCAATGTGCATCCGACGGTCGCCGACATCGTCGGGAGTGTGGTCCTTGCGGGTCTCGTGGCGTGGACTTTCTGGGTCCTGCTCCAGATGGTCCCTTATCACGAGATTCCGTTTTGGATGCTCTAGCCGGCTGCCATCGTTCCTGCGATTACAGCACGTCCAGACCAAAAGTCTGGCTTGAGGGCGGGTGCTCTCTTCCGACATCCGGCTAAGCCGGCGCTTCGCGCCGGGGAAATGTCACTCAACCGATTCATTTCACGGCACCGGCACAGCGCCACCAATCTCCCAACGTTGCCCAAGGTGCACGAACCCAAGTTCGACAAACCTGTGGGGCTTGAAATGCTTGGCCCGTGAACGACTCGCGACTTTTCCTCGGCATCGATGGCGGCGGCAGCGGCACGCGTGCGCTCGTGATCGATGCAACGGGCGTGGTCGCCGGTCGTGGGGCTGCCGGCCCTTCGAATCCGAACCAGGTCGGCTGGGAAGGCGTCGCGAACGCGATCCGCGATGCGGTCGCCGCGTCGGGTGCAGCAGGTCCGTTTGCAGGAGTGCATGCAGGCATCGCAGGAGTCGCGACTCCCGAGGCGCGAGCGAAGGTTTGCACTGTTCTTTCCGAACTCGGGCTCGGTGCACCGGGCGTGACGAGTGCCGGACACGACCTCGAAATCGCGCTCGCGGGCGGACTCTCGGGCCGGCCGGGCATCGTGCTCGTGGCCGGCACGGGCTCGGCGTGCTTCGGTCGCAACGCGCGAGGCGACTCGTGGCAATCGGGCGGGTGGGGGCCGGTGCTCGACGACGCGGGCGGCGGCTACTGGCTCGGCCTTCGCGCGATCATGACGTCGATTCGCGCCGAAGACGGCCGCGGGCCCGGGACGACGCTCCGCACTGTCGTGCTCGGTGCGACAGGAGCTCTCACGCTCCGCGACGTGCTTGCGATGATTCAGGACGGGAGCCTCGACCGGCAGACAGTCGCCGCGCTCGCGCCACAGGTGATCGGCGCTGCGCAGCGAAAGGATCCGTCGGCGCAGATCGTAGTCGCGCTCGGCGCAGCGGAGCTTGGGTTAATGGTGGGCGCTGTGGCGACGAAGCTCGCTGTTGGGTCGGGCGAAGTTGAGATCACGATCTCGGGCGGCGTCGGCACGAGCGTCGTCTACGGAGCGGTCGTCGAAGCCGCGGTAAAGAAGCGCGTGCAAGGTGCGCGGTTCACGAAGCCGGAGCTTTCCGCGGCGGCAGGCGCCGCAATCCTCGCGGCGACGCGCGGGGGAGCAGCCGATCCGTCGGCGGCATTGCGCGCGGCAGGATGCTAATTCCTTGGCGGGCCGTCGCTGCGCGGTAGAGTACCGGGATGAACGTCGTTCGCGCCTCGAGTTGGACGGAGCTGCAGGAGCAGCTTTTCGAGGGCTCGTGGAATCCCGACATCCAGCGGTTTCGCCCCAAGGCCGCCTACCGCGGACTTTCCTCGGCCGACTACCGGCTCGAGACAACGCTCCAGCGCATACGCGGCTCCTACGTGCACGTCGAGCGGCACCTCCTGCGGAACTTCAAGAAATACGCGCACCGCTCCGTCGTCTCGCAGGACTCCACCTGGCACTGGATCGCGGTCGGCAAGCACTACGGGCTGCCGACGCGACTGCTGGACTGGACACACTCGCCATTCGTCGCGATGCACTTCGCGACCTCCAACATCGAGAGGATGCACGAGGACGGCGTGATCTGGGTCGTCGACTACGCGCGTGCGCACGATCTGCTCCCATCGGATCTCAAGGGGCAACTGCGTTCCGAGGGCGCTGCAATTTTCACGACCGAGCTTCTCGCGAAGTCGCTGCGCGGGCTCGATGAACTCGCGGCGCTCGCCGGCGATTTTGTCGTCTTCTTCGAGCCGCCGTCGATCGACGACCGCATCGTGAACCAGTTTGCTCTTTTCTCGCTGTTGCCGGATCCACGCACAGTTTTCGACACGTGGCTCGAGAAACATCCTGAGGTCTGGCGCAAGATCGTGATCCCCGCCGCGCTGAAGTGGGAGATCCGCGACAAACTCGATCAGGCAAACATCACCGAGCGCGTGCTCTTCCCCGGGATGGACGGACTCACCCGCTGGCTGAAGCGCCAATACAGCCCGAAGGCCGAAGATTGAATGCCGCCCCGGCGGCTTCCTACATCCAGGTTGGATACGCCGCAGTAAGCTGCGGAGAATATTCAAGCGATTCAGGCATCTAGCTCGGGCGCGGCCTTGAGCAGCGCCTCGAACGTGAAGGGTTTCGGCAGCACCACGACGTTCGGATCCTTTCGTGCCGCGAGCATCGCGAGCTCGATCTCCGAACCGGTGATGAGGACGACGCGCATATCCGGGTGACGACGCCGGACTTCCTCGAGCAGGGCGATTCCGTCCATCCGCGGCATTTTCACATCGATGATTCCGACCGCGAAGTCGCTCTCGTTTTCGAGCACCTGCATACCTTCGAGTCCGTCTGCCGCCTCGATGGACTTGAAGCCGTGCTCCTCGGCGAGGATGCCGATGACTTCCCGAAGGCCGTCGTTGTCGTCCACGATAAGCACGCGACCCTTTGACACCGGCTCCGTCCCTGGAACTGGCTGCGGTTCATTCATCGTTCTCGTCGGACACTGGATCTAGACCGTTGTTCGGTCAACGCAGGCACCGGGAGACTTTACTTATGTTTTACCGCAATCTGGCCCGCGACAGTTGCAATGCGTCGCCGGAGCGCCACAGGGGATAGCACTTCGGCATGTTCGCCCCAGCCGAGAATCCATCGCTCGATCTCCTCAAGGCTGCCGAGCCGGAGCGTCAACTCGACGGTGCCGTCGCGTCGTTCGACCATCGTCTGCGACGAGTGCCAAAATCGCTCGCGCACGAGCTGCGAGGCAAACGCGTCAAAGCGCACGCGGATCGCGTGGTCGCCTTCGCCGGCGATGATGCCGAAGCTGCTGCCGAGGTATTTTTCGATCGAGAAATCCGCCGGGCGCGTGAAGCGGGTCTTCGTCAACTTCACCTCGCGGACTCGCGGCACGGCAAATGTCCGCCGCGCGCCGCGCGTGCAATCCCAGCCGATGACATACCACTGGTTGTTCACGCATGCGAGGTGCCACGGTTGCACTCGACGCCTCTCAGGCCCTCCGGATGCGAGCTTGCGGTAGTCGAACTCTATCTCGACCGACTGCAGCACCGCGGTGCTGATCCGGCGAAACGTCTCGAGGTCGCCCGCCGACGAGCCTGGCGAGCGGAACGAGATCACCGCGCGCGCGTCGCCGAGCGCGACTGTGACCTTGCCCGGAAGTTGCGCGACGAGTTTTGAAAACGCGGTGGACAGCGGCTGTTCAAACGGCGTGCCGCGGTATTGCTCGACTGCCTTCTGCGCGACGAGCAGCGCCACGAGTTCGCCTTCGCTGATCGTGACCGTGGGCAATTGGTTCACCGGCTCGGTGTAGTGGTAGAAGTGCCCGGCCTCGTCGTAGGCGATCGGCAGCGTCCAGCGGTCGCGCATGAAATCGAGATCGCGCTGGATCGTCTTGGTCGACACCTCGAACTCGCGCGCGAGCGTCGAGCAGTTCGGCTTCCTGCCGGCTGAGAGCTGCTCGTGGATCTGCATCATCCGCTCGAGCGGCGGACGCGAGTGCTGGACCGTCGGGGTGACTCCCATGGCGCGAGGAAATGGGGCCGGACGCGGGGTGTCCAACCCCATCCGTAGACTATTGAGGTTGACGCAAAGTTGTGACGGGAGTGCTCAGAAAGTAGCGCGGTGCTTCAGCCCGCGCTCCGAG
>DATKCJ010000285.1:0-6692 GCA_035513275.1 Opitutaceae bacterium
TCCGTCGTGGGCCGGACGGAATCTCGAGGTCGTCCTCGCCGACGGACCGACGCTCGACGAGTGGACCGGCCGCCCGAGGACGCTCTCGCTCGCCGGCATGCGCGACTTTGAGCGACTCGTGAGCTACGTGCGCAGCCTCCGCCCGACCGACGGCGTGTTCCTCGCGGTCGTAGAGTCCGGCGCGATCATCGCCGACCAGCAGGACAACGCACGCGACTATCCGGGTTCCGTCGAGCGCATCGTGCGTGGCGCCGACGCATCTCGCTTCGAGAAGCGCGACGCGGTTTTTCCACTTTGGGAGAAACAGCTCTTCCCCGGCACGGTCACTACACATTCGCAACGCAAGCCCCTCAAGGTCGTTCCCTGAATCATGCACGTCATCCGTTCCCTCCGCCGCCTGTTTCTCTGCGCGCCGCTCGCGATCGCGGCGGTCGCGCTCGGCGATCCGCCGGCACGACGGCTCGAAATCGATTTTGCCAGGCAGGTCACCGCGCGCAACCTGAGCGGCCTCGCGTCGCGCTCCGACGGACGGCTTGTGCCGGGCCCCGTGGGGCGTTCGATCGAAGCGACGCTCCCCGAACTTGTCTGGTGCCTCGAACCGGATGGAGCGAACGGCTGGCTCGTCGGCGGCGGCGCTGATGGACGCGTGGTGCGCATCACACTCGATGGCGAAACGGCGAAGGTCGTCGATGCGATCGATCTCGAGGAGACAAACGTCTTCGCGGTCTGTGCGACGGGCCCGGGCGAGTTTCTCGCGGGCGCCGCGCCGGGCGGTGTGCTTTACCTCGTGAAGGACGGCGCCGTCGTGTCGCGCGCGCCGGTCGGCGCAGAAGTGATTTGGGACATCCGACATCTTGAAGGCGACGACTACCTCGTAGCTACCGGCAGTCCGGCGACGATCCAGCGAGTCACGCTCGGGAAGTTTCGCGACGCAGGGATCGCCGCTGTCGCCGCGGAACCGGAAACCGCAGCAGCTGTGAAGGACGCGAAGCCCACCGAGACTCCGGGCATCGCGCCTTGGGCGACGATCCGCGACAGGAACGTGCGTCGACTCATCGTGGCGGAGAACAATCGCGTGATCGCAGGCTCTTCGCCCCGCGGCGCTGTTTATGAATTCGGAAAGGACGGAGGAAAACCGTTTATCCTGAATGAATCGAAGGATGCAGAAGTCGCCGACCTTCTCGTCGCACCGGACGGCAAACTCTACGCGGCGCTCGTCTATAACGCCCCCGCTCTACCCGACCGTCGCTCCGGCCCGCGCACACCCCCGGCGGTCGCCTCCGAAACGGCGAACGCACCCATCGATTTCTCCGGCCGCAGCGAGATACTGCGCTTCGGCAAGGATCGCCTGCCGGAGACGGTCGTCGCCCGAAACGGCGTGGCGTTCTACAAGCTGGCGGCCTTCGGCAACACGCTGCTCATCGGCGCGGGCGAGCGCGGCGAGATCCTCGGCTACGATGATGTGCGGCGGGCTCTCATCACCTACTCCGGCGCACAGTCGTCCCAGGTGAACGGAATCGCGGCGCTTGTCGGCCGCTCCGGCCAGTTTCTCATCCTGCGAAACAATTTCAGCGGTCTCGGCGTGCTCGACTTCTCGCCGGTCGCCGAGCGAACCGCGGAGACATCGCGCCTTGAGTTCGGTCAGCCAAGCCGCATCGGCCTGCTGCAGTTCTCAAGGCTGCGCGAAATCGACGCCGCGGCACTCTCGGTTGACTTCAAGATCGGCAACAGCGCCGACGAGGGCGAAGGCTGGACAGACTGGCAGGCTGCAACGCGCGAGGGCGACGCCTACAGGCTTGGCGACTCGGCCGCACGGTTTGCGCGCATCCGGCTGCGTGTGCCTGCAGATGTCTCAACTTCGATGGAAATCAGCCGGGCCTCTCTCTTCCACATGGCGCAGAACCGCGCGCCGGCGGTGCAGGATTTTCGCGTCTTCCCTCCCGGCCTTGGCCTGATCCCGATGCCGGATCCGCCCGAGCCAGCGTCGCTGCCGCTGGGGCAGTTTCTTTTTCCAAACCAGCCTCCATCGGGTGCCGACGGCCCTCCGCAAGCTGCGCAGAAGAACGCGTTCCTTGCGAGCCAGGTCGTTTCGCAGCCCGGAAACCAACTGGTCTATTGGAACGCGGTCGATGCCGACGGCGACAATCTCCTTGCGACACTGTCGCTGCGTGCGGTCTCGGCGACCGAGTGGACTGAAGTCGCGGCAGGCGTGTATTCCAATCACGTCGGATTCTCCACGGCAGACCTCGCCGAGGGTCACTACATTTTGAAGCTCACGGTCGTCGAGACTGCGCCGCGACCGGAATCCGAGAGGCAAAAGGTCGATTACGAGAGCGACGACCTGACTGTCGATCGTTCGCCGCCGGAAATCCTTTCAACCGAGGTCACATCCAGCCCCGCCACGATCAACATACGTGTGTCAGCAAGCGACAAGTGGTCGCTGATCCGCGGGGCCCGCGCGGTTTTGAACAACGGCACAGAGGTGGAGACGATCCTGCCGCTCGACGGAATCCTCGACGGACGCACGGAGTCGTTTGACATCGAAATTCCGCGAGCCGCCGCGACTGGCGCTACAAACGCCGAGGTGATGGTCGTCGACCAGGCCGGCAACCGCACTTCGCAGCGCGTGGTGATCACGCCGTAAGGTGAGGCGGCGGAAACTCGCATCGGTAGGACGCGTATCCTGACGCGCCCTTGACGACGAAAGCTGACTCAGGGCGGCTGGGGACAGCCGCCCCTACTCCAAGACCTCAAGGAACCGCGGTCAGTCTCCCGAGTCCTGCACCTTGAAGACAATCGCAGCAGCGACTCCCGCCACGAGTTGCGCGCCCAAGTAGATTCCGAGTTGTGACGCCCCTTCGAGGCCCATCATGAAGACTCCGAGACCGACCGCCGGATTGTAGGCACCACCTGAGATGCCCCCTCCGGCGATCACCCCAGCCGTCAGCACAGCGCCGATTGCAAGTCCATAGAAGGAGTTTCCTACGTTGCGCTTGGCGGTCGCCACGCTGAGGACGACCCACACGAGCGCGAAGGTGAACAGGAACTCGACGATGAGCGAAGGGACGACTTCGTGCGTGGCCACGCCCATCTCCGGCTTGCCGACCAACGCGACCACCACCAGGCCCGCGAGGAGACCGCCCGCGAGTTGGGATGCCACGTAGCCGAGCCAATCCGAGAAGGTAATCATCCCGCGCACGAGCACACCGAGGCTCACAGCCGGGTTGTAGTGCGCCCCGGAGACATAGCCGCCTGCGAAGATCAACGAACCGAGCGCAGCGCCGATCGCGAGGGGCGCGAGGGCAGAACCAGACCGCACGCTCAGCCCGATCACCAAGACGAACAGAAACGTGCCGATGAACTCCACGAGATATTTTTTCATCTGACGGTGCTTTTTGATTTCGTATGAGCTGCGCGGAGGCAGCGGGGAGACGCCGATGTTCAACCGGGGCCAGCGCCGTGTCCAGCCGCCACTTCCTTTCACCACTCCTGCCAGCGGTTCAGCCGCTTGCGGTCGGGCCGATGCCATCGTCCTTGCTGAACCAATGCCGCTGAAACCAGAGCGCGACGTGCACGAGACCGATCAGCACAGGAACCTCGATGAGCGGGCCGACCACGGTGGCAAAGGCGACCGGTGAATTCAGACCGAAGACTGCGATCGCCACCGCGATCGCCAGCTCGAAGTTGTTGCCCGCGGATGTGAAGGCCAGTGTCGTCGACCGCGGATAATCGGCGCCGAGCTTCTTCGCCATGTAGAAACTCACGAAAAACATCACGACGAAGTAGATCGTCAACGGCAGCGCGATGCGCAGCAC
Source organism: Opitutaceae bacterium (assembly GCA_035513275.1). Lineage (GTDB taxonomy): Bacteria > Verrucomicrobiota > Verrucomicrobiia > Opitutales > Opitutaceae > DATKCJ01. The sequence continues at coordinate 3,816 of DATKCJ010000285.1, forward strand.
GTCGAGCGGAAGCTCCACGATGGCCTCACCCTTGAAGGTGAACATCACCACGATCGTGAAGAGCAGCGCCGTCAGCGTGATCGGCGAGATGCGCCGTATGAATGTGTGCTCATACCAGTCCTCGCCCTTGAGCGGCACGAGGATCACGCGGCTCAGGACGCCGGCCGCGAAGGGAATGCCGAGATAGATCATCACGCTCCAGAAGATGTCGCTCATGGCGATCACCACCACGCGACCCTCGAGACCGAAATACGGCGGGAGCACGGTGATGAAGACCCACGCGAGCACGCTGTAGAACAGAATCTGCGCGATGCTGTTGAGCGCCACGAGCCCGGCGGCGTATTCGTTGCTCCCTTTGGCGAGTTGGTTCCACACAAGCACCATCGCGATGCACCGTGCGATGCCGACGAGAATCAGGCCCACCATGTAATCGGGCCGGTCGCGCAGGAACACAACCGCGAGCAGAAACATGAGCACCGGGCCGACGACCCAGTTTTGGACGAGCGAAAGCGCGAGGATGCGCGTGTCGGCGAAGACCTTCGGCAACTGCGAATACTTCACCTTCGCGAGCGGCGGATACATCATCAGGATCAGTCCGATCGCGATCGGCAGGTTCGTGGTGCCGACTGTCATCGGCGCGAAAAACGCCTCCGGGTCGGAAATCACGAACTGCCCGAGCGCGACCCCGAGTCCCATGGCGGCGAAGATCCAGACCGTGAGATAACGATCGAGAAAAGACATGTTCCGGGCGACAGCGGTGCTCATGTCAGCGCCCTCCTCCGTTTCCAGCCAGCAAGACTCCCTGCCGGCATCCCGCGCCGAATGCCTCGAACACGCGCCGGATCTCGTCGCGCACGCGGCGAAACTCCACGCGGATCTCGTCGGGCGTACCGGTCGCGTGAGCTGGATCGTCGAAACCCCAGTGATGCCTGATCACCTGGCCGGGAAATACAGGGCACGCCTGATCGGCGTTGCCGCACACGGTGATCACTGTCTGCACCTCGGTGCTTGTGAATTCGTCGAGGTGCTTCGAACGGTGCGCCGAGATGTCGATCCCTATTTCGGCCATCACTTCGATCGCGGTCTTGTGCACGTAGCCAGCCGGTTTCGAACCTGCGCTGCGAACATCGAGCAGGTCGCCGGCGGCGTGACGCAAGATTCCCTCAGCCATGTGGCTTCGGCAGGAGTTGCCAGTGCAGAGTATGAGGACAATTGGTTTCGTCGGTTCAGACATTTTAAAAGTCACTCAGCCTGCGACCCGCTGCGGTCTTTCGGACTGGCTCCGGTTGATCTGATCGATGCAGCTGAAAAAGTCCGACAGACACGGGCACGCGAGCCGGTAGAAGACATTGAGTCCGCGCTTCTCCGTCTGCACGAGGCCGACGCCTCGCAACACGGCGAGATGCTTGGACACCGTCGAAACGTCGAAATCAGTCAGGGCCGTGAGCGTGTTGACGCACGCCTCCCCGTCCTCGAGAGCCTCGACGATCAACAGCCGGGTCGGATTCGCGAGTGCACGCACCACCCGGGATCGATCCTCGCTTCGCCGAAGGTCGGTGAGCCTGCTCATCTGATTGGCATAATCGCCAAGTAGTTTCAGAGGTCAACTACGGGGATGTCACGATTCCGTGGCCACTCCTGGGGGAAATCCCTCAAAACTGCGCGCAGGTTCTCCTTAGACAGGCACGTTCGGAGTAAACGCCTGCCAGCGTGGGTCGATAGGAACGCATGCGCCGCCTCGTGTTTTCAGCTGTGGCACTCCTTGCGACGACCACGCTCGTCAGCGGGCCGGAACAGTTGTGCCCATGCGTCGCGGAGCCGGCGCCTTCCGAAGTGGCTCGCGTCGAGTTTCTCGAGAACGCGCTCCAGAAGCAGGCTGATGAACTCGCGGCGCTTCGCGCGGAACTCGACGGCTATCGCGCATGGATGAGCACGGTGGCAATTCCGATTCACAACCAGCCCGCGCCAAGGAAGTCGCTTGCGAACCTGGCGCCTTCGTCCGGGCTCGATCGTGACTCCGCGACACGCGCGGCGATGGCCGCCCGACTGATGGTCACGGGCGCCGGCGCCCTCAACGTGCTCCCGACAGGATCGATGCGGCCCACTTTTGACCAGAACGCGATTCTTCTCACTGAGCCCGCGCGATTCGAGGACATCCGCGTAGGCGACATCGTGACGTTCAAGCATCCTGCTTACCTCGTGTCGGTCGTGCATCGTGTCCTCGAGAAACGCGGAGATCGATTCTGGTCGAAAGGCGACGCGAACGGGCGGATGGACGACATCTACATCACGCGCGAGAACTTCGACCGTCGCGTGTTCGGAATCATCTACGGCCGCGAATCCGCAATCACGCCGCTCGCGCGGTGAAATGCGTAGGGCAGGTCTTCGACCTGCCGACGCGGGTCAAAGACCCGCGCTACTTTCAGACTTGCCGCCGCTTCACGCCCGCGGATGCGCCTTGTCATAGACGGCCTTCAGCCGCGCGACGGTGACATGCGTGTAGATCTGAGTCGTCGCGAGCCGTGCGTGGCCGAGCAATTCCTGCACAAGCCTGAGGTCCGCTCCGCGATCCATCATGTGCGTGGCAAACGAGTGGCGCAGCTTGTGTGGAGTGAGGTCATGCGGCAGCCCGGCCGCTGCGAGGTGCCCCTTGAGCAAGCGCTGCACGTCGCGCGGTGTCACCCGCGTGCCGTCGCGCTCGACGATCACCGGATCCTTCGGACCGATCGCGGTGCAAAACTCGCGGATGAACTTCGAAAGCACCGAAGTTGCGACCGTGCCGATTGGACAGACGCGATCCTTGTCACCTTTGCCGTGCACGCGGACGGTGCCTCCGTCGAGATCGATGCGTCCATGATCGAGTCCGCACAGTTCGCT
>DATKCJ010000286.1:0-12043 GCA_035513275.1 Opitutaceae bacterium
GAGCGGGAACGGCTCAACCGAGTGCACGAGATCGAAGAAGCTTGAGAACGCGAGCGAGTGGTTGCCGACGTTCGCGCCGACGTCGAGCGCGGTGCCGCCGGAAAGGAGACGCTTGAGCAGGTTGATGTAGGAAAACTCGAAAAAAGATCCCGTGACGAACGCGAGCCACTCGACGTAGTTGTCCATCCGGCCGCGGTAGGTGACGCCGTCGACGTCGAGTTCGAACGCGGCGTGTGTCCTCGGGATGATCGCCTTGGCCACAGTGCGCCGGAGATTCAGCGGGATCGACCGGCAGCGTGTGAACTTGAGAACCGGATTCATCGGATAGGATAGGGGGCGGAATGCGCTGGATGCTCGGGGTCGCTCGCAGACAACACAGTTTCTCGCTCCGCTGAAAGCCAAAGTCTCGTTGCATGCTCGGGACCGCACGTTCGGAGTTCCGCCTTTTGGCGGTCCGGATTCGTCCCTGACTTTAGACCGCGTGAACGCGGAACTCCAAACACGGAGGCTTCCGATCGAGCTGCGGCGCCGCCGGAAATTCTGTTTGCTCCCCGGCGGGTCGGTCCGTTTGGTTGGGCGTTCCGTCCCAATGCGTCGCACCCATCATTGCGCCCAGCTCACCAAGGCAAACCTCGGCGCGACCGTTTCGGTCGTCGGCTGGGTCGATTCCGTCCGCGATCACGGCGGCATCATCTTCGTCGATCTGCGCGATCGCGAGGGCGTCACGCAGGTGAAGTTCGACTCTGCGCTGCGCGAGCAGGCGACGCGGCTGAAGGACGAGTCGGTCATCGGCATCACCGGCCATGTTGAGCTGCGCCCGGCTGACATGGTGAACAAGAACCTGCCGACCGGCGAGGTCGAGGTGGACGCCACCGAGCTGGTTGTTTTCAACATGTCCGAAACGCCGCCGTTTCCGCTCGATGACGCGGGCGGCGACAAGGTGAGCGACGATCTCCGGCTCACTTATCGTTATCTCGACCTGCGACGCCCGAGGATGCGGCGCAATCTCGCGATGCGCCACCGCGCGACGAAATCGATCCGCGACTACTTCGACGCGCAGGGCTTTCTCGACGTCGAGACGCCGATCCTGTTCAAGAGCACGCCCGAGGGAGCGCGTGAGTATCTCGTTCCTTCGCGCATCCACCCAGGCGAGTTCTACGCGCTCTCGCAGTCGCCGCAGCAGTTCAAGCAGATCCTGATGGTCGCGGGCGTGGAGAAGTATTTTCAGATCGCGCGCTGCTTCCGCGACGAAGACTTGCGCGCCGACCGCCAGATGGAGTTCACGCAGGTGGACGTCGAGGCGTCGTTCGTCGATCGCGAGGACATACACGCGCTATTCGAGGGCATGCTCGCGAAGGTGTGGAAGGACGTGCTCGGCACGGAGCTCAAGACCCCATTCCCGCGCCTGACGTTCAAAGACGCGATGAACCGTTACGGCGTCGACAAGCCCGACACTCGCTACGCGCTCGAGATCGCGGACTTCAGCGAGACGTTCCGCGCGTCTGGCTTCAAGGTGTTCGCCTCGGCCGTCCAAGCCGGCGGCGTGGTGAAGGCCGTCAACGGCAAGGGCCTCGCCGACGTCACGCAAGGCGAGCTCAAGGCGCTCGAGGATGCCGCGAAGGCAATGGGCGCGAAGGGCCTCGCATTCATCAAGGTCGAGGGCGGCGAGTGGAAGTCGCCGATCATGAAATTCTTCTCCGAGGCTGAGAAGGCCGCGCTCGCCGAAAACCTGAAAGTGGAGGAGGGCGACATTGTCTTCTTCGCGGCCGGTCCGTGGGAGAAGGCGTGCGGCATCCTCGGTCGCGTGCGGCAGGATTGCGCGGGGCTCCTGCAGAAACGTGGCAAGCTCGTGCTGCCGCCGGACCAGTGGAATTTCCTGTGGGTTGTCGATTTCCCGCTGATGAGCTACGACGAGGAGCGCGGCGGCTACGCGGCCACGCACCATCCGTTCACCGCGCCGGTGGTGGAAGACATCGCGCTGCTCGACTCCGATCCGAAGGCCGTGCGCGGGCAGCACTACGACGTTGTGCTCAATGGCATGGAGCTCGGCGGCGGTTCGATCCGAATCCACCAGCCGGATCTGCAGCGGAAAGTCTTCGAGGACGTGCTTAAGATTCCTTCCGACGTCGTTGAGACCCGTTTCGGTTACATGCTGCGAGCGTTTCGATACGGAGCGCCGCCGCATGGTGGCATCGCGTTCGGTCTCGACCGGATGGTCGCGTTGCTTTGCGGCACGACGAGCATCCGCGATGTGATTGCGTTTCCCAAGACGCAGAAGGGACAGGATCTCATGGCGGCGAGCCCGACTCCTGTCACGGCACGGCAGCTTCGCGACCTTCACATCACGACGGTCGTGCCGCAGGCTTGAGTCGCGGCGTCCGAGCAATCCGTCAGCAGGCCCGCGGTCTTTTTTTCGCGGACGTTGAGATTCTTCTGGTCAGGAGCAGGTGAGCTGATACACGGTGACCCGACCGCGCCGCGCGGTCGTTCTCTGATAGCACCTGAACCCAAGCTCATCCGTTAATGAAGCACAACCCACCGAACCTCATCGGCACAACCCCGGCCGGTTTGTTTCTTCTCGGAATACTAGTCCTGATTGCCGCACCCCTCGGCGCGCAGGACGCACCAGCCTATGCTGACTACGAGGCCTTCCAGGCTTCTGCCGGCTACGGGCTGTTTACGACGAACAACCTATGGATGATGATCGCGGCAGCGCTCGTGTTCATCATGCACCTGGGATTCGCGACCCTCGAGACGGGCCTTACCCGTTCGAAAAACACGGTCAACATCCTATACAAAAACACGCTGATACCGTGCATAGGAATCCTGACCTATGCGATATGCGGGTTCAACCTGATGTATCCTGGAGTCGAAGGCGGCTGGTTCGCATTCGCGGGATTCGGGGTATCGGTGGGCGATTCGGTTGCCAGCCTCACTGACGCTTACAATCCGGGCTACACCTACTGGACGGATTTTCTGTTCCAGGCGATGTTTGCAGCCACTGCGGCCACGATCGTCTCGGGTGCAGTCGCCGAGCGAGTGAAGCTCGGGCCGTTCCTGGTGTTCGCCACGTTGTTCGTGGCGGTCTGCTACCCGATCACGGGCTATTGGAAATGGGGTAATGGCTGGTTGAATGTGATGGAGACGCCGTTCTACGACTTCGCCGGCTCCACGCTCGTTCACTCGGTTGGTGGTTGGGGCGCGCTCGCGGGCGCGATTCTCCTTGGGCCCCGCATCGGCAAATATTCCGCCGACGGGAAGATGAACCCGATCCTCGGTCACAGCATGCCTCTCGCCACAATCGGCGTCTTCCTGCTGTGGCTTGGCTGGTTCGGATTCAACGGCGGCTCCGTGCTCTCGGCCGACCCGTCGCTGGTGTCGCTGACGCTGGTGACGACTTGCATCGCGGCTTCCGCGGGTGCGGTCGGGTCGATGCTCGCCTCCCTGGTGATCGTGAAGAAGCCCGACCTCTCGCTGACGCTCAACGGGGTCCTCGCGGGACTTGTGGGAATCACGGCCGGTGCCGATCAGATGGCGGTCATGTCCGCCACGATCATCGGCCTGGTCGCCGGTGTGCTGGTCGTGATCTCGGTCGTGTTCTTCGACCGCATCAAGATCGACGACCCTGTCGGCGCGATTTCCGTGCACCTGGTCTGCGGCATCTGGGGCACCCTCGCAGTCGGACTCCTCGGTGCGAAGGCGGGTATGTCCCAGTTGATCGCCCAGGTAACCGGCGTCGCGGCGATAGGCATCTTCACGTTCCTGTTCGCCTTCATCCTCTTCTTCATTCTCAAGAAGACCGTGGGCATCCGCGTGTCGTCCGAGGAGGAAATCGGTGGTCTCGACATCGGAGAGCACGGCAACGAGGCTTACCCGGATTTCCACCCCTCCCGCAACTAACCCACGCAATTTGGAGACGAATTAATGAAACTCATCACAGCAATCATCAAGCCCTTCAAACTCGAAGAGGTGAAGGGTGCGCTCGCTGAAATCGGCGTGGAAGGGATGACAGTCACCGAGGTCAAGGGGTTCGGCCGCCAAAAAGGCCACACGGAGATCTATCGCGGAAGCGAATATACCGTGGACTTCCTTCCCAAGGTGAAGATCGAGATCGCCGTGCAGGCAGACTTGGTGACGAAAGTCATCGACGCGATTGTCCGCGGCGCACGCACCGGAAAGATCGGCGACGGCAAGGTCTTTGTCACCTCGCTTGAGGAGACGGTGCGCATCCGCACCGACGAGCGCGGCGAAGCCGCCCTCTGATCGCCCGCGCAACCGAAAGTTTGTAGCAACCGGCGTCCGGAAATTCCGGGCGCCGGTTTTTTTGTGCCCTCGCTCCATGTGGCGCGATCGGAGGATGGCGCGGGTCGGAGTTGGTTGCTGACGACCGTGTTCTGCTCCGGTTTTAAGTTTCATCTGGTAAGGCGCGGTCGAACTGATACAGCGTGACCCGACCGTTTCGGGCGGTCGTCCCCTGAAGGCATTCGAATCTCCCCAAGTCATGAATACCCTGCGCATAGAATGCATCCGAGTGTTCGTCGCAGCGGGCCTGGCCTTGCTGGCCACCCTGCCTGCCTCTGCCGAAACGTCCGTCTCGACGGACTCCACCCAAACTCCACCTGTGCCGACGCTCGAACAACGAGTCGCCGGCCTCGAAGCCTACCTCGCGAACGGCGACCCGGGTGCCGCGTTGAAGAATGCCGAGGGTGCGATTCCCGACGGACTCGCCACGACTGCTTCCGGCAATCCTGGTCCAGCGCACAACGCCTGGATGATGACGTGCGCGGCCCTTGTGCTGTTCATGACTCTGCCCGGCCTCGCTCTTTTCTACGGCGGTCTGGTGCGCACGAAGAACGTGCTTTCCGTGATGGCGCAGTGCCTCGGAATCGCAGGCCTCGTCACGATCCTCTGGTGGGCCTTCGGCTACAGCCTCGTTTTCGGGAAGAGCTTCGGGAGCGCGTTCCTGGGCGGCTCAGAGTTCTTCTTCATGCGAAACGTCGATAGCATGCCGAACACCGACTACGCCTATTGGGTTTCGCAGAACGTGTTTTCGATCTACCAGCTGCTGTTCGCCATCATCACCCCCGCGCTGATCGTCGGCGCCATCGCCGAGCGCATGAAATTCTCCGCCGTGATGCTGTTCGTGACGGTTTGGATGTTCCTGGTTTACTTCCCGCTGGCGCACATGGTCTGGGGAGCCACCGGCTGGATGAACGGCGTGTGGAACTCAGGCGCGGCGATCAAGGCGATCGACTTTGCGGGCGGCACAGTCGTCCACATGTCCTCGGGCTGGTCGGCACTGATCTTGTGCCTGATCCTCGGGCCCCGCCTCGGGTTTGGGAAGACGCCGATGCCTCCGCACAGCCTTGTGCTTTGCATGGTCGGCACCGGCATGCTCTGGGTGGGTTGGTATGGCTTCAACGCCGGCTCGGCCGTCGCCGCCGACGGTGTCGCCGCCAATGCCTTCACCACCACGACCCTCGCCACGGCCGTCGCGTCGTTCACTTGGGCGGCGCTCGAATACTTCACCCGCAAGCGCGCTTCCGTGCTCGGGTTCTGTTCCGGCGCAGTCTCCGGCCTTGTCGTGGTCACACCGGCGTGCGGATTCATCAGCAGCAGTTCGGCGATGCTTCTCGGCGTCCTCGCTGGTGCGGTTCCGTTCTTCGCCTGCACCAAGCTCAAGGGCTGGCTCAAGTATGACGATGCACTCGACACATTCGGCATCCATGCCGTGGGTGGCACCTTGGGCGCATTGCTCACGGGCATCCTCGCCAGCACATCCGTCAACGGAAACCTTGGTATCAACCTCGCGGACGTGGTCGGCAGCACGCTTTGGATCGAGCAGCTCAAGGCCATCGGCCTCACGATCGTGCTGGCAGTGGTCGGCACGGTGATCATCGCCTACGGGGTGAAGCTCCTGGTCGGGCTGCGTCCGACGGTCGAGGACGAGCAGGAAGGCCTCGATCTTGCCGACCACGGGGAAGAGGGTTACATCTACGAAGCGAAGTCCTGAGCTCCCACCCAATCGCTCCATGAAACTCATCACTGCTATCATCAAGCCTTTCAAACTCGACGAAGTGAAGACCGCACTCGCAGAAGTCGGAGTCGAGGGCATGACCGTCACCGAGGTCAAGGGATTCGGCCGGCAGAAGGGTCACACGGAAGTCTACCGCGGCAGCGAATACACCGTGGACTTCCTTCCCAAGGTGAAGATCGAGATCGCCGTGCAGGCGGACCTCGTGCCCAAGGTCGTCGATGCGATCATACGCGGCGCGAAGACCGGAAAGATCGGCGACGGCAAGGTCTTCGTCACCTCGCTTGAGGAGACGGTGCGCATCCGCACCGACGAGCGCGGGCAGTCTGCCCTCTGATCACACGCGCAACCGAAAGAATGTAGCCACCGGCGCCCGGCAACCCCAGGCGCCGGTTCTCTTTCCCGAGTAGCGCACTCTGCTGGGCAGCAAAGTGTTTGCCTCCGAGGTAGCGCGCCTCTCGCCTGCCGTGAGCCCGTCGAATCGGCAGAGAGGCGCGTCGGCAGGCGGGATGCCTGCGCTCCTCGAGGTCGCAGCCGCCTATGGTTTCTTCTCGCTGCGCAATTCAGTGCTGGCGCGTCTGCGCGCGCGGAGCCAGTATGACTCCGATTCTCCCATGAAACTCGTCGTCGCATTCATCAAGCCGTTCAAGCTCGAGGAAGTTAAGGAAGCGCTCTCTAACGTCGGCATCACCGGAATGACGGTGACCGAGGTGAAGGGCTTCGGTCGCCAGAAGGGCCATAGCGAGACCTACCGCGGCACGGAATACACCGTGGACTTTCTGCCCAAGGTGCGCGTGGAGGTTGCCGTGACCGACGAGATGGTCACGCCCGTGGTCGACGCGATCGTGAAGGGCGGCCGCACCGGCAAGATCGGCGACGGCAAGGTCTTCGTCCAAACACTCGAGGAAGTCGTCCGCATTCGCACAGAAGAGCGCGGCGATCCAGCCGTCTGAAATGCGTGTCCGCTGAGTCCGGCGCATCCCACCCGTGAGTTCCGGTTACCAAGTCATCGCCAGGAAGTGGCGCCCTCAGACGTTTGACGAGATCGTCGGGCAGGATCATGTCGTGCGCACACTGCGCAACGCCATCAAGCGCGACCGCATCGCTCACGCTTACCTCTTCGTCGGCCCGCGCGGCACCGGCAAGACATCCACGGCGCGCATCTTTGCGAAGGCGCTCAACTGCGAGAAGGGCCCGACAGTCGATCCGTGCGGCGTGTGCGCCACCTGCCGCGACATCGCACAGGGCATCAGTCTCGACGTGCTCGAGTTCGACGCAGCCTCGAACACGCAGGTCGACAAGATCCGCGAGATGGTCCTCGACAACGTCGCCTACGCGCCGGCACAGGGGAAGTTCAAGGTCTACATCATCGACGAGGTGCACATGCTCTCGACCTCGTCGTTCAACGCGCTGCTCAAGACGCTCGAGGAGCCGCCGTCGCACGTGAAGTTCCTCTTCGCGACGACCGACCCGCAGAAGATGCCGGCCACGGTGATCTCGCGCTGCCAGCGCTTCGACCTGCGCCCGATTCCTGACAGCGTGATCGTCGAGCGTCTCAAGAAAATCGCAGCCGACGAGAAGATCGCGATCAGTGACGACGCGCTCGCCTCGATCGCACGGCTCGCCGACGGCGGCATGCGCGACGCCCAGTCGATCTTCGACCAGATGATTTCCTTCTGCGGCCACAAGATCGAGGAGGGCGACATCCTCGAGGTCTACGGCCTCGTCTCCGCGGCCGACGTGCGCCGGCTCGCCATCGCCGTCGCCAAGGGCGACCACGCGGCGATCGTGGCGATGGTCGACAAGTTCGAGGAACAAGGCAGGGACCTCGTGCGCCTGCTTGTCGATCTCCAGGCGCTTGTTCGCCGCGAGTTGCTGTCCGCGATCAGTGCCGGTGGCGAAAGCTCCGGCCTCGGCACCGGACTGACGACCGAGCAGTTCACACGGCTTCTCGATTCCCTTCGCGACGGCGAGGAACTCGTGAAGCAGGGTCTCTCCCAGAAGGTTAATTTCGAGATCACGCTCCTGAAAGCCGTTGAACAAAGCCGTTCACGTGCGATCGACAGCCTCTTGCGCGAGATCACCGCGATCGCCGCCGGGCTCCCCGATGGGGCCGGCGAAAAAAAAAAGGCCTGACGGGGGCGGTTGAGGAGTCAGCGCCCGAAGAGGAAACGGTCGCAAGCGCCGGCGATTCCGACGAAGCCCCGATCGGCCCGGGCGCTGAAGAGGAGTCGTTCATCGCTTCGGAGCAAATAGGATCGCCAGTCCCGCGTGAAGTGCCCGCTGCACCACGGCGCGATGAGCCACCGCCCGGACGGTTGGATGAACTCGTCGCGCGTGTTCCAGAAGCCACGCAGAAGTCGCTGCACGATCTGCTTCGTGCGAAGTTCACCCGGGTGCGCAGGCTTCGCGAAGAGGAGCTGCGGTAGGGTTCGACCTGCCGGAATTGCGGGCCTCGCCAGGTCAGAGACCTGCGCTACTCGACGCCGCCATTATCTCCTTCACCCACCGACGGTGCGGGCCGGAGAGCGTCACGGACTCGAGCGTGGCGAGTGACACCCAGACTAGCGACTCGTCGCGAGCGATTCGATTGCGCGCGGAGGAAGTGAGCCGGACGGCACGAATCGTCTCCGTAATCCTGTGATGGGTTATCGAGCGGCTGCGCGTGAGGAGAAGTTTTCCTGCGCCCGAATCTATTTCGAGTGCCGAGAGTTCTGGCAACTCGTGGATTCCCGCGAATCTTCGCGCTGCTCCGTCGGCGCGATGCAACAAGAGCCTGCCGCGATCGACGCACCACGCGCGGGTCACTTCGCGAAGCACGGTCGCCTTGCGCGCGATGCGCGGCAACGAGGCAGGATCGCCCGTGGCGAATCCCGCGCAGAACTGCGCGACCGGGCAGCGCAGGCACGCCGGCGCTGTCTTCGTGCAAACGGTGGCGCCAAGTTCCATGAGCGCCTCGTTGTGGTCGCCGGGATGGCGGCGATTCAGGAGCGCACCGGCGAGCGGCGTGAAATGCTTCACCGCGGTGCCGTTGTCGGCGAACGCGGTGCGCGTGGCGGTGAGCCGCGCGAGCACGCGCACGACATTGCCGTCGACGCACGCGGCAGGCGCGCCGCACGCGATGCTCGCGATCGCCGCGGCGGTGTAGGGTCCCACGCCGGGCAGCTCCCGCCAGCCTTCAGCGTCGTCCGGCGGCGTGCTCATTGCAGCGACTGCTTTCGCGAGCCGGTGCAGGTTTCGCGCGCGGTTGTAGTAGCCGAGTCCCTCCCACGCCTTCAGCACATCGGCCTCCGGAGCGGCCGCGAGTGCTGGGAAGTCCGGAAAGCGCGCCATCCATGCAGCGAAGAACGGCAGCACGGTTTTCACCTGCGTCTGCTGGAGCATGAACTCCGACACGACCGTGCGGTAGAGCGAGCGCTCTGTGCGCCACGGGAGCGGACGCTGGTTCGTGAGGAACCGCTTGCGAAGCGCGCGCTGGAAGTCCGCGGGATGTTCGGTCAACATTCGGTGCACCGCAGGCAGACAAGCGAAAGGATTCGCCCGCCCAAGAAGAATCTTCTTCGCTCGTCAGCCAGCAAACTGAGCAAACCACCGATGCCACGACCCGAACCCGAGGAGAAGCCCAAGCGACTCTCCCTCTACACACTCAAGCTCGACGACACGGGCATGGACCGGCTGAAGGCCGCGTGCGAGGAGCGTTCGTGGGATCCGTTCGACGTCGCCTACGCGCGATTCGCATTCAAGGGGCGCGACGTGAACGTGACCGCCTACGAGAGCGGCAAGGTCGTGATCGCGGGCAAGGGCACCGAGGACTTCGTGGTCAACGTCGTCGAGCCTCAGATCACGATGGCGCCGAAGCTCGGTTACGACGAGGTGTTGCACCCCGACTGGTTCGAACCGCACGCCGGACTCGACGAGAGCGGCAAGGGCGACTTCTTCGGACCGGTCGTCGCAGCCACGGTCATCGCGGACAAGTCTGCAATCGACGCGTGGATCAAGGCAGGCGTGCGCGACAGCAAGGCGATTGCCGACACGCAGATTCTGAAGCTGGACAAGATCATCCGCGAGACGCGCGGCGCCGTCGTCGAGACATGCCAGTGCGGCATGCGGAAATACAACGAGCTCATGAGCCGCAAGGGTGCGAACCTGAACCGACTCCTCGCGTGGCAACATGCGACTGCGCTCACCGCCGCGCTCGACAAAAAGTGGGTGCCGCGCGGGCTGTTGGACCAGTTCACCAAGCAGCCGCTCGTGCAGCGCGAACTCGCGAAGAAGTTGAAGAGCGACTTCGCGTTGGACATGCGGACGAAGGCGGAGGAAGACCCGGTGGTCGCCGCGGCCTCAATCGTGGCGCGCGCCGAGTTTGTGCGTGCGATGCGAGCACTGTCGCAGAAGTTCGGCGAGCCGCTCCTCAAGGGCGCGAGCGCCGGCGTGAAATTGCAGGCGCGACAGATCATCGACCGGTTCGGCGCGCAAGCGCTCGGCGAGTTCGCGAAGCTGCATTTCCGGACGGCTTATGAAGTCGTGAAGGACGCGGGCAAGCTTGACGAGCTCCCACTGCCCGAACCCGCGGAGAAGACGGAATGGAAACGGTGAACTGCAGAGCAGTGAAGGTATCCGGGCGAAAACATGTAGCCCTGCGCGTGAGCGCAGGGACCGACTTGCACTCGGCAATAGGCAATGTCCCGCTCCTCACGGAGCGGGCTACATTCGGAATCGGAGAGAGGGAGCGAGGCGCCCGAACTTCGGTGCGCCGCTCCTGATGCCGAAGCGGCGCCAGTTGCGTGGTTTCGATCTCCGGCAGATCACCGGATTCGAAAGCATCATCGGCGTCGACGAGGCAGGCCGCGGTGCGATTGCCGGGCCCGTGGTGGCGGCGGCCGTGCGCGTCGGGCGCCCGTTTCTCGAGGGCCGGTGGGCGGTGAACAAGACGTATCGTGTCAACGACTCCAAGCAGATGGCGCCCGATGTGCGCGCGACGGTTTTCGAGGAGATGCAGGAGCTCATGACGGCGGGTGAGCTGACGTTCGCGGTCGGTCGCGCCGATGTTGGCGAGATCGAGTCGCTCAACATTCTCGGTGCCACGAAGCTCGCGATGCGCCGCGCGCTCGAGCAGATCGTGCCACCGGAGGCATTCGTGGTTCGACGCGAGCCGGACCTGTTCGCGACGCCCGAGGAGATCGCTCAGTTTCAACCGGCCACGCTTAGCCGTGTCATGATCGATGGTGTAAAGCTCAAGTCGTTTCCCTATCCGCACGAAGGGATCGTGCACGGCGACGCCCGCTCGCTGTGCATCGCGATGGCTTCGATCGCCGCGAAGGTCACGCGCGACCGGATGCTCGACGAGCTCGACACCGAGTATCCGGGCTACGGCTTCGCGCGCCACAAGGGTTACGGCACCGAGGATCACCGCGCGGCGCTGATCGCATCAGGCCGGTGTTTCCAGCACCGCGACACTTTCCTACGGACGTTCCTTTCGCGAAAGGGCCGCGACATCGAGGGCCAGATGAACCTGTTCGGCGAGCTCGACATCGGAGGGTAGGGCGGTCCGAATTTGAAACCGCTAATCTGCGCTAATTTTCGCTAATCTGATTAAGCCCAGCAGCCAATCGCGCCTCGCCGATCAGGCGAGGCACGCATGCGTTGGACGACCTCTTGAACCTGAAACTATTAGCGAAGATTAGCGGTTCACAAAGGTTTGAGACGAGGCCACAGATCGGATGAGGCCTCCCCGGCATTGAAATCCGCGCGTCCACCCGGCATCCATAGAAACGTGGCGTCCAAGCAAAGTCCCCTCGAGCGTCTTCTCGGCCGGCTCGACCAGCTCGACAAGGTCAACCTGAACATCCTCGTGCAGCGTCTCGCGCGGGAGCGCGGTCTGCTCGAGACGGTGCTCAATACGATCCAGGAGGGCGTGCTCGTCATCCGCGATTCCGGCGAGATCGAATACGGCAACGCAGCCGCCGCACGACTGCTCGGCATGGGAAACACCGAACTCACGGGCGAGGA
>DATKCJ010000287.1:0-16819 GCA_035513275.1 Opitutaceae bacterium
CATCGCCCAGAGCGTCCCGTCGGTCTTTACGAACAGGCTGTGGTATTCTCCTGCGGCCGCGAGAGCGACGCCGCTCGCCACCTGCACCGGCGTGCTGCGGTCAGTCGTCGTTCCGTCGCCGAGTTGGGCAAGGCCGTTGGCTCCCATCGCCCACAACGTTCCGTCCACCTTTACGAACAAGCTGTGATAATAGCCTGCGGCCACCGAGGCGACCCCGTTGGCCACATGCACCGGAGTGCTGCGGTTGGTCGTCGTTCCGTCGCCGAGCTGGCCGACGCTGTTGTTTCCCATTGCCCAAAGCGTCCCGTCTGTCTTCACGAACAGGCTTTGGTAAGCGCGCGCGGCCACCGAGGCGACCCCGCTGGCCACCTGCACCGGCGTGCTGCGACTTGCGGTCGTCCCGTCGCCGAGCTGACCATAATCGTTGTAGCCCATCGCCCACAGGGTGCCGTCATTTGTCAGACAGAGCGAGTGTAGGGAACCTCCCCCGGTAGCCACGCCTGTCTTGGTGCTTAGCGCATTGGTTGTGACAGCCGTCGGTTGGATCATGATCAAGGGCGGCAGGCTGACCGTCAGCGTTGCCGCGTTGCTTACAATGGCTCCGGCGCCATTGCTCACACGCACGGTGTAGCTTCCAGCATCGAACACCTGAACACCGGTTATCTGGTGGTTGGCGGAGAAAGCGGCATTGATGTCCACGCCGTCCTTCTTCCATTGATATGTCAGCGGTGTCGTGCCGGAGGCGACTACGGTGAACGCCACGTTCTGGCCCGCGGAGCTGACCGTTTGCGAAACCGGTTGGGTCGTGATCGCGGGCGGCACGTTGACCGTCAATGTCGCTGCGTTGCTGGTGGTGCTGCCAATTGCGTTGCTGACGACCACCGTGTAGCTGCCGGCATCGACTGCCTGTAGACTTGCGATGTAGTAGGTCGCCGACGTGGCGCCAGCGATGTCCACACCGCCTTTCTTCCACTGGTAGGTTAAAGGCCCCGGACCGATGGCGGTGACGCCCAGCGTGACCGCACCGACACGAATCGGCAGCGAGCGATTGATGGTCGTCCCGTCGCCGAGCTGGCCGTTGCCATTGTTTCCGATCGCCCAAAGCGACCCGTCCGTCTTCACAAACAGGCTGTGGTTATCGCCCGCGAACACTGACTCGACGCCGCTGGCTACCAGCACAGGTGCGTTGCGATCGATTGTTGTTCCGTCGCCGAGTTGGCCGTAGGTATTTTGTCCCGTCGCCCACAGAGTGCCATCTGTCTTCACGAACAGGCTGTGGTTATCGCCTGCGAACACTGACTCGACGCCGACGGTTACTTGCACCGGCGTGCTGCTGCCCTCGCTCGTAGTTCCATCGCCGAACTGGCCCCAGCCATTGTCTCCCATAGCCCAGAGCGTCCCGTCCGCCTTCACGAACAGGCTGTGCCTGTCGCCTGCAGACACGGACACAACTCCGCTGGCCACCTGCACCGGCGTGTTACGGCTGGTCGTCGTCCCGTCGCCGAGTTGGCCATACCAATTGGCTCCCATCGCCCACAGCGTCCCATCGGTCTTGACGAACAAGCTGTGGTATTGTCCTGCTGCTGCAGACGCGACCCCGTTGGCCACCTGCACCGGAGTGTTGCGCTGAGTCGCCGTCCCATCGCCGAGTTGGCCGTAGTCGTTGCTTCCCATCGTCCAAAGCGTCCCGTCGGCCTTCACGAACAGGCTGTGAACATCTCCCGCCGCTGCCGACCCGACTCCGCTGGCCACCCACACCGGCGTGTTGCGCCATTTCGTCGTCCCGTCACCGAGCTGGCCCACGCTATTGTATCCCGTCGCCCACAGCGTTCCGTCGGTCTTCACGAACATGCTGTGGGCACCGCCCGCGGACAATGACGCAACTCCGTTGGCTACCTGCACCGGCGTGTTGCGCCAGTTAGTCGTTCCATCGCCGAGTTGGCCTTCCCAATTGCCTCCCACCGCCCACAATGTCCCGTCATCGGCCATGAACAGTGTGTAGGAGAAACCTCCCGAGGCGGCTACGACGGACCTTGTGCCAAGCGTATTGACGGTCGCAGCCGTAGGCTGTTGGGTGATCACGGGCGCCTGCGCCGAGGCAACATGGGCGAATGCGCACGACAGGACGGCGCACGCGACGGTGGCAATGAAACGCCGGAGCGGAAGCACGCAGCTGCTCGCGCGCGCGCGCGTAAGCAAGCAGCCAAGATCGCAGGATGAGCCCGACCGGGCCCGGTTGTTCACAGGACACTGTTCCATAAGGGTACGTTGTGCCTGTGTGGCGCAGGCGTAGACTTGGGTAACTCGCCGCATTCGTAGCGCCTCCGCCTTCCAAGTCAATTCGTGCGCATCCCTTGGAGCTTCTTCCGGGAAATAGCTTTTCGATGCTCCCATTTCGATCGTCCTGTTGACGGTGGGCAGCCCTCCATCGGGTCGTGCACGCTGCGAACGTCGCCGAGCACCGGTGATGCTGCTTGAACTGCTTCGACTCGGGTCTGTCCTGCCGCTCGCACGCGCGAGCGTCGCGATGCGACCCTCGGCCTGCACGTCCGCCTCGCCGTGTCGGCCCCCCATGCGCCGCGCCGATTCGGTCCTTCCTCGTGCTTAGCCGTGCAGGCTTGGATTCCTGCGCTAATTTAGGAAGTCGTCGCGCAAGCGCGGCGATTTCCTGCGGCGATTTTCCTACGGCGACTCGTAGATTTCGATCAGTGCGATGCCTTCGCCGCCCTTGCCGGTGGCGTGGATTGTGAACTCGCCTGTTGGGGCTACGACCCGCAGCGCGGCGTCCTTGCTGCCGTCGACTAGATCGAACGCTCCTGTGGGGACGAAGTAGGTGCGGGTCGCAAGCTCCCAGTCGTCGTTCTCGCCTATCAATGTCTGGCCCGAGAAGGCGCGCAGGTTTGGATCGACGAGCACCTGGCTGGCCGGAATGCCGTAGTCGGCCAGTTTGGGACCGACGGCGCGCGCGAGCACGGACCGCGAGTTTGCGATCACCGCGGTGCCGAGGATGACGTTCTCTCCCGCGTTCATGTTGAGGCGGCACGACACGTTGGTAAGCCGCGTGCCCGAGTCGCGCGAGAAGTCGTAGACCTCGATCAACGCGCGTGCGACCGGTGCGCTGTTCACCAAGTGAACCGTGTAGAGGCCGGGACCGAGAGTAACTTTGAAGGCGGCGTCCTTGCTGCCGTTGTTCAGCGCGAATGCACCGACACGCGTGAAGTCGGCGGCGAGTGCAGGATCCCAATCGTTGTTCGTCGCTCGGACAGTAGTGCCTTCATACACGGTGATCGACGGATCGGGCACATGATCGGTCACGCTGTAGTCGGCCAGTTCGGGGCCGATGCCGCGGATGAGCAGTGTCTTCGCGCCGGTGCCTGAAATGTAGAAACCCATGACCAGTGTGCTGTCGCCCGCTCCAGCGGATGCGAGGCAGGAAACGTTGATGATGCGCGGGGTCGAATCGATCGTGAGCGTGGCGGGGTTGCTCGTGGCGCTGCCGGCGACGTTCGTGACGACGCAGGCGTAGGCGCCGGCGTTTGCGGCTTGCACGTTGGCCAGCGCGAGGGTCGCGCTGGTAGCGCCGGCGATGCTCGCGCCGTCGCGTCTCCACTGAAACGCGAGCGGATTGGTGCCTGAGGCGGTGACTGAGAACGTCACGTCGCTGCCGAGCACCGCGGTCCGCGATACCGGGTGGGAAAGCAGCGCGGGCGGAGTGTTCACCGTCAATGTCGCGGCGTTGCTGGTGACGCTGCCGGCGAGGTTCGAAACGACGACCGTGTAGGAGCCCGCGTCGCCGGTGGCCGCGCTGGCGACGTTGTAGGTCGCGCTCGTGACGCCGGAAATATCAACGCCGCCCTTCTTCCACTGATAGCTCAGCGGCGCGGTGCCGGTCGCGTTAACTGTGAAGCTCGCGGGCTGGCCGGTGTTCACCGTCTGCGAAGCGGGATGCTTGGTGATCTCCGGAGAACCGGGCGCAGGTGGGTTCGCGGTTGTCGCGGTGATTGTTGAAGAGTTCGGACTGGTCCCCGAACCATTGTAGGCGCGGACTCGGTAGTAGTAAGTCGTGCTCGCGGTGAGCCCGCTGACGGCAAGGTTCGTGACGTTGCCGACGTCGAGATTCTGATAACCGGTCATGAAGTTCGCGAAGATGCTGCTCGTCGAAACATCGAGCCGGTATCCCGTCGCGCCGCTCGCCGCGCTCCAGTTCGAGGTGAATCCGGTCGGCGAGACTGACGTGGCCCCGCTCGCGACGGGCGCGGACGGCGGCGATGGTGGCGCGGTCGCGGTAGTCACGGTGATTGTCGACGAACTCGAGCTGGTCCCCGAGCCGCTAGCAGCGCGGACGCGGTAGTAGTAAGTCGTGCTCGCAGTGAGTCCGCTCACGGCGCGGTTCGTGACGTTGCCAACGTCGAGATTTTGATAGCCGCTCACGAAATTCGCGAAGATGCTGCTTGTCGAAACATCGAGCCGGTATCCCGTCGCGCCACTCGCGGCGCTCCAGTTCGAGGTGAATCCGGTCGAGGTGATTGACGTGGCCGCGCTCGCGACGGGCGCTGACGGCGGCGACGGTGGCGCGGTCTCGGTAGTCACAGTGATTGTCGACGAACTCGAGCTGGTCCCCGAGCCGTTGTATGCGCGAACGCGGTAGTAGTAAGTCACGCTCGAGCTGAGTCCGCTCACGATGCGGCTCGTGGCGTTGCCGAGGTCGAGATTCTGATAACCCGTCACGAAATTCGCAAAGATGCTGCTCGTCGAAACGTCGAGACGGTAGCCGGTGGCACCGCTCGCAGCGCTCCAGTTCGCCGTGAATCCGGTTGTGGTGATTGCGGTCGCTGCGCTCGTGACGGGAGTCGCCGGCGGGACGGAGTTTACGATTGTCAGAGAGATCGAGCCGCTGGCGATGGCGCCAGAGTCGTTGAAGCCGTCCACTGCGATCCGATAAGTCGTGCCTGAGACCGCGTTGAACTCGACGACACTTGTCGAGGTGCCGCCGTGATCGTCGGAAGACGCCACGACGGTGAGCGAGTTGACGCTCGCACCCGTGTAGACGCCGAGCAGCGTGTCGAATCCGCTGCCGGCGGTGCTGATCGTCGCGATTCCCGAGAGCGAGGGCGTCCAGTTCCACCACACTGAGCGGCCGCCGGCGTTTCCAGCGTGGACGGGTTCCCCGGCTTCCTTCGTTGCGTCGACATTCGTGCCGAGGTTGTTCCCGCCCTCGGCGGGAAACGTGAGTGCGTTTACGAACGCATCGTTCGCGGGCGGATTGTTTCCGGTGAACTGCACAGACAGGCTCACGCTGCCAGTCGCGCCGCCCCACCCGTCCACTGCGATCCGGTAGACCGTGCCCGAGGTCGCGGCAAACTCCACGCGGCTCGTGACGAGGCCTGGCGCGTCGTTGGACGCCGCGATCTCGGTGAGCGCACCGACGCTCGCGCCCGTGTAGACGCCGAGCAACGTATCAAAACTGCTGCTCGCGGTGCTGATCGTGGCGGTGCCGTTGCCTGGGGCAGTCCATTTCCACCAGATGGAACGTCCGCCGCCGTTGCCGGCGTGGGCCGGCTCGCCGGTTTCCTTGGTGGCATCGACATTCGTGCCCGAAGTGTTCGCGCCTCCTGAGGCGATGTTGAGAGCATCGGCGAAGGCATCGTTCTGCGGCGCCGAGTCCGCGATGAATTGCGCGGACAGGTTCACGATGCCAATGGCGCCGCCCGAGCCATCCACCGCGATCCAGTAGGTCGTGCCCGAGACTGCTTCGAACTCTACGCGGCTGGTGATGAGTTCGCCGTCGTCGTCCGACGATGTCACTTCGGCGAGTGTGTTGACGCTTCCACCGAGATAAACGGCGAGGAGCGTGTTGAAGCTGCTCCCTGCGGTGCTGAGCCTCGCGAGTCCATCGGCGGGAGCTGTCCACTTCCACCAGACGGAATGCCCACCGGCGTCGCCGCCATGGTCCGGCTCGCCGGTCTGCTTTGTTCCGCCCAAATTCGTGCCGGATGTGTTGCCACCGGCACCTGGAATCGTGAGCGCGTTTGCGAAGTCATCATTCCCCGGTGTCGAGCCGGCCGTGAACTGCACGGCGACGTCGATGGTTCCGATTTCGCCGCCATAGCCATCCACGGCGATTCGGTAGGTCGTGCCCGAAATCGCGACAAACTCGACCCGGCTCGTGAAGAGACCGCCGTGGTCGTCGGAAGATGCGACTTCCGCGAGTGCGCCGACGCTCGCGCCGGTGTAAACGCCGAGGAGCGTGTCGAAACTGCTGCCCGCAGTGTTGATCGCGACCGTCCCGTCGCCGGGAGCCGTCCAGTTCCACCAGACGGAACGTCCGCCTTCATTGTCAGCGTGATCTGGCTCACCGGTTTGCTTGGTCGCATTGACGTTCGTTCCGGAGGTGGCGCCGCCTGCGCCCGGCAGGGTGAGCGCGTTGGCGAAGTCATCATTTCCCGGGGGCGCACTGCCTGTGTGCTGCACGGAGAGACTCACGCTGCCTGTCGCGCCGCCCCAACCGTCCACCGCGATCCGGTAGGTTGTGCCGCTGGTGACGGGGATCACCACGCTGCTCGTCGACACATTCCCCGCGTCGTCGTTCTCGCCGACGAGCGTAAGGTTTGTGAGCGACGAGCCGGTGAAGACGCCGAGGAGCGTGTCGAAACTGCTGCCCGTGGTTTCGATCAGTGCGTTGCCGCTCTGGGTCGGTGTCCACGCCCACCAGATGGATCTCTCGCCACTGTCTCCTGCGAACTCCGGCTCGCCGCCCTGCCGGGTCGCGTTGATGTTCGAACTGTTCACAGTTCCGCCCGCGGAGTTGATCGTCGCCGCGTTTTCGAAGTCGTCATTCGCCGGGCGCACGCCGCCCAGCGTCACGCTCAAGTTGATGTTTCCGCTGTCGGCGACGCCTCCACCCGGATCGGCCCAGCCATCAACCGCGATCCGGTAGGTCGTGCCCGACACGGCCGCGAATGCGAGTTCGCTTGTCGTCTCGTCGCCGATGTCGTCGTTCGAACCCACTGTGACGAGGTTGCCGGCGTTCGGTCCCGTATAGACTCCGAGCAACGTGTCGAAATCGCTGCCGGCGGTGCTGACCGTCACGCTGGCATTGCTCGACGCGGTCCACGACCACCATACGGATTTCCCGCCGGGGTTGCCGCCGTGCTCAGGCTCGCTCGATTGCTTGCTGGCATCGACGTTCGAGCCGGTCACCGTTCCGCCGCCCGATCCGATGGACACGGATTTCGCGAAATTGTCGTTCGCAGGCGCGCCCCACATTGGAGCCGCGAAAAACAGCGTCGCGATGGCGAATGGGATCAGAAGCCGTCGCCCGGCGAATCCCGAGAGACTCAACATGCAGTCACCGATGCGCCAGGGTGCGCGCCAGAATAGGCTCAGCCTTTCGGCAATGAGTCCGGCTTTGGTATGGCTCGCGGGAGACGATTCGAGATTTCTCATTATGGCTGGTTGCTCGGAGGCGCGCCGTTTCAGGCACCCTCGCGGACGCGCGAAGTATCGCGGGAGACTTCACTCCATTCCAACCCCATCGGCTCTCGCCGCACGAACTGCCCGCGTAGAAGTGCAGTTTCACAAGAACGTGACGAACTCCGACGCGTGGAAGACGGACTTCACCGAAAAAAACCAAGGAAACGAATATCAGAATCCCGGGCGCGCGCTTTGCCAGGGCTTTCGCGATGCGACTCGCCTGGGACTTTCTCCGGTGCTACGATTGCCGACCATGGGCGCACCACATACAAGGCTCCTCACGACAATCGTCTTCCTCACTGCGCTCGCTTCTGCAGCGCAGATCTTTGCCGACTATCCGGTTGCCTCGCACCGTTACCTCGCCGATCCGGCCACGCTTGTGCACGAGGGCCGCGTCTATGTCTACTGCTCCAACGACGACGAGAATCCGGTCGGAGGCGACTACTCGATGAAATCCATTGTCTGCATTTCGAGCAGCGACATGAAGAACTGGACCGACCACGGCGTCGTCTTCCGCGTGCCGAGCGGCGCGGCGTGGGCCGGAAATTCGTGGGCACCGGCCGTCGCCGCGCGCAACGGCCAGTTCTATCTCTACTTCGGCAACGGCGCCTCGAACATTGGCGTCGCCTCCAGCGACAGCCCGATCGGGCCGTTCACTGACGCGCGCGGCAGTTCGCTGATCAACTCAGCCACGCCCGGCGTCCTTCCGGCAACCAACATGTGGATCTTCGATCCGGCGGTGTTCATCGACGACGACGGACAGGCCTACCTCTACTTCGGGGGCAACGGCGAGAGCAACGTCCGCATCATCCGCCTCAACGAGGACATGATCAGCGTATCGGGCTCCGCGATCGCGCTGACCGTGCAATATTTTTTCGAGGCGGCATGGATGCACAAGCGCGACGGCCTCTACTACTTCTCCTACTCCACGAATACACCGAACGGGCTTCGGATCGACTACCTCACCAGTGACAGCCCGACCGGGCCGTTCACCTACCGCGGCATCGTCGCGGGGCAGCCACCTAGCAACAATAACAACAACCACGCGGCGATCTTCGAACTCAACGGCGCATGGTATCACGTCTACCACAACCGCATTGTCTCCACGCAGGCCGGGATCCCGACCGTCTACCGCCGCAACATCGCGATCGAGCGGTTCGACTACAACCCCGACGGCACCATCCAGCAGGTCGCCTACACGACTGACGGCGTGCCGCAGGCGGGTTTCCTGGATCCCTACACGCGCGTCGAGGCTGAGACGTTCAACGCACAATCGGGCATCGAGACCGAGACCGTCGCCGGCGGCATGAGCGTGATGGACATCCACGATGGCGACTGGATCCGCGTGCGCGGCGTCGACTTCGGCAGCATCGGCGCCTCGCAGTTCAGCGCGCGCGTCGCGAGTGCGGCCGGCGGTGGCAGCATCGAGCTCCGACTCGACACACTTGCAGGCCCGCTCGTGGGCACATGCCCCGTGCCAGCCACCGGCGGCGCGCAATCGTGGACCACCGCGACTTGCGATGTCGCAGGCGCAACCGGCGTGCACGATCTCTACCTGAAGTTCATCGGGGCCGCGGCATTCAGTTTCGACTGGTGGGAATTCATTCCGCCGCCTGTGCCTCAGATCACGACCCAGCCGCGTTCGCTCACGATCGAACCCGGGAAGCGCGTGACGCTGTGGGTCGAAGCCGGGAGCGCACAGCCGCTGCGCTATCAATGGTTCAAGGACGCAGCGCCGATCACGGGAGCGATCTCGCGTTCTCTCGAAATCGAGGCGGCGGAGGCATCGGACGCGGGCAGCTACACAGTCGCAGTGACGAATGACACCGGCACGACGACGAGCAGTGCCGCGATCGTCGCGATCAACGCGTCTGTGTCGTCGCGCATTGTGAATCTTTCGGCGCGCGCGCCTCTGACGACCGGCGCATTGCTGATCCCGGGATTCGTGCTCATCGGCACGGAGCCGGGGCCACTATTGATCCGCACGATCGGACCGACACTCGCGAACTACAATGTCACCAACGCGCATCCCGATCCGGCGATGACTCTCTTCGCCGGCCAGAACTCGATGCTCGCAAACGACGACTGGGGCGATGCGGCGAACGCCGCCGCGATCGCCGACGCGACGATTGCCCGCGGCGCCTTCGCGCTCGGCGCGGCGAGCCGCGACGCGGCAGCATTCGTCGATCTCGCGCCCGGTCTCTACACAACCCACATCAGCGGCGCGCCGGGGTCGTCGGGCCTTGTGTTGTTTGAACTCTACGAGGACGGCCGAAGCGACCTGCAGCTCGTGAATGTCTCGGCACGCGCGGACAACGGCACGGGCGAAAACATCATGATCCTCGGCTTCGTCATCGCGGGCACAGGTGCGAGGACATTACTCATCCGGGCGGTCGGGCCGTCGCTGGCAGATCACAACGTCACCGGGTGGCTCGAGGATCCCGTGCTCACAATCTATCAGGGAGACACGCCGATCCTGACGGTCGACGATTGGGGCGACGCGCCGGACATCGCCGCGCTCACAGCCACGATGAACACCGCCGGCGCGTTCCCGTTGATCGACGGCAGCACGGACGCTGCTGTGGTTGTTTCGCTGATGCCGGGCCTATACACGGCGCTTGCCCGTGGAGTCGGCGACACCACAGGCAACGTTCTCGTCGAAGTCTACGACCTGCACTGATCGCGGGAGCGCGGGCTGTCAGTCCGCATCAGTCGAAGCCTGCGCCTCAACTGTCCTCGAACTTCACATTCTGCGCATGGAGAAACGGCTTCAATTCCTCGACGCCGAAGTCGGCGAGGATTTTGCCGTGCCAGTCGAGCACGGGCGCGCTGGTCTGGTTGGACTTCTTTCCCATCTCCGCGCGCGCGGTGGAATCCTCGCTGACGTTCTTTTCCCGGTAGCCGATGCCATGCTCTGAAAGAAACTCGATGACCTCGAGACACCAAGGGCAGCCGGTCTTCACATAAAGGATGGGCAGTTCGGCAGGCATAGAGACAGTGACACCTCCTGCGCGCCGTGGTTCGCGTGCCCTGGGCGATAATCCGATCTGCTTGGCGAAAACCTCCGCGGGCTTCGACTGTGCCGGAAACCGAGTCGTGGCCGAGGTTCGGGCGGAACCCCCTGCGAACTTCGTGCGCTGCGAGTGAAATCAACCTCCCGCAGTTTCGCCACCCATCACCTGTAGCACGGTGCCGGTGATGTAGGACGCGTCCCCATCGGAGGCGAGAAACACGAACGCCGGCGCTAGTTCCTCAGGCTGGGCGGGACGTTTCATCGGGGAATCTTTTCCGAATGTCGCAACCTCACTGGCGGTCCTGCCCGCATCCGAAGGATTGAGAGGAGTCCAAACCGGCCCGGGAGCGACTGCGTTGACGCGGATGCCGCGACTGATGAGTTCGATGGCGAGGGATTTCACCAATGCGTTGATCGCTCCCTTCGTGGACGAGTAGTCGGGCAGGCCCTCACTGCCGAGGATGCCTGTCACGGAACTGGTGGCGATGATCGCTCCGCCGGCCTTCATGTGGGGAAGTGCAGCGCGCACGAGCCTGAACATCGCGTAGACGTTTGTCTCGTAGGTGAGCGCAAGTTCAGCATCGGTGACATCTTCAATACTGTCCTTGTGGGCCTGATAGGCGGCGTTCGACACGAGAATATCCAGCTTGCCGAACTCCTTCATTGTGGCCTTCACCAACTGCGCTGCTGAGCTGGCTTTCGTGAGATCAGCCGGCAGGAGCAGACAGGCCCTGCCGAGAGCTTCCACCGATCGCTGCGTGACGACGGCGTCCGACTGCTCCTCCGGAAGATAGGAGATCGCCACGTCGGCGCCCTCACGCGCGTAGAAGAACGCGACGGAGCGGCCGATGCCGGAATCTCCGCCAGTGATCAAAGCGACCTTGTCCATGAGTTTGCCAGCCGCGCGGTAATGCCGCCCGTGCCAGAGCGGAGCGGGACGAAGTTTGGACTCGAGACCGGGAGCCCTCTGGTGCTGCGCCGGGAACGGCAGCTTCGGCGCGGTGGCGTTCACGGTCTTCACTGAGGCACGAATCTTCTTTTTCATAAAAGGGGGCTTTCGCGGAAGGTTTCCAATGAGAGACCCTGTTCAAAAGGAACGGTTTCGATTCTACGTTGGATTCGCGCACGATACTTCACCGCGAGTTCGCTCGCGCGGCCGAATTTAGGCACGCTCTTCGGCTCCCCGACCTCGACGGACAAGGGTTCGTCTCCTAGGATTCACTTCATGGACTACCCCGAGACCGCCGAGAGACTCTCCGGATTTAGAAAACTCACGGTGGCGCTTCCTTTTGCGAAGACGTTCCTCGCGTTCGTCCTGCTCGGGTTCGCCGCGGACGCTTCCCACGCCCGTGCGGAAGATCGCGTCGAACTCGGGCACCTGCCAACTGGAGCCACGTTGGCGTTTGTCCGCGGCACGTCTGGCAACTGGGGCATCGAGATTCTCGGATCGACCGCTCCGCGCATGCTTCAGCCGGAACCCGCGAGGATCGAGGTCTTCCAACCGGATCGTGAGATTCGTCCGCTCGCTGCGGGTTACTCGGTCGTCGAGACCTCGACCGCCGGGGTGGATGCCCGCGCCGACATCACACTTGGCGACGGCGTCGTCTTTCACGTGCGCGATCGCTGGAGCATGGATGGAGAGGCGGTCTCGGTGCACCGAACCGTTGACGTGGCGGGTGACGCCCCGGGCGGCTTCGAGTCGTCGGTCGTGCTGACCGTCGATCCGTCGGTGAACTGGAGCGACGTGAATTGTTTCGCACCCGGAGCGTTGTATGGCGACCCGACGTTCGACGGCGATCGCTCGCCCGGCGGCACGTTGAACCACGCGGCCCGGCACTTTCTGATGCGCGAGGACCTTCTCCCAGCGCCCTTGTTCGCGCTATCCTTCGCCAACGGCACCTCCGTGGCAGTGCTCGATCCCGCACCGCGCGGCGACTCGACTGTTGAGGAGACCAAACTAACCGAGCCTGTGATGATCGACGCGCGCTTTCAGTTCGGAGCCCTCGGGGCGTGGCAGACGGAAGGTCGCCCGATCGAGTTTGGTTTTCGTTTTCCCGGCTCGATGAGCACCTACTCGCGGGATCCCGCTGAGCCGCCGCAATCGAAGTGGTTCCGACGCTATCACCCGATCGCGCAGGGGACTTCGCACCACTATAAGGTGAGTTTCCGTTTCGGTGAGAACGAGTCGTTTTCCGGCGTCATCCGCGACTCGTGGCGCTGGGCGTGGCGAACGCTCAATCCCGTGGTCGCTCCAATCGACGTCGAGCAAATGCGCCGGGTGCTGATCGACCATCTTCAGGCGCAGGCCGTCACAATCGACGGGCGGACCGCGATCCCGTTTGTCATGAGCACCGTCCTCGATCAGTTGCAGTGGAACTGGTCGATGGTCGCGATGGGATTCGTCGGGAAGAACATCGAGTGCGCGGATCTGCTGCTTCGCGAAGCCGATCGCGATCCGACCGAACGCGGCCAGAAAATGCGCGAGACGGGCCTCGCGATCATCGCGTCGTTGATCGAGGCGCTGCCCACGGTTCCGCTGCACGGGACCGGCTACGATCTCGTCACCGGAGAACCGTGGGATCACATCTGGGTGGCCCCATGGCTGCGAAACGCCACCGAGGACATGCGCGTGCTGATGCTGGCCTACCGCCGCGAACTCGACCTCGGCCGCGAGCACCCGGAGTGGTTCACGTGGGTGAAGACCTATGTGGACTGGCTGGTGCAACAGCAGCGTGAGGACGGATCGTTTCCCAGAAGGTGGGAAGTCGGCAGCGACAAGGTCGCGGAGGAAACCGGAACGACAAGCTACGCTCCCGTGCCGCTGCTTGTCATTATGACCGCCGAGACCGGTGATCCGAAATATCAGGAGGCCGCAATTCGTGCCGCCGAATACGTCTGGACGAACTGGGGCTCCCGCGGCCTTTTCGTCGGTGGCGCGAGCGACAATCCGAACATCACCGACAAGGAGGCGGGGATGTTGAGCCTGGAGGCATTCCTGAGTCTCCACGACGCGACGACGGATCCGAAGTGGCTGGAGCGCGCTCAGGTGGCCGCCGACTTCACAGAGACGTGGATGTGGATCTGGAATCTGCCAATGCCGCTCGACGCGGACGACGCGAACCTTCGCTGGAAGCAAGGCGTGCCGACGATCGGGCTGCAGGGAATCACCGCGCGCGTCGCCGGCAGCGTGGACGAGTATCTGGATTGGTCCGCGCCTTCCTACGCGAAACTCTACAACGAAACAAAGGACCCGCATTACCTCGATGTCGCGCGCGTGTTGCTGCATGGCACGAAGTCCATGGTCGCGATCCCGGGACGCCTATATGACCTGAAAGGCATCGGATGGCAGCAGGAGGGATTTCGTCTTGGGCCGGGCGGATCGGGGCGCGGCACCAGCGGCCACCGTTTCTGGTTGCCGTGGATTTCGGCAAATCACCTTCACAGCATCATAGGGCTGGAGGCATACGACCCCGCGCTCTTCAAGGCACTTTCCGAGCCGGCTGAGGCGCCATCCGAAATCACTCCGGGCGCACGGTGATCGCCGATCATTCATGCTACGCGGCCACGATGTTTCCGTTCCCTCTACCCAACCCACAATCCTGAAACCATGAAGACACTTGCACGTGCATTGTTGTTGATCGCTACCCTCCTGCTCGTCCCAACCGGCGCCCGCGCCGCGGACGCTGCCGGGAAATACACCTTCGTCGTCGTCCACGGCGCCACCGCGGGCGGCTGGGAGTGGAAGAAGACCGGTGATTTTCTCACGGCCGACGGCCACACCGTCCATCGAGTCACTCTTTCAGGTCTCGGCGAGCGCGTGCACCTCAACGGTCCGCACATCGACCTTCAGACTCACATCAACGATGTCGTGAACACCATCCTCTTCGAGGATCTGCACAACGTGGTGCTCACGGGCCATAGCTACGGCGGCATGGTCATCACCGGCGTCATGGATCGCGTGCCGGAGCGCATTCGCCACGTCGTCTTCCTCGACGCTGCGGTGCCGGACGATGGCATGTCCCTCTGGTCCATGTTCGGCGACAGGCCGCGCGATAATCCACGTGTCTCCGACGGAATGTTCACGACTCCCTGGGTCAAACCGGATGCGAAGCCCCCGCACAACACGCCTCAGTCGATCAAGTGCTTCGACCAGCCCGTTTCCTACAAGAATCCGGCGGCATTCGCTCTGCCCGTGACCTATGTGGCATTCGTCCCCGCCGACAAGTCGACCGAGGAACGCGCGAAGACCGACAAAAGCTGGCAGCGCGCCGAGTCGCGCGGCTGGACGATTCGCACGTTCCCCGGCGGCCACGTCGCGCAGCAAGAGGACCCCCGTGGCGTCGCGACACTGATGGCTGAGGCGGTCAGTGACCGGAACCGGCCTGTTGAAGAAACAAAAGCAGCACCCGCGGGAAACTGATCAATCTGTCGGAGTGACCGGCGCGGTCCTTCCCAAGGTAGTTCCTGGCATCCGCGACATCGCGTATGCGCCGCAGGATGATGCCGATGAGTTCGAAAGGGACACGCAGGGACCGCGCCACGCTGGATAGAGCGCGAGGTGGCACGATCGCGCTAGAAGGCACATGTCCGCTTGAAGTCGCGAACCGGCCGACCGTCCCGAGTTCTCGCCTGTGATGCGCAATAGTGTGAACCAGTTTATGTTTGATTGCATGCCGCGCCTCCCGCCAAGACTATCCCCACCCCAAAACCCCACGTCCCCCGTCGTGATGGATACTCCCCCGTCTGAACAACATCGTGCGAACGCGCCTGCCTGCCGGCTTGGTGAATCGCCGCCTCGCAAACACCCGAATCAACCCCCACGGGCAGCACCGGCCCCGCGCGGTTCCCTCGAGTCAGTCGCGGCTCGATGCCTGATGCTCGCCGCGCTCACCGTGGTGCCTCACCTCAGCCCGGCCGCGGAAACCTTGGAGACCGTTTCGAAGACAGCGGACGAGTGGGTGAAACTCAGGGTTGAAACGGCGCGACTGGAGAATGCGTGGAAGGAGGAGCGCTCGCTGGTCGAGTCGATGGTCACGGCGCTCAATGAACAGGCCGCGACGGCCGAGGAGAGGCGCGACTTGGTGAAGGCCCAGACCGCCAGGGATCGCGAGGAACTCGACGGCTTGCGTGCGAAGATCGCGGCGGAGACCAGCGATCTGCAGGCCTTTGAGGCGCGATTGAACGAATTGACCGCGAGGCTCATCGCGCTGCGGCCTGCGCTGCCGCCGCGGTTGTCCGACGCGCTCGAGATGTCGTTTCTCAGTCTCGAGGACACGAAGTTGCCTCCCGGCGAGCGGATGCAGCTCGCGATGAACGTGCTGAACCGCTGCATGCAATTCGACCGGACCATAACCGTGGGCCAGGACGTGGTAGAGCCCGACGCGGCGGCATCCGCCAAATCGCTCGAGGTCATCTACTGGGGCCTGAGTCACGGGTATGCCGTTGATCGCGCTGCGCAAAAGGCATGGCTGGGCACGCCCGCCAATGGAGCCTGGCGTTGGGAGCTGCAGCCCGACGCGTTCAAGAGCGTGCTGCAATTGATCGCCATCGCGACCGACAAGGCTGATCCGGAATTTGTCAACGTCCCGGCCACCGTGGCACGGTCGATCCCCGAAGGAGCGCGGAACTGACGCCATGCGAACCCGCGCATTCCTTTCACTTGCGGCAATCATGATGCTCGGTGCGACTGCGCTTCCGGCGCAGACACTCGACGAGTCGCTTCAGAAAGCCGCAACCGACTATCGCGAGCGAGTGAGCCGCGCCGCGGACGAGTTGAACCGCGCGCGCACACGAATCGCTGCGGAGAAGGTGCCGTTGCTCGAGCAGATGCGTGCGGCGCAGAACAGGGTCATCGCGTCCGAGGGCGAAGCGACCCGGTTCGAGACACAGCGCGAGGACTTCACCGAGCAACGTCGCAAACTGGTGCTGGAACTCGATGCCGTCCGCAAGACCGCCCGCTACGTGCACACGCTCGCGAGCGACGGGCTGCGGGCCACGGTCGACGGGCTCGCGCCCGGCGAGATTCAATTCATCGGGGAAGAGGTGCAGGCCCTGCAGAAGCAGATCGAGAGCCCCGACGTGCACGCAGTCACTGCAATGAACACGGCCGACTTTCTCCTCGCGCGCACCGAGCGCGCGCTGGGCGGCTTCCGCGCCACGGGCCAGGCCACGATCGACGGGACCAATGAGGTGCTGCGCGGCACCTTCGCCTTTGTCGGCCCGGAGACATTCTTTCGCCCTGCGTCAGGCGGCGCGCCGGGCTCGGTGCGCCCGCGCGAAGGGTCGAAGTTTCCCGTCAGTTATGAGCTCAAGGGCTGGCAGACCGCCGATGCG
>DATKCJ010000288.1:0-4170 GCA_035513275.1 Opitutaceae bacterium
GGCCTGCAGTTCTAAAATCCGCCCATGTTCAACAACAAGTCATCCCGCCCGAGAAGGGCGCCCGCAGCCGAACCGGTCGCGTCCGAATTCATTGAGAAGGTCGTCTTCATCAACCGCTGCGCCAAGGTCGTGAAGGGCGGCCGTCGCTTCAGCTTCTCGGCCCTCGTGGTCGTCGGCGACGGCAAGGGTCGCGTCGGCATCGGCTACGGCAAGGCCAATGAAGTGCCCGAGGCGATCCGCAAGGGCACCGAGAATGCGCGCAAGAACCTCCTGCCGGTTGTCCTCAAGGGCGACAGCATCCCGCACGAGGTGCTCGGTCGCCACGACGGCGGCAGGGTGCTCCTGCGTCCTGCCAGCACCGGCACCGGCATCATCGCCGGCGGCGGCGTGCGCGCAGTCCTCGAGGCCGCGGGCATCAAGAACGTCCTCTCAAAATCGATGGGCTCGAAGAACCACATCGCCGTGGTCAACGCCACGCTCAACGGTCTGCGGCAGCTCCGTCTCGCGGAGCACTTCACCAAGATTCGCGCGGTCGCCTGATCCCGGCGCGCCGGCCCCGGCCGGAGCCCAAACCAGAAAACTCACAATGAAGCTTCACGAACTCAAGAACGTCCCCGGTGCAGTCCACCGCAAGAAGCGCGTCGGCTGCGGCGAAGGCGGCGGCCATGGCAAGACCTCCGGCCGCGGCGGCAAGGGCCAGACGGCCCGCTCCGGCGGCTCGATCCGCCCCGGCTTCGAAGGCGGCCAGATGCCGCTCTACCGCAAACTCCCGCACCGCGGTTTCAACAACAAGAACTTCACGATCGACTACTCGGTCGTCAACGTGGGCGACCTCGCCCGCATCGATGAGTCGGTTTCCGACGTCACGTTCGACGTGCTCGTCAAGCACGGCCTCGTGCGCGGCAACAGCGTCCGCGTGAAGATCCTGGGCGATGGCGAGATCACGCGTGCGCTCAAGGTCACGGCTGAGAAGTTCTCGGCAACTGCCAAGGAAAAGATCGAGAAGGCCGGCGGCCAGGCACTCAACGCCTGACCCGAGGCCCCACACCTGCTCCAAGCTCCCTCCGAATGTTTACCGCCTTTGCGAACTGCCTGAAAATTCCGGATCTCCGCAACCGGATATTTTTCACGCTCGCCCTGGTCTTCGTCGCTCGTGTCGGCGCGCACATCCCGCTGCCCGGCATCGACTCGGCGCCGCTGCAGACGTTCTTCGCCGAACAGACGGCGGCAGGGGCGGGGGCCCTGATGGGCCTCTACAACATGTTCACCGGCGGTGCGCTCCTGAAGGGCGCGGTGTGCGCACTGGGCATCATGCCCTACATCAGCGCATCCATCATCTTCCAGTTGATGAACGCCGTGGTGCCCGCCCTCTCGCGCCTCCAGCAGGAGGGTGATGTGGGCCGCCAGAAGCTGCAGCAATACACGCGCTACGCGACGGTCGTCATCTGCGTGATCCAGGGCGTGCTCCTCGTGCTCGCGCTCGAGAATCCCGCGCGGCTCTTCGCCGGCTACGACATCCAGACCTACGGGCCGATCGTCATCGTCAGCAACTTCTGGTTCCTGATCACCTCGACGATTATCCTCACAGGCGGCGCGCTGCTCCTCATGTGGCTCGGCGAGCAGATCACCCAGCGCGGCATCGGCAACGGCATTTCCATCCTGCTCACGGTTGGCATCCTCGCCGACATCCCTGGAGCGGCCGCGGCGACCTACCAGTTGTTCTTCGCTCCGGTGGGCGTCGCCCGCCTCGGTGTGCCGCAGGGCATCATCATGGTGGGGCTGTTCTTCGCCGTGACGATGTTCATGGTGGCGATCACGCAAGCGCAGCGAACGATCCCCGTCCAATACGCGAAGCGGGTGGTGGGCCAAAAGGTCTACGGCGGGCAGAGCTCGTTTCTGCCGCTGAAGGTGAACTACTCAGGCGTCATGCCCGTGATCTTCGCGAGCGCGATCCTGATGTTCCCGCAGCAGATCCTCTCGCACGTGGGCGCGGCTTTTGACCTGCCGTTCCTCAACGAGTTTGCCAACGACCTCCTGCGCGGACACTGGCTCTACTACGTGCTGATGAGTTCGATGATCCTGTTCTTCAGCTATTTTTGGGTGTCGGTGATGTTCAAGCCGATCCAGATCGCCGACGACCTCAAGAAATACGGCGGCTACGTGCCCGGCGTGCGCCCCGGCGAGCCGACCGCCGGCTTCCTCGATTTCGTGATGACGCGCCTCACGCTCGCCGGTTCGCTCGCCCTCACGGTCATCGCGATCTTCCCGGATGTGCTCCTCTTCGAGATGAACGTTCCGGTACGCATCGCCTACTTCTTCGGCGGCACGGGCATGCTGATCGTGGTGGGCGTCGTGCTCGACACGATGCGCCAGATCGAGACGTTCCTGCTGCAGCGCCACTACGACGGCTTCCTGAAGAAGGGCCGCCTCAAAGCGCGAAGCGCCACCCGGCTCCCCACGGCGGCCGAATCCACAAACCTCGGCAACATCCGGCCGTTGCTGCTCGCATGCGGCACAATCCTCGCTGTCGACCTGGCCGCATGGCTTGTCAAGTTCCTCACAACCAACCCGTGAAGCCGTTCCAGATTCAAGCTTTACTTCGCCGGGGATGGCATTCATTCCACTTAGTTTTTCCCCGCTTGGAGACCCCAGGCGGAAACTCCTACATGTGATCCCTTACGGCTTCCCAATCGGGTTGTCGCAGGGGTCGCTTCGTTCTTTGAACATTGAGCACGTTTATCCCGCGGATTTGATCCGCCGGGAGAGCCTGCGCCCGACTTCGCTCGGGGCTGCTGCTCGCGACTCG
This sequence comes from Opitutaceae bacterium, assembly GCA_035513275.1. Lineage (GTDB taxonomy): Bacteria > Verrucomicrobiota > Verrucomicrobiia > Opitutales > Opitutaceae > DATKCJ01. The sequence goes on from DATKCJ010000288.1 coordinate 2,807, forward strand.
GTCGCAGCTGCAATGACCGCCCCGGACGAGTTGTTAATCAGCATCTTCCGTCGCTGGTTCTGGTCGCGAAAGGCCGGTTCCGGGTTTTGCCTTCACGGCTTCCCGGCAAACCGGCTCCAGGCGGCCGTCCTCGACGAGTGGATGGATGCGCGCGACGAGACCCTCGACGCATGCGTCGTTTCGCAAGAGACCGCCGACAACGAGATCGCCAGCCACTACAGCGCTCTCGGCGTTGCGGTGGTCAGCGAGGGGGACCTCGAGTCATGAGCCCGGTGAAAACCAAGGACGCCATCGCGCGAATGCGCGAAAGCTGCCGGATCGCCGCCACCATACTTGCGAAGATGCGGGCGATGGTGACCCCCGGGATCACGACCTACGACCTCGACCAGGAAGGCCGGCGGTTGATGGAAGGCCTTGGCGCCACCAGCGCCTGCTACAACTACAAGGTCGGCCCAAGGCGTTTCCCGGCTTATACCTGCATCTCGGTGAACGAGGAGGTCGTCCACGGCATCGGCTCGCTAAAGCGGGTCTTGAAGCCCGGTGACATCGTCTCGCTCGACGTGACCGTCGAATACGACGGCTACATCGGCGACAATGCGGTGACGGTGGTTGTGCCGCCGGTCGCTCCCGAAGTTGCCAGGCTTGTGAAGGTCACCGAGGAAGCCCTCGGGATCGCCATCTCGAAGACCGTGGTCGGAAACCGGATCGGCGACATCTCGAACGCCGTCCAGACGTTCGTCGAGGGCCACGGCTTCGGGGTCGTCCGCGAAATGGTCGGCCACGGGGTGGGGCGGTCGATGCACGAGGAGCCGCAGATTCCGAATTTCGGACGCCGCGGCACAGGGGATCCGATCAGGCCGGGCATGACGCTCGCGATCGAGCCCATGGTCAATCTCGGGACCCACAGGGTGCAGACGTTGTCCGACGGGTGGACGATCGTCACCGCCGACGGCAAGCCTTCCGCCCATTTCGAACACACCGTGCTCACGACAGAAACCGGCCCGGAGGTCCTCACGGACCCCGCGCCTTGAATCACTTTCCAAACTTTAACCAGGACAGATCACCATGCCACGTCTCCTAGGGGTCGAAATCCCCGCCAAGAAAAAAGTTCCCATCGCCCTCCGCTACATCAACGGAGTCGGCCCCGCGCGCGCAGATGCGATCGTCGAGGCTGCGGGCATCGACCCGAACATGCGCGCCTCCGACCTCAGCGAGGAGCAGCTCAACAAGATCATGTCTTACATCGCCGACCAAAAGTGGGTGGTGGAGGGTGATCTTCGCCGTGACATCACTTCCAACATCCGCCGCCTCCAGGCGATCAACAGCTACCGTGGCATCCGCCACCGTCGCGGGCTTCCTGTCCG
>DATKCJ010000289.1:0-3909 GCA_035513275.1 Opitutaceae bacterium
CTGAACTTTGCCCGAGTCACTTTGATTATCGCTTATTAGCGTGGATTAGCGGTTGCCCCTTCTGTTTCTTCACGATCACGCGATCAACGCCTTCAACGCGCGCGTGTCAGTTTTGCCACGAGCGTTCATGGGCAGGCCCGCGACGACGATCAGGCGCCGCGGGATCTTCCACGCCGCGGTGTCCGCGAGCAACTCGCCGCGAAGTTCCGCCGGTGGGCGGTCCGTGGCGACGACTGCCGCGAGCACAGGCTCGCGACCCGGGGCGATTCCCGCCCACGCGTCGCGCACTCGCGGCAGGCGGCGCAGTCGGTCCGAAATCTCCGTCAGGCTCACTCGCCGTCCGGCGAGTTTCACCGTTGAGCCGAGCCTGCTGAGGATTGTCAGCTCGCCGCGCGCGTCGAGTGCCGTGCGGTCAGGCATGATCCACGCGCCGTGGCGACCCACGCGGTGTTTGTTTCCATGCGTCACCACCGCGGCGCTGCTCACGCGCAGCCGGCCGCCAGGAAGAGCGTGGAGCTTCACACCGCGAAGCGCGCGGCCGACAGTGCCGCCGAGCGCGCCCGCGCCACTCTTGTCGTAGGTGATGCCGCCGGTCTCGCTTGAGCCGTAGAAACTGTGCAGGCGCCGGCCGAAGCGCGCGGCGAACTCGCGCGCGACCTCCGGCGGCAGTGGTGCGCCCGCGGAGATTCCGAGCCTGAGACCGGGAAGTGTGATGTCCGATGCGGCGATCGCGCGCCACATCGCCGGCACTCCGGGAAACACGGTCGGCTTCCAGCGCGCGAAGTCCGCGGCGATCGCCTGCGGCAGCGGTGCGGAGCCACAGACTAGCGGCACGCCTTGCGCGAGAAGCGGCATGGTGAGGTTGCCGAGGCCGTAGGAGTGACCGAGTGGAATCAACGCGTAGTTCAGTTCGCGCGCGCGGATGCCCATCGTCGCTGTCACTTGCGCGCCGTCCGCGAGCATCTGCGCAGCGGTGAACACGAGCGGGCGCGGCCGACCTGTCGTGCCCGAGGTCAGCTTGATGAGACAGATGTTTGGGTCGCGGTAGCGCCGGGCACTTTCCAGCGGTTGGAGCGAGGAACCGCTCCACCACGCCGCCGCGCGGAGCGCGACCGCGAGTTGACGCTGCGCTTGCAGCGGCTCACCCGAGTCGAGCGGTGTCACGACCGCACCGCATTTCAGCAAACCGAGAAAGATCTCCAGCCAGCCGATGCCGTTGGGTGCTGCGAAGACGACGGCGCGGCCTTTGAGCCGGTTCGTGTCGGTGACGTGTTTCTCGCACCACGCCGCCGAGCGCGCATCGAGTTCGCGAAAGGTCGCCGTCGTGCCGTCGCTTGCCTGCACGACCGCAAGCTCGTCGCCGCGACGGCGAAGCGTCTTTGCCCAGGCCTCAAGTAGGGCAGGTCTCCGACCTGCCATCCGAGCGCTGTGCACACTTCGAACAGAGGGCGGGTCAGAGACCCGCCTTACGGTTTCGGACCGCGCAGTTTTTCTCTCTTTCCCGCTCATCGTTTCTTTCCGAGCGTCGAAAGATGCTCGAGCTCGATCACCACCAAGGCGACCAGCACCATCAGCGAAACAGTCATGCCGAGCGCACGCACAACCGGGATGCCGCTCGTAGCGAGCACGCCGAACGCCGCTGCGGTCGTGAGCGCCGACATCCGGACGGATACCGGCGGCCGCTCGCCGCGAAAGGCCGAGGTGGCGGAAAAGATCGAGTAGTTGTGCGTGAGGCACACGCCGAGAAACGCGCCGAGAAGGTGAAACATGTTGAGCGGATGACCGAGCCAGCCGAAGAGACCAAAGAGGCACAGGCACGCGCCGCAAGGTATCGCGAAGATGCGGGCGCCGTCGCGCCATCCATACGAGAGGAACACACCGGCGCCGACAATCACGAGGCCGATCAGGCTCAGCCAAAGTGCGGACTGCCGATACTTTGCAAAGACCCGGTTGAGCGTTAGGAGCTGGCCCGTGCCGACTGTGTTCGTGATCGCAGGCGGGTTCGACAAGCTCACCGCAGGCGGCGGCTCCGACGGCGCGTCGCGCACGACAGTGACGAACCAGCTCAGTCGCGGATCAGAGTGGAGCAGCAGGCCAATCGGCCCGATGAGTCTCCCCGGCAGCGCCGTGAGTGCGGTTGTGAGATCTGTCTCGCGCGCCGCTTCTGCGTGCGCCGCGAATGCCTCGAAGAACGGCGCGAACCCGTCCTCATCGAAACCGGCCGCAGCGAGCGCCGTGCGCAATTGCGTCGGGAAGTTTGGGTTCGCGGCAGCAAATGAGACGGCGTCGGCGTGCTGCAAGGTGGTTGGTACAACCGCACCGAGGCTGACGCTCTGCGCACGTCCGTCGGACGCGGTGTCGAGCCACGACTCCAGCAGGTCGAGCGACTCGCGGGCCTCGGTGATGCTGCTGCCGTAAGTGAGGAAGACCGCCCGGTCTTCTTGTCCGCCGAAGAGCGCGCGAATCCGGTCGTCCTCGCGACTGAGCTCCGGGGATGGAATCTCGAGTTCGCGGATGTCGTCCCTCCACTTGAGAAACGCAAGGCCCGGAAGCGCGAGGATCGCGGCACCGATGAGTGCGCGGCGAAAGTTGCGGCGCAGGCCGGCAGGCAGCCATGGCCGGGAGTGGAACGAGCGCGCCTCGAGAAACGAGTTCTTCACCGTGGAAAGGTAAACGATTGCCGCGACCAGTGCGCAGACGAGACCCGAGCCGACATAGACGCCGAGCTGGCGGATAAACGGGAGTTCCGAGAACAGCAGCAGCGCGAAACCGGCGACGGTCGTGAGGCAGCTCGCGAGCAGCGGCTTCGCGAGCCTCCGGACTTTCGCCCAATAGTCCTCCCCGACGAACGCCGGCGGCTGCATGAACAGATAGAACCCGTAATCGATCGCGACGCCCGCCAGCAGCGAGCCGACCACGAACACCATGATGTGCAGGCGGTCGAATGCCATCGTCACCGCCACCCACGCGCCGAGCATCGACAGCAGGACGATTGGCACCAGGTGCAGGCCGCGGTGGACTGCGCGGATGAACGTGAATGCGACGGCGAGCACGGCGACCAGTGAGACTGTGTTGAGCCATTTCACCTCGCGCTCGATGCGCGCGCGGCTCGCGGAGGCGAATCGGTTGACGCCGGTGTAGGCGACCTCGATGCCGGCATTGAGCGAATCCTCCGCGCGTTCGATCGCGGCGAACGCCGGTGCTTGCCCTGCCTCGCTCAGTGGCGAGGCGGAGAGACGCGCCCATACGAGCGCCGGCGGTTCGGTGCCGGCTGTGTCGGACTGCACGAGCGGCAGGCTGCCCTGCAATCGCTCGACGGCGCCGGCCATGAGCAGCAGTGGATCGGCCGGAATCATTTCCTCGAAGGCGAGCGCCTCGGGAGTTTCGAGGAATCGGCCGAGCGCGCCGGCAGTGTCGCGCGCAAGCCACGCCGAGAATCCCTCGGACGCTTCCCCAGTTGCCGCGTAGCGCTCGCTGCGCTCGTGCAACCAGATCGGGAAGAGCAGGGTGAAGCGTTGCTCGAACAACTCGCGACCGAGCGCGTCTCGCGCGGCGGTGTCGCCCATCGAGATCGCCTGGTCGAAGGCGGGGTTGCGCGCCAGCGCAGCGGCGAAGAGCGCCGCCGCTTCCTCCGGTGCGGGCCGACCGTCTGCACCGGTGAGTTCGAGGAACATGGTGCGCGACTCGGCCTGGCTGGCCATCGACCGAACAAGAGCCAGCTCGGGCGCCTGCTCACCGGCGGGAATGAGATCGAGCACGTCGGTGGAGATCTTCTGCGCGTAATCAAGCTGCAGCAGCCACGCACCGCCGAGCAGTGCCGCGAGCGCGAGAGCGCCGAGACCGAGGAGTTGACGACGACGGAAGTTCACTCCGGGGAGGGCTGTCTGTAACGCGGTGCTTCAGCCCGCG
>DATKCJ010000290.1:0-14512 GCA_035513275.1 Opitutaceae bacterium
TCGATCTGGATGATCGCGTCCTGACTGCCGAACATCTGCGCGGCCATCTGCTTCGCGAGCTCGGTCTTGCCGACGCCCGTCGGGCCGACGAAGAGGAACGAGCCGATCGGCCGGCGCGGGTCCTTGAGGTCGGCGCGCGAGCGGCGCAGCGCGCGCGACACGGCGACAGTCGCGACATCCTGGCCGATGATGACCCTCTGCAACTCTTCCTCGAGATGGAGGAGCTTCTCGCTCTCCTTTTTCTCCATCCGGCTGAGCGGGATGCCAGTCCAGTCGGCGACGACCTGCATCATCATGTCCTCGTCGACCGTGATGCGCGTCTCCTCGCGGGTCTTCTTCCAATGCTCGAGCGCCTGCTCCTGCTTTGCGCGGAGCTGCTTCTCCTGGTCGCGGTATTTCGCGGCCTCCTCGAAGTGCTGCTTCGAGATAGCCTCCTCCTTCTGCGCACAGACGGTGTCGACTTCCTTCGCGAGCTCCTCGATCTCCGGCGGGCGGTTGAGCGACGTGATTCGCGCGCGGGAGCCGGCCTCGTCCATGACGTCGATCGCCTTGTCGGGCAGGAAACGGCCGGTGATGTAGCGGTCGGAAAGTTTCGCCGCGACCTCGAGTCCTTTGTCGGTGAACACAGCCTTGTGGTGCTCCTCATACTTCGAGCGGATGCCCTTGAGGATCGTGATGGTGTCATCGACCGACGGCGGCTCCACCTTCACGCTCTGGAAGCGGCGGTCGAGCGCGCTGTCCTTCTCGATGTATTTGCGATACTCGTTGAGCGTCGTCGCGCCGATGCACTGCAGCTCGCCGCGCGAGAGCGCGGGCTTGAAGATGTTCGACGCGTCCATCGCACCCTCGGCGGCGCCTGCACCGACGATCGTGTGAAGCTCATCGATGAAGATGATGACGTTCTTGGCGCGGCGGATCTCGTCCATGACGGCCTTGATGCGCTCCTCGAACTGGCCGCGGTATTTCGTGCCGGCGACCATGAGCGCGAGGTCGAGCGTGATGACGCGGCGATCCAATAGGATCTCCGGGATGATCCCGCTTGCGATTTCCTGCGCGAGGCCCTCGACGATCGCCGTCTTGCCCACGCCGGCTTCGCCGATGAGCACCGGGTTATTCTTCGTGCGGCGGCAGAGAATCTGGATGACGCGGCGGATCTCGTTCTTGCGGCCGATGACGGGATCGAGCTCGCCCTTGCGCGCGAGCTCGGTGAGGTCGCGGCCGAACGCTTTCAGAGCGGGCGTCTTGAGCTCCTTCTTCGAATCCTCAGGCGCCGATCGCGGTGAAGACATCGCTTCCTCGCCGGGTCCGCCACCACCTTCGCCGGTGAACTGCGGGTCGAGCTCCTTGAGGATTTCATTGCGGCTGCGCTCGATGTCGACGTCGAGCGACTTGAGCACGCGCGCGGCGACGCCTTCTCCCTCGCGCAGCAGGCCGAGCAGGATATGCTCGGTGCCGACGTAGGAGTGGTTGAGGCTTTTGGCTTCCTTGCCGGCGAGCGCGAGGACCTTCTTCACGCGGGGCGTGTAGGGAATGCTACCGCTGGACTTCGCTTCCTGGCCGACGCCCACCTGCTTCTCCACCGCCGAGCGCACGGTCTCGAGGTCGAGCCCCATCTTCTGGAGCACGCTGACGGCAACGCCCTGGCCGAGTTTGATCAAGCCGAGCAGCAGATGCTCGGTGCCCACATAATTGTGGTTGAAACGGTCGGCCTCCTTGCGTGCCAGGGCCAGCACCTGCTGGGCCCTCGGCGTGAAGTTATTCATCGGTTCCATTATAATAGAATGATCGTCGTTTGTGGGTGGTGGCTCAGTTCTTGCCGCTCAGATTGAAGTCAGGTCTTGTGAAATTTTCAAACTCCGCGCGCAGCATCGTCGCACGGAAGGTGTCTCGCTCGGGGGCAGCCTTCGCAGTTTTCTCGGCGTATTGGATGTGTCCGGCCTGGCAAAGCGTGAAAAGCTGGTCGATCCGCGGGCGCGAGTTCTCGGGAAACACACCGACGCCGGCGCCGAGGCGCACGAGCGACAGGAGGTTGAGCGCTTCGGTCGAGCTGAGCACGTAGCTGTTCTTCAACAGCCCGTAAGCGCGGCCGATCTTGTCGTAGAGCTTGCGCGCGTCTCCATCGAGGAGGCGCTCGCGGGCGTTGACCTCCTGGTCGACAATCGTCTCGAGAACACCGCTCAGGCGCTTGAGGATCGATGCCTCGCTCTCGCCGAGCGTCGTCTGGTTCGAAATCTGGAAGATGCTGCCGCTCGCGTCGGAGCCTTCGCCATGCAGGCCGCGGACGACGAGACCGAGCTGGTTTACCGCGCGCACGACCTTCTCCATCTGGCCTGTGATGACCATCGCCGGCAGGTGCATCATCGAGCTCGCGCGGAGCGCCGTGCCGAGGTTCGTCGGGCATGCCGTGAGATAGCCGAGCTTGGCGTTGAAAGCGTAGTCGAGCGTGTCCTCGAGCGCGTCGTCGATGGCGCTGATCGCGCTCCACAAGCGCTTGAGCTGCAGGCCGGGCTTGAGGACGGCGATGCGCAGGTGATCCTCCTCGTTGATCATCACGGCCGAGCCGAGATCGCGTGAGATGATGACACCGGAGCCCTGCTTCGACGCCGAGAGCTCGCGGCTGATGATGTGGCGCTCGACGAGCACGTCGCGCTCGACCTCGGTGAGCTCCGTCATTTTCAAGGTCGTGCTGCGCTTCATCTGCGGAATCCTCGAAACTGCGTCTTCGCACTTCGCCAGAATGGCGCCTCGCTGCGCCTCCTTGGCCCACCCTGGGAACGGGTTTTCGGCGAGATTGCGAGCGAGGCGGATGCGCGTCACGAGCACAATCGACTGATCGCCGTGGGCCGCCACAGGCGCCTCCGGTGGCTTGTCGAGAAGCGCCGCGATCTTCGCGTCAGTCTTGGCGTTTCTTTCCGATGGATTCTTGGAATTGGCGAATTTCATCGCGGTAACGGGCAGCGTCCTCGTAGCGCTCCGACTTGATGGCCGTGGTCAGCTCAGTCTCCAGCTCAGTCAACCGGTCGTAGACCGATCGGCGCTCGAGCACCTTCTTCGGCATCTTGCCGATGTGGACGATTCCCTTGTGCATGTTGCCCAGCATGGGCTTGAGCATGCCGTCGAAAGTCTCGTAGCAGGAGGGACATCCGAACCTGCCATGTTTCTTAAAGTCCTGCTGGGTCATCCCGCACTCCGGGCACTTCAGGCCGGGATCGGACTCGGATGCCTCGAGCGTCTCCTTGACCAAGATGTCGGAAAGGGAGAACCCGGCGGGGTCGGTCACGCCCTTCGCCTTCGCGCACGCCTCGCACAAGTCCACCTTGTGGATCTTGCTCTTCACGATCTGCGTGAGGTGGACCGTCGCCGGCTCGCCGCACAAGTCACATTTTAGAGGATTGCCCATGGATTTCTACAATACGCCTGAACGTCCTAATAATCGAACCAACTGCCCCTGAGTTAAAGCCCGTTTCATCAGGAAAGAACACGTAGACCCCAATACCTCTGCACGGAGCGTGCCATCGAGGCAGCTCCCTTCGGGCAGAACCCTCCTACAGACGTTCCCTCTCTGTCGACCACCGATTGGTCGTTTACCGGACTTTTCGCGTATTTCGACTGGCGCGGCGTCAAATCCGCGTTCCGTCGGTGAGCACCCGCTTCTTGAAAGCTTCCATGAACTTTGCCGTCCACGGCCCGGGAACGCCTGTGCCGATCACACGGCCGTCGACCGCCGTCACCGGTATGACCTCGGCTGCGGACCCTGTGAGGAAACACTCGTCGGCGATCCAGACATCGTAGCGCGTCATGTTCACTTCCTTGACGGGCATGCCCAACTCAGCGGCGATCTCGAGGACGACACCGCGCGTGATACCGTTCAAGGCACCGCTCGAGATCGTGGGTGTGAAGAGCTGGTCCTTGTGGACGGTAAAGGCGTTGTCGCCGGTGCACTCGCTGATGTAGCCCTGGTCGTTCAACATGAACGCCTCTTGGAAGCCGACGTTCGCGGCCTCGATCTTGGCGAGGATGTTGTTGAGGTAGTTGAGCGACTTGATCGTCGGCGCGAGTGCTGCGGGATTGATGCGGCGCGTCGGCACGGTGATCACGGGCATGCCCTTCGCGTAGAGTTCCGGCGGGTAGAGCTGGATCTTGTCGGCGATGATGAAGATCGACGGCTTCGGACAGGAATTTGGCGAGAGGCCGAGGTTGCCCACGCCGCGCGTGACGACCAGGCGGATATAGCCGTCGGTGAGTCCGTTCGCGCGGCAAGTCTCGCACGTCCACTCGCTGATCTGCGCACGCGTCCACGGCATCTTCAGCAGAAGCGCCTTTGCGGAATACTCGAGCCGCTCCAAGTGCTCATCGAGGCGGAAGATGTTTCCGCGATAGAGCCGGATGCCCTCGAAGATGCCGTCGCCATAGAGCAGTCCATGGTCAAACACGGATATCTTCGCATCGGCAGACTCTACCAGCGCACCATCGAGAAAAATCTTCATCCCCCCAAAAGTGCAGTCCGTCGCTTGAAAGTCCAGCCGCGCGTGAGCGGTCGAATCCCGACGTTCGCACCGGTAGCCCTCCCGCGGCGGCGGGATCACCGGCCGGTTTCAGCGGCCGAGAATCTCCTTGAGAAATCAGCCGGATGCACTGAAACATCCGCCCCGTTCTTCGGAGTTTTTCCCCTATGCGCACCTCCTCAAACTATCGTGGCGGCTTCACGCTTATTGAGCTGCTCACTGTCATCGCGATCATCGGAATCCTCGCAGCCATACTGATCCCGACCGTCGGAAAGGTCCGCGAGTCCGCCCGCCGCACGGTCGACTCCTCGAACCTTCGCGAGATCGGCAAGGCCTGCATCATCTGGGCAAACGACAACAAGGAGCGCTTCCCGCCGAAAACAGGCATCGACACCGCGGGCCTGCTCCAGTCGACGCCCTCCTCCACCACGACCGCCTACACGTTCGCCGCAGCGCTCGCACAAGGCGGCGGCATCAACGACGGCAACCTCTGGATTTCCCCGAGTGACCCGAAGGCACCCGTCGCCACGATCGGCACCGTGCTCAACGCCAACAAGACCGGGATCGATACGACGTTCGCAGCATCCGAGCTCTCGTTTCAAGTCGTCGCCGGCATCGGCGTGAACAGCGGCGCCACGACGCCCGTCGCATTCACCCGCGGCCTCGACACCTCCGGAAAATGGCTGAAGTCCAGCGACGCAGTCTACGGCGACGACGGCGGCCACATCGTCTTCGTCGGCGGCAACGTCGCCTTCTACCGCGATCTCGGCGCCAGCTCGACCGACGGCAAACTTATCGCCTCCGACGGCACGAAGACAAACGACATCACCAAGACGATGCGCTCGAGCACCACGATCGCATTCCTCGGCACGACTTCTGCGAAGATCACCGGCGGCTCGACCGGTCCGTGATTCCGGTCGTTCTTGGGTAGGAGCTCGCTTGCGAGCGATTCGGTTTTTTTAAGTGGCCCGCTCCGGGAGGAGCGGGAATTCATCGCCCGCAAGCGGGCTCCTACCCCGGATCGTCCATCCGCGCCCCCTTTTCCTATCGCGACGCTGCCCACCCGCGCCCACGCTCTCCAAATCACTCCGCGATGCCACTGACCCCTAGCGAGACACGGCAGTTGCTCGAGCAACTCGGGCACCGACCGCGCCGGCCGCTCGGCCAGAATTTTCTCGTCGACGGAAACATCGTTCGCAAATCGCTCGAGCTCGCGCGTATCGCGCCGGGCGATCGCGTCGTCGAGATCGGTCCGGGCCTGGGCACGCTCACGTCCGCACTCCTCGACGCCGGCGCGCATGTCTGGGCCGTCGAACTCGACGACCGCCTGCACGCGCACCTCGTCTCGACGCTCGTGCCGGCATCGGACGGACGACTCACGCTGCTCCACGGCGATGCGGTCGAGCACCCGCTCGCGGGCCTCCAGCCCAACGGGCTGCCCGGATTCAAGGTCGTCGCAAACCTGCCCTACTCGATCTCGACTCCGTGGCTCGACGCCGTCCTCGCCGGGCCGCTGCCCGAACGCATGGTGCTCATGGTCCAGCGCGAAGCCGCCGACCGCTTCCTCGCGAATCACGGCTCGAAGGACTTCGGCGCGATCACGATCTTCCTGCGATCGGCGTTCGATTCGGCTCCCGGCCACACGGTGTCTGCGGCGTGTTTCTTCCCGAGGCCCGAAGTCGAGTCATTCCTCCTGCATCTCGTTCGCAAGCCCGCGCCAGTGACGCTCGCGCCGGAGGTTCGAGCGATGATCCGCACGCTATTTCAGCAGCGCCGCAAGCAGATCGGCGCGCTCCTGCGCCGCCACGCCCCCACCGCCGCGGCCGGATGGCTGCCGGTCCTTCGAGCCGCCGGGCTCGATGAACGTGCCCGCGCGGAAGACATACCTCTCTCAGCTTGGCAACAACTCCAAGGTCCGCTTGTCTGAGAAGTGCTGCGCAACCGGTGCGTGCCTGCCCCGTATGGCCGCCGTGGAGCGCAGCAACTATTATCATGAGATTCCTCCTGCCTGTTACACTGTCCTTCTTGCTCGCTGCGTCGCTCGCCGCACAGCAAGCCGTTGAGACCGCAACTCCGCCAGCCCGGACGGCCGAACCTTCCGCCGAGCTGAGCACCCAGCCGCAGCCCGCGACTCCGTCGGCTGTCGATTCGGAAACTCCAGCCGCTCTGGCCGCACAGCCCGCTGCACCGGAAGTCGCATCGACGGATCCGCTCGTCGCGTCGACTGCTGAATCCGGCGACTTCCAGCCAGGCTCGCTGCGCGGACGCATCGAGAACGGCCGCTACTACGCCCCGACGGACGCGTTCGACATAGCGATACCGATGCTCGTCGGCGACCGGCCGCTTGTCCTCGACAACCCCAACATCGTCGTCTTCCGCGATGACGTTCGCACGATGCTCACCATCGCCGCGATCCGCATGGAGGCGATCGACAAATGGGACCTCGAGACCACGAGCCCGCGCGAGTTCCTGATAAAGTTCTTCCGCGAAAGCGTGCTCGCCGACTACCGCGAGTCATTTCCGGGCACGACTGTGGAAAGCGCGCGCCTCCTCAATAATCTCGAGGGCGGCGCACTTCTTGTGGCCACACTCCACCCGAATGGCTCAGCGTTTGAGACTGATCCCATTGTCCGCAACGACCCCGCCACCCCGCCGCCAGTCGCCAAGCGCGGCAACCTGATCTTCGCGCGTGGCGACTTCGTCTATGTGATCTCGACCGAGCTCGCCGACCGCGTTACCGAGTCGTCCACTTACACGACCGATATCGAGACCGAGGATCGCATCCTTAACGACCGCCTCGTCGAGGTTCACTCGAAGATCCATTTCGCGGGGGATCCTGCTCCGGAGACACTCGCAAACTAGCCCTCGCGTCACCGCGCGCACTTGCGGGATTGCCGGTTTCGCGATGGCTGTCAGCTTCGGCTCATGGAGAACCGCCGCCGCAGCGTGGTCATCGTCGCCATTGTCGCGATCATCATCGTCATTCTTCTCTTGCTCTGGCGCTGCAAACCCGTCGAGCCAGCCGCACCAGAAGCGCCACCAGAGGTCGCGGCTCCCGCACCCGCTGAGGCAGTCCCTGCTGCCGCTGCCCCGCAGGAAGTCACGCCTGCGCCCACTGGCCCCGCGGAAGTCCTCACGCCCGCCACTGTCGAGGCACCGCGCGAAATCGGCGCGGGTGCGCGCTTCGAAGTCACGTGGACCGGCCCTGCAAACGAAGGCGACTACCTGACGATCGTCGCAGCGGGCGCACCTCCCGAGAACTACGGCGCCTACACGCTCACACGCGAGGGAAGTCCGCTGAAATTGACCGCGCCGATCGACGCGGGTGAGTGCGAAGTGCGTTATGTCACCGCGAAGTCGCGCACCGTGCTAGGCAGCATAAAGGTCACAGTGGTTGCAGCCGAGGCCACGCTGGTCGCCGCGGATTCGACCACGCTCGATACGCCGCTCTCCGTCGGGTGGACCGGGCCCGACAACGCGGGCGACTTCATCACAATCGTCACCGCAGGCACTCGCGATGGCGACCACGGCAATTACACGACGACAAACAACGGTTCGCCGTTGAAGATCACAACGCTGCCGGACGCAGGACCCGCAGAGCTTCGCTACATGACAGGTCAGGGACGTCGAGTGCTCGCGCGCAAGCAGGTCCAGATCACTATGCCCGAGGTTTCGCTCGATGCCGCCGCGCAGGTCGTCGCAGGCGCAGCCGTTCCCGTTCGATGGAAGGGTCCGGGCAACGACGGCGACTACATCACGGTCGTCCCCGTCGGCACACCCGACGGGCAGTATCGACAATACACCGCGGTCAGCAACGGAGCCTCGGTCAACGTCACGATGCCGATCGATGCAGGCGCGTGCGAACTTCGCTACATGACCGGCCGCGGTGCGCGCGTGCTCGCGCGACGTCCGATCCTCGTCGTCGCCGCGGAAGTTTCCATCGACGCGCCCGCCGAGGCAGCGGCAGGTTCGGTGGTCACGATCAACTGGACGGGCCCGGCGAACCAAGGCGACTACCTCACGATCGTGGCGAAAGACGCGGCCGACGGCACCTACGGCCAATACACGCAAACGAGCCGCGGCTCGCCACTCACCGTGAAGGCGCCGACCGCCGCAGGCGACGGCGAGATCCGCTACATTTCCGGCCAGGGCGCACGCACCCTCGCCCGCCGCTCGATCAAGATCACAGAGTAACAAGACTCCGTTCTCACATGCCGCAATACATCGCCTTCCTCCGAGGGATGAACCTCGGCAAGCGACGGATCAAGATGGACGCCCTGCGCGCGCATTTCGTCGACATGGGGTTCGACGACGTCGCCACGTTCATCGCGAGCGGCAACGTGCTGTTCACCGCCGGATCGCGCGCCGAGAAAAAACTCGTTTCCCAAATCGAAGAACATCTTCGCCGCGCGCTGGGCTACGACGTGCCCACCTATCTTCGCACGAGGGCGGAGGTGGCCGGTGTGCTCGCGTTCAGGCCGTTTCCAGTGCGCGAAATGGAATCGGAGGAGAACACGATCCACGTTGGCTTCTGGCAGACGGCCCCTTCCGCGGCCGACGCCCGCGCACTCACAGCCATTCGGACCAAGACCGACGAATTCGCCGTCAACGGGCGCGAGTTCTACTGGCTCTGCCGCATCCCGACCCACGAGTCGAAAGTCTGGTCGCTGCCGGAGATGAAGGCTCTCACCCTGCCGGACGTGACAGCGCGCAACATCAGCATGCTCCGTCGTCTCGCCGCGCAGTTTCCCAGCGAGAAGGTGTAGGAGTGTGGCGGGCCAAGCCCGGGATACCGGCCGGTGAGGGCAGCGGGCCTAGAAGATCGCCAGCGTGCGCGGCGGACCGCTTCGCTCGGATTTTGACTTTCCAAGCCGTTCGCTCGGAATCGAGCTATGACCCGCTTCTCAGTCTCCGGACTGGCCCGCGTCGCGGTGGTCGCAGCTGCACTCGTTGCCGCTCGTGCCGCTGCTGCGACAGACTCGAGTGAACCGCAAACCGACATGAAACCCCGCTACGGCCTCGTCATACATGGAGGCGCCGGCACCATCCTGCGCTCCGAACTGACTCCCGAACTCGAGGCGGAATACACCGCCGCCCTCAGCGCCGCGCTCGATGCGGGATACGCGGTCCTCAATTCCGGAGGCACGGCCCTCGACGCGGTCGTGGCGACGATCCGCATCTTGGAAGACTCGCCGCTGTTCAACGCGGCGCGCGGTGCGGTGATGACCGCCGATGGCGTCTGCGAACTCGACGCCTCGATCATGAACGGCATCGATCGGTCCGCGGGAGCCGTCGCAGGTGTCCGCCGCGTGCGCAACCCGATCGTCCTCGCGCGCGACGTCATGGAGCGCAGCAAGCACGTGATGCTCACCGGCGAGGGCGCGGAGCGTTTCGCGGTCACGGTCGGGCACGAGCTTGTTGAAAATTCCTATTTCCAAACGGAGCTCCGCCGCCGCCAGCTCGAGCAAGCGAAGGAAATCGAGGCCCGGGAGAGCAAGGAGAGCGCGGCGCTGGACGAGAAGCAGCCCGCGTTCTCGGAATTCGTCCACAAGTCCACCGATGACACGCCGGATCGAAAGTTCGGCACCGTCGGCTGCGTCGCACTCGACCAACACGGCAATCTCGCAGCCGGCACATCGACGGGCGGCATGATGAACAAGCGCTTTGGCCGCGTCGGCGATTCGCCGATCATCGGCGCGGGCACCTACGCCGACAACGGCACCTGCGCGGTGAGCTCGACGGGGCACGGCGAGTATTACATCCGCGCGGTGGCCGCGCACGACATCGCCTCACGCGTGCGCTACGCCGGCGACTCGCTCCCGGATGCGGCGCGGAAAACCATCGACGAACTCGGCGCGATCGGCGGCACCGGCGGCGTCATCGCCATCGACCGCACCGGCGCGATCACCGCTCCTTTCAACACACCCGGAATGTATCGCGGCTGGCGGCTCTCCGACGGAGAGACACGCATCGCCATCTACGCGGATTGAGCCCTGGCGGCCGGCGTCACGCCGGAATTGCCTTTGACCGTGCCCGCCACGTTCCCAAGCTGGGAGATTGAGAATTTGAACGAGCAAAATCATTGGAGCCACAGATGACACAGATAGACACAGATATCCGGCAGTCCGACTCATCAGCGCTCATCCGCGTCATCCCATTCGGCTCCGCTCAGGGCCTGAGCCTGTCGAACGGCCGCGGCCAACTCCGATCTCCTAATCCTCATCAGCGCCCATCAGTGCAATCTGTGGCTAAAAACTGAACTTAATCTCCGAACTTCCATCTTCGAGCTTCGGCTTCTGCACCACTCTCACCTCCGCCGCGAAGCGGCGCCCTTCGAAGCTCCGCTTTGGCGGAGCGAAGTAGGGTCACTTTCAAAATGACCACTCCTACGATCATCTACACCAAAACCGACGAGGCCCCTGCGCTCGCCACATACTCGCTGCTGCCGATCGTGCAGGCGTTCACCAAGCACGCCGGCATCAACGTCGAGTCGCGCGACATTTCGCTCTCGGGCCGGATCCTCTCCGCGTTCGCGGACAAGCTCCCCGCGAATCAGCAGCAAGCCGACCACCTCGCCGAGCTCGGCGCGCTCACGCTCAAGCCCGAGGCGAACATCATCAAGCTGCCCAACATCTCCGCCTCAGTGCCGCAGTTGGTCGAAGCCATCGCCGAACTGCAGTCGCACGGATACGCGGTGCCCAACTATCCGGAGGTGCCGGCAAACGATGCCGAGAAAGACGCCAAGGCGCGCTACGACCGCGTGAAGGGTTCTGCGGTGAATCCTGTCCTCCGCGAAGGCAACTCCGACCGCCGCGCGCCGAAGGCCGTGAAGGACTACGCCAAGAAGCACCCGCACTCGATGGGCAAGTGGTCGCCCGACTCCAAGACAACCGTCGCCACGATGAGCAAGGACGATTTCCGCAGCAATGAACGTTCAATCACGGTCGACAAGTTGACGGTCGCTCGCATCGAGTTCGTCCCGGCCTCCGTGGTAGGGCAGGTCTCTGACCTGCCTAAAGTCCAGCCCCCGTCCGTCGTCCTCCTCCCGAAGCTCACACTGAAACCGGGCGAAATCCTCGACGCCACGTTCATGAACCGGAAGGCGCTGGGCTCGTTCTATTACCAGCAGATCGCGAAGGCGAAGAAGGACGGCGTCCTCTTCTCGCTCCACCTCAAGGCCACGATGATGAAGGTCTCCGACCCGATCCTGTTCGGTCTCGCGGTGCGCGTTTTCTTCAAGGACGTGTTCGCAAAGCATGCCGCGACGATTGCCTCGCTCGGCGTCGACTTGAACAACGGCTTCGGCGATCTCGTCGCGAAGATCCAGAAACTCCCCGAAGCACAGCGCGCGGAGATCGAGACCGACATCAAGGCCGCGTTCGCCAACGGCCCCGGCGTCGCGATGGTCAACTCCGACAACGGCATTTCAAATCTCCACGTGCCGAGCGACGTGATCGTCGACGCCTCGATGCCCGCGATGATCCGCGTCGGCGGCAAGATGTATGACGCACAGGGCAAACTCGCCGACACGCTGTGCGTGATCCCCGACGGCTGCTACTCGGGCGTCTATGCGACCGTCATCGAGTTCTGCAAGAAGCAGGGCGCGCTCGACCCGACAACCATGGGCTCCGTGCCCAACGTCGGCCTCATGGCCCAAGCCGCCGAGGAATACGGCTCGCACAACAAGACATTCACGGCTCCCGGCAAGGGCGTCATCCGGATCGTCTCCGCTCCGGATGACGCATCTCAAATTCCGAATTTCAAATCTGAGATTCTCCTGTCTCACGAAGTAGAGACAGGAGACATCTGGCGGGCATGCCAAACCAAAGACGCCCCCGTCCAAGACTGGGTGAAGCTCGCGGTCAACCGCGCACGGCTCAGCAACACGCCGGCCATCTTCTGGCTCGATGCGACACGCGCGCACGACGCGCAGATCCTTGCTAAGGTCGAGCGCTACCTGAAGGACCACGACACGAGCGGGCTCGACATCAAGATCATGGCACCCGCGGCCGCGTGCCTCGCGACGCTCGAGCGTCTCGTGCAGGGCCTCGACACGATCAGCGTCACGGGCAACGTGCTCCGCGACTACCTCACCGACCTCTTCCCGATCCTCGAAGTCGGCACGAGCGCGAAGATGCTCTCGATCGTGCCGCTCATGAACGGTGGCGGCCTCTTCGAAACCGGCGCTGGCGGTTCGGCGCCAAAGCACGTCGAGCAATTCGTCGCCGAGAACTACCTGCGCTGGGATTCGCTGGGGGAGTTCTTCGCGCTCGCGGCCTCGCTCGAGCACCTCGCGCAGACGACCGGCAACGCAAAGGCGAAAATCCTCGCCGACACGCTCGACGCCGCCACCGGCACCTTCCTCGAGAAAGACCGCTCCCCCGGCCGCAAGCTCGGCACGACCGACAACCGCGGCTCGCACTTCTACCTGGCGATGTATTGGGCCCAGGCGCTGGCGTCTCAAATCTCCGATCTCGAATTGCAGAAGGTCTTCACTCCAATCGCCGAAAAACTCGCCGCCGCAGAATCGCAGATCGCGGGCGAGCTAATCGCCGTGCAGGGGAAGCCCGTGGATGTGGGTGGATATTACCAGCCGAGCGATGAGCTCGCCGCCGCCGCGATGCGGCCGTCGGCCACTCTCAGTGCGATCCTAGCCCAGCTATAGGTCCTATAGGTCCTATAAGCCCTATAAGACCTATTTCCCCTTCTCCCTTCGTCTCTGCTCTTCCCGGCTCTCCAGCCGGGCCTTCGTCATCCTTTCCCTGAGCCCGCCATCCTTGAGGAAATCCTGCTCGAGCTGTGCAATCTGCTTATCGAGCAGGAAATTCGCCTGGTGGATGAGACAGATCGCGATGTTCGCCACTGTCTCGCCTGGCCGGGTCTTCACAAACTCCCGGAAATCCTCGAATGTGCACTCCGCCTTCCCGCCGAGCCGTCGCACATAGCGTGCTTCCTTCGAATCCTTGTCCCACGGTTTGAGATCATGGTTTCGCAGGTAATCCAAGTAGTCGTTCAGCAGCTCATCGAGACTGGCGCGCGCAACATTCGTGAGCTTGAGTTCCATCTCAGTCGAGGTCTTCGATGCCTTGCTGCCCTCGATGATGTTCTGTTTCCCCGATCTCGCTGCCTGAACCATCTGATCGATCGTGCGATCGCCTCGTTGGAGAAACCGCCTGCGAAACCGGTAGGTGATGTCATAGACAATCTCCGCCTTCCGAAACGACTTCAGCTCCCGGTAGTTTCCCCGCGGCGGCAGAAAGCCATCACCTTTCATCGCCACGATCGTTATAGCTCCCATCCGTCCCATACGACCCATTTCTTCCGGCAGCAATTGAGCCACCGACAGCGTTCACCGGATATTCGAACATCCGCGAAGCTACATTGCCTTCGATATCGGGTAAGCTTTGAGTCGTTCTGTGAAAACTGGCTCACCTCGCTTCCGCGAATACGCGACACGAGGAGTTCGATCACTCGTTTCGGCATCCGCGATCCTCTCCCTGTGGACGGTCTTGTATCTGATCGTGATCGTGATCGCGATCTACCAGCTCATTCCTGCTCGGATCGGCGACAGGGCTCTCGCACTGGCGCCATGGTTTCTGTGGATCGGCATTGGCCTCGTGATCTGGAAGCCTGCTCCATTCAAGATTTCCCTGCCCGTGCTCGTGGTATCTGGCGCTTTTCTAGCATTCCTTGCTTGGGACGACTCGGAACCCGTGCCTCCCCTTAGGTTGCCTCCCGTCGTCTCCGAAGAAAGCGAGATCGGCGTCGCCTATTCGCGGCTGATGAAAGGCCACCCGGAGTCGCGCCTCTCCGAGGCCGTCCAGATCCAATTCCGGTTCAATCCAGGATCGGAAGATTGGGTCAGGCAGGTTGAGGAACGGAGCGACGAGATTGAGGCGGCTTACGCCAACGACCGGCTCGGCCGCGAGTGGATTGATGCAATGTCGGCCACTCCTCCCGACGGAATATTCAAACCCGGTGGAGCCGACCGGCTGATTCCAAGTTTT
>DATKCJ010000291.1:0-23272 GCA_035513275.1 Opitutaceae bacterium
ATGTGCTTCCCCCGATAAATCGGACACGCGTTAAGCGTGATTTGGTTTTAGGTTGTTGAGGTTGGTCTCGTAGTCGAGGGGACTTTGATAGCCGAGTGCGGAGTGCATCCGCGAGCGGTTGTAGAAGCTCTCGATGTAATCGAAGATGGCTGTGGTGGCTTGCGCGCGTGTGGCGAAGTGGCAGCGATGAACGAGTTCGTTTTTGAGGGTGCTCCAGAACGCCTCCATCGTGGCGTTGTCGTAGCAGTTGGCTTTGCGGCTCATGGAAGCGACGAAGCGGTTGGCCGTCAGGCAGGCACGGTAATTACCGCTGGCATATTGCACCCCGCGATCGGAGTGGTGCAGCACGCCGGCGGCCGGCTTGCGCTGACGCACGGCCATGAGCAGGGCCGCCAGCGGCAAGGCCGTTTCCAAGGTCGGGCCCATCGCCCAGCCGATGAGCCGGCGGCTGAACAGATCCAGCACGCCAGCGACATAGAGCCAGCCCTCGTCGGTGAACACGTAGGTGATGTCCGTCACCCAAACTTCATCGGGCTTGGTAGGCACAGGCGCCGTGGCCAGGCGGTTTGGTGCGATCGGTTCGGTGTGCCCGCTGTCGGTGGTGACCACCCGATAGCGACGATGCGTGCGACCCTGCAGCTGGGCTTCACGCATCAGACGCGCGACACGGTTGTGCCCGACCGGCGGGCCTGCGCGATCCAGGGCAATCTTGATTCGCGGGCTGCCATAGGTGCCCCGCGATGCAGCGTGAAGCGCCTGGATCTTTTCGCGCAACTTCTCGTCGGCCGCGGCCCGTGCGCTGCGCGCCTGGCGGTGCCACGCGTAGTAACCGCTGCGCGAGACCTCCAGCACCGCGCACATCGTCTCGATGGGATGTTGGCCGCTCATGGCTTTGATCCGGGCATACCTCTGGGCGGCAGTTCGCAGAGGATGCCCGCGGCTTTTTTTAAGATGTCGCGTTGCTCGGTCAGTCGCAGGACCTCCTGGCGCAAACGCATCACCTCGGCCTCAAGCGCCGGTTGCCCAACGGGCAAGCCAGCCGGCCCGGCGGACCGGGCCTGCTGGCTCGCCCGTTTCCACCGATACAAATCGTCCGCTTTGATCCCCATCTCCTGCGCGATGCTCTCTGCAGGCCGTCCACTGCTCTGCCACAAGCGCACCGCTTCCAGCTTGAACGCTCGGTCCCGACGCTGACGCATTGCGCCAGCAGGTTTTTTCTCTTTCATCGTTGAGTCCTTTCTTTCGCTCAACGCTGTGTCCGTCAAATCGGGGCAACCTCATGACACAGATGGTCACAGACAAAGAAAGCACTCTTGAACCGCGAAGTGCGCGAAAGAACGCGAAGCAGGAGAGGGCGACACAAATTTCACGAATAAGCAGGAGAAGAATGAGCGGCCGACGGATTGCCCACTCTCACTCTCACTTTCACTCTCGCTCCGCATCACGCGTATCGCTCTTCCTTCCAGGGGTCGGCGGTGTTGCTGTAGCCGCGGACTTCCCAATAGCCGAGGCGATCCTCCGCGAGGAACTCGATCCCCTTCACGAACTTCGCGCCCTTCCATGCGTAGATCTTCGGCACGATCACGCGCGCCGGGCCGCCATGTTCGCGCGGGACGGGTTTGCCCTCGAAGCCCGTTGCGATGAGCACGTCGTCGTCGAGGCACTGGTCGAGCGGCAGGTTTGTCGAGTAGCCGTCGAAGGAAGTGAAATAGACGAACTTCGCCTCGGGCTTGGGCTGGACGAGTTCGTAGAGAGTCGTGAACGCCACGCCGGACCAGTGGCAGTCGTATTTGCTCCAGGTCGTCACGCAGTGGAAGTCGCTGACGTCCTCGATCTGCGGGAGAGCGTTGAACTGGTCCCACGTAAGGACGGCAGGTTTCTCAACGAGTCCGTTCAGCGTGAGCGACCAGCGCGACGGCGGCAGCATCGGCTGGATGCCGAGATCGAGCACCGGGAAACCCGTCGTGAGTCTCTGACCGGGAGGGAGCCGGTCGGTCGACGCGACGTCGCGCGCCTTGAATCCGGCAGCCTTCTGCTTCTCCGCCCACTTCTGCTTGGCCTCGATGTAGCGTTCCTTGGACATGCGGGCGGCACTCTAGGCGGGCTAGGGCGATTCGCAAGCGAGCGGTGGAGGAGGTGGTGAGAGGACACCAGAAATTTGGGCCACAGATTGCACAGATGTGCACGGATCAAAAATTGGAACCAAGCCAACCTGGATCCCGATCTTTGCTCATCTGTGCAATCTGTGGCGGAAAAGGCCTTGGTTGATCTTCCTGTTCCTCCGGATTGTCGGCGCCGATTGTCCGGAACAAGCAACCTCGTTCGTCTTACTGATTGTCGGCACACCAGAATTCGCCAATCTCGCCCGCCATGCCCCGAAAGAAACGCCTCCTTCTACTCGTCGGAACTGCGAAGGGTTTGTTCATCCTCGAGTCCGACTCCGACCGCAAGAACTGGAACCTCCATCCGCCGCGGCTTCCTGGATGGGAGGTCGGCGCCATCCACGCTGAAATTCGAAACGGCAAGCCTCGGCTCGTCGCGGGCACGAGCAGTTGGCCCTACGGCGCGACGATTCGCATCAGCGAGGACCTCGGCGAGAACTGGACGCAGGTTGAAGCCGGGCCGGGCTTCGCCGAGGACTCCGGCCGCAAGCTCGAGCGTTTCTGGCAGATCGCACCTGGTCACGCGTCGCAGCCCGACACACTTTACGCGGGCGTCGATCAGGCGGCGCTCTTCGTGAGTCACGACGCGGGGCACACGTGGAAGGAGAACGACGCGCTCGCAAACCACCCGACGAAGCCGGGCTGGTTCCCGGGCGGTGGCGGCATGTGTCTGCACACGATTCTGCAGGATCCGACGGACGCGAAGCGCATGTGGCTCGGCATCTCGGCCGTCGGCGCATTTCGCACCGACGACGGCGGCGCATCGTGGAAGGCCTGCAACAACGGCCTCGCAACCGTTCCGACCGGCCAGCCTCCGAGCGAGGTGGGCCGCTGCGTGCACAAGATGGTTCTCGATCCCGATAAGCCGGGGGTGCTCTACCAGCAGTTTCACGGCGGCGTCTATACGAGCAACGACGCGGCAGACTCATGGACACCGATCACCGAAGGGCTGCCGAGCGTGTTCGGTTTCCCGATGTCGGTCACGCGCAACGGAGACTTGTTCATTGTGCCGCTTCAGAGCGACGAAGTCCGCTTCATGCGCGACGGCAGGTTTGCCGTCTACCGCTCGAGCAACCGCGGCGGCACTTGGACTGCGATGACAAGCGGACTTCCGGAGAAAGGCTACCACGTGGGCGTGCTGCGAGACGCGACCTCCGTCGACACGCACGACGACGCCGGCATCTACGTCGGCACGACGATGGGTGATCTCTGGCACTCGCGCGACGGCGGCACGAACTGGCAGCAAATTCCGGGGAAGTTTCCGCGCATCATGATGGTGCGTGCGTGGGAAATCGAAGGGTAGAGGAGACGGAGTTTTGCCACAGATAACACAGATTTTCACAGATGGCCGAGCCAGATTTCCCATTCCGGAATCTGTGCCTATCTGTGCAATCTGTGGCTAAATCAAAATGTCTCCATCTGGAAGAATGAGCGCCAAGATTGAGATCACCGTCCCGGGTTTGCTCGCCGATTGTCTCGGGGGCAAACGCCGCGCGAGCATTGAGGCGGAGTCGATCGAGGGCGCGATCGGTGCGATGCTGAAGAAGTTCCCGCTGTTGAAACCGCATATCTACGACGACACGGGCGCGCAGCGACAGCACGTGCTGCTCTTTTTCAACGGCGAGAATCTCGCGTGGATAAAGGACCGCACCGCGCCTGTGCGCGACGGCGATCGGCTCGATGTGATTCAGGCGGTGAGCGGCGGGTGAGGGGGTAGCGCGGGTGCATCACCCGTATCCCTGTCATTGCAGGGAGGCGAAGCCGACCGTGGCAATCCAGCTGGAGTTTCAGATGGATTGCTTCGTCTCCCGCGACCGCGGGATCCTCGCAACGACATAAAGGGTGTGTAGTATCACGAGAGAGTGTGACGCATCCGGGGTAGCGCGGGTCTATTGACCCGCGTCGGCAGGTCAGAGACCTGCCCTACCTTCCGCTCACAGCACCTGCAGCGTCTTGCGGAAGAACTCGACGACTTCGCGCGGGTCGTCGCTGAAGAGGATGTAGTCGCCGATCCATTTGGGGGCGCGGCCTTCCTTCACCATTGCCGCGATCTGGTTCTCGAGATCCTTCCAATATGTCTTGCTGTAGAAAACGAACGGAATACGCGGTCGGATGCCGAGCTTGAGGTTGCACAGTTCGATCCCGATCTCCTCGAGCGTGCCGACGCCGCCGACGTTGAAGACGCAAAAATCGCAAACCTCGAACCACTTCTGGCGGAAGTGACGCGCGGTCTCCTGAAACGTGTTGAAGTAGTCGACGCCGAGCTTCGGCGGCTGAGCTTCGAGTTCGAGGAAGCACGCGCCCGTCAGCGAGCCGCTCGCTCGCGCGCGCTCGGTGGCGACTCCCATTACGCCGCCACCGCCGCCGGTCATGATGCCCATCGTGGGGCCGAAAAACTCCGCGAGGCTCGTGATGAGAGTCTCGATGTTCTTGCCGGCCTCGCCCTCGATCTCGAGCGCCGAGCCGTAGAAGGCGACCGTCGTGGCCTCCATGAACTTCTGCACGACCTCCTCGCGCACGAAGAAGCCGCAGTCGCGCTTGTAGGTGTGGAAGTAGAGATCCTTCGTCTCCTCGTGGTGGAAGTAGACGTCGATCCCGAGCGAGAAGAGGTTGTCGAGGCGCGCGTGCGCGTTGGTCGAGAAGAAGAACCCGTGTGTGCGCGACGGTTTGCGGAAGATTACGCGCTTGAGCCGCATCTGCGGGATCCGCGTGAGCAGCTCGACGTGCTCGGGCAGGTTCGGGAAGTAGTCGAGGACGAGCGTGTCCGCGCCGTCGGGCGCACTGTCGAGTGCCTCGACGACGGAGCGATGCACCGGCGGAAGATCGTTCTCCTTGATCGAGCGGGAGAAATCGTTGCCCGCGGCGAAGAAGACTGCGTGGTTCTCGACCGTCGAATCCTGCCATGCGACCGAGACCCTCGAGCGCGGCCTTGGCGCGCCGAACTCCTCAGGGCGCGTCGCGTCGAGGTGATTGAAGACCTTTGTGGACACTTCGAACATCTGCTTGCGCCGACCCTGCAAACGGCGGTGCTCGGTGTCGTCGGACGCAGGAGCGCGGAAGACCTCCACGGACACAACCGGATTTACGACGACCTGGTCGGACGTGTTGTAGATCTCCAGCATGATGTTCGTGCCGTAGGTCTTGATCGGGTCGAGAAGCACGGCCGAGCAATGCAAGCCGAAGTTTCCCTCGCCGCGGTTGAGCACGACAAAGTGCTCCTTGAGATACATCGAGCAGCTCGTGAGGATGCCCGAGTGCGGCGCGATCGTGAGCGTCTCCATCTCCGTCCGGATCTGGACCTTGTCGAGGAAGTTGCGGGTCTGCTCGCCGCTGACGACTCGCTCGAACTGCAGCCGCGTGACCGCGGGGTTGAGCGTGTAGCGCACGCAGTGTGGCGTGATGAACACACGCCCGAACCGGTCGATCGATACGCCGCGCGGCAGCTTGATGCGGTGGTCCTTGATGGCGGACCAGATATCGCCCGATGAGAGCTTGGCGGATTCGGGGGCGTAGAAGAGCCGGCCGGCGGCTGTGCCGGGCCGCAGCATCTTCTGGAAATAGGGGGCGCTCGGGAAACTGCTGTCGTAGATAAACGCGTCGACCTCGAGGAACACCTTGCCGCCCTCGAACCAGGCGCGCCGCGTCGTCGCCATCTCGATGCCGATGCGGGCCAGGCTCGAGCGCTCGGTGAAGTTGAGCTCGCCAACATGCTCGCGCATGAACTCAAGCTCGGCGGGGTTGCGCGGCTTGAACGCGAGCACGAGCGCCAGCAGTTCGCCGTTCTTCTTCTTGAGGGTGTGGATCAGTCCGTCCTGGCTGCTCCAGAAGGTGTCGTCTGTCATTAAGTTGGATGAGTTGGCCCGTTGACCACAGCCGCATTGGCGGTCGGGTCAGGCGCTGTGCGCCGATCGCCGAATCTATTGCATTTTGAAACGGGCGGGTCATCTTCCACGGCTTTCCCGCGCACGCAAGCCTGCGTCCGCACCCCTCACTACCAACCACGAGATGTTCATGAGATTCACGAAAACCGTCCTCCTTGGCATTGCGGCGCTATCTTGCGCCGCGCTCAACGCACAGGATGCCAACCCAACCTTGGAACCGGCAGCCCCCGCCGCTCCTGCGCCTGAGGCCGCCCCGGCTCAGGAGTATACCGCCGAGCAGGCGATCGAGGCCTTCGGATGGTTCCTCGCGCACCAGAGCGGCTTGGTCGCCCTGGGTTTCAGCACGGCGGAAGTTGAAATCATGAGCCGCGGGATGGCGATCGCCGTCAGTGGCGAGCCAGCGCCACAGGATTTTGAGAAGATCGGGCCGACCATCCAAGCCATGATCGGTGAGCGCCG
Source organism: Opitutaceae bacterium (assembly GCA_035513275.1). Taxonomy (GTDB): domain Bacteria; phylum Verrucomicrobiota; class Verrucomicrobiia; order Opitutales; family Opitutaceae; genus DATKCJ01. Next base: position 6,503 of record DATKCJ010000291.1, read on the forward strand.
CCAGGCCGCGCTCACGAAGATGCGGGAGCAGGGTCTCGAAGAGTCGGCCCAGTTCATGACAGAAATCCGTGCGAAGGCCGGAGTCGTTACCTTGGACAACGGCATGGCCTACGAGGTCCTCACGGAGGGCACCGGCCCGAAACCCCGCGCCGACCAGTGGGTGAAGGTCAACTACACCGGCAAGCTCGTCAGCGGCGCCGTCTTCGACAGTTCCGAGGGCAACCCCGTCGAGTTCGGCCTGAGCGAAGTCATTCCCGGCTGGCGCGATGGACTCACCCACGTGAGCCAGGGCAGCAAGGTGATGCTCTACATCCCGCCGGATCTCGCCTACGGCGACAACGGCGCGCCGCAGATTCCCCCCGGCTCAACATTGATCTTCGAGGTCGAGCTCCTCGAGGTGAAGGACGCCCCTCCGCCGGAAGCTGAAGAGCCGGCACCGGCACCCGGCGGCTGAGTCGGCTGACACATCAAGAATTCAGACCGGCCCCTTCGCGCGAGCGGAGGGGCTGTTTTGTTGTTGGGGGAGCGTGATCGGTCAGGCGCGAATGTTCAGTGCTGGAGGTTGGAGCCCGCTTGCGGGCGATTCTCAAGGCAATCGCCCGCGAGCGGGCTCCTACCTAGGACGCGTGTGCCAAATGTCGCGCGGCAAGCGCGCAACCTACCCGGAATGGCCTAGCGCGTTAGCTCACCCGCCGCCGCGCGCACTTCCGCCAGGAATGCGTCGATCACGGCCGGAGACGTCGACCACGAGCACATGAACCGGTAGCCGTGCTCGCCGATGAAAGGGTAGAAGAACCACCCGGTCCCCCGCAGCTTCGCGGCGACAGCGGGCGGCAGTTCCGCAAAGACGGCGTTGGCCTCGACTGGCATCAGGATCGAGATGCCCGGAATCGCGCCGAGGCCGGCGGCGAGGCGGCGCGCGCAGGTGTTCGCGTGCGCGGCATTTCGCAGCCACGCGCCCGACTCCAGGAGGCCGACCCATTGCGCGGCGACGAAGCGCATCTTCGACGCGAGCTGCCCCGCCTGCTTGCACCGGAAATCAAACTCCGCCGCGAGCTCGCGGTTGAAGAACACAACAGCCTCGCTCATGCCGATGCCGTTTTTCGTGCCGCCGAAGCTGAGCACATCGACGCCCGCCTTCCAAGTGATCTCGGCCGGATGCGCCCCGGTCGAATCGACCGAGTTCGCGAAGCGCGCGCCGTCCATGTGCACACCCATGCCGCGGGAATGGGCGAGGGCGGAGAGCGCCGCGACTTCCGCCGGCTGGTAAACAGTGCCCAACTCGGTTGCCTGCGTGAGGGAGAGTGCACGGACTTTCGGAAAGTGCAGGTCGTTGCGCTTGGCGATGGCGGCCTCAACCGCGCACGGCTGCAGCTTGGCATTCTCGCCGGCGATGGTGATCAGTTTCGATCCGCCCGTGAAAAACTCCGGCGCGCCGCACTCGTCGACAGAAGCGTGGGCGTTTTCGTGCACTAAAATCGCATTGTGGCTCCTGCAGATCGACGAGAGCGCGAGCGCATTTGCCGCCGTGCCGCTGTAGACGAGGTAGACGTCGCAGTCCGTGTCGAAGACCCCGCGGATGAGTTCCGCGGCGCGCCCGGTCCACGGGTCGTTTCCGTAGGAAGGATGGGAGGAGCGGTTCGCGCGCTCGAGTTCGGCCCAAGCCTCAGGGCAGATCGCGGCGGTGTTGTCGCTTGAAAACTCGTAGCGACCTCCGGGAATCGCATCGGGTCGGACTCCAGAGGCTGTTTGTGCGTCCTTCGATAGCATGCGTTGTCGAGGATTCAGCCCGCGGCGCGGCGGGGCAAAGCATTTTCCGCCCCGGGGCGCGAAGCCGTTTTGGCAGGCTCAAGGCCCCGAGCCAGTCGAGGGGCTTGCCGGTCGGGCACGCATCGGGTTTTGTGCCAACGATGGCCTCGAAGGACGTCAACCTCTACATCGTCGGGTTCATGGGCACGGGAAAGTCCACGATCGGCCGCGCCGTCGCGCAGCGCCTGCGCATGGACTTCCTGGACAGTGACCACGAGATCGAGCGGATCACGGGCCGCAGGATCACCGAGATTTTCGAATCCGGCGGAGAGCCGGACTTTCGCCGGATGGAGCGCGAGTTCATCGAGAAGGGTCACCCGGCGCGCGGCTTCGTGATCGCGTGTGGAGGCGGTCTCATCATCCCAGACGGCATGCTTGAGGCGGTGAGTTCGCGGGGCGTTGTGATCTGCCTGCATGCCTCGATTGCCACGATCGTCGACCGCGTCTCGCGAAACAAGAACCGGCCGCTCCTGGCGGTCGACGATGCTGTGACGGAGGCGACCGACCTCTACATGAGACGCGAACCAGTCTATCGCCGCGCCGGCACGACGGTGCTCACGGAAGGCCGCTCGATCTTTGAGACGATGCATCACGTGGAGCGCGTCTACCAGCGCGAGGCGCGCGAGTGGGCGCGAGCGCACCCGTGAACGTGAGTGCGCCAGCCGCCGGTGCGCGCGAGGATCTTCGCGCCGCGCTCCGCGATGCCGGCTTCGACGTGGTGCGCTTCGCCCGCGCGGAGCCGGAGCCGGGCGAAACACTCGCACGCTGGATTGCCGCGGGTCACCACGCCGACATGGACTGGATGGCTTCGACGTCGGCGAAGCGGGCTGATCCCGCGCTCGTTCTCGAGCGGGCGCGCACGTTCATTGTGCTCGGCGTGAGTTACTGGCCGGAGGACTCGGCCGCCGCGCGGCAGACGGCTTGGGCGCGCTACGCGCTGCATGCGGATTACCACGACACGATCAAGGCTGGCCTGGTGCGCGCCGGGAAGATTCTTGAGGCGCGATTCGGCCTGAACGGCACGGACTATCGCTACTACGTCGACACGGGTCCGGTCGCCGAGCGCGGCTGGGCGGCGCGCTCCGGGGTCGGCTTTCTCGGCAAGAATGGCATGCTCATCTCGCGCGAACACGGCAACTGGCTCTTCCTCTCGGTCATCCTTGCGCGGATCGAAATCGAGCCCGACGCGAGTCTCGCCGAGGCGTTTCCCGGCGCGGCAGAGCGCGCTGGTGCCAACGGTCTTCTATGCGGATCGTGCACCCGGTGCATGGAGGCGTGCCCGACGGCTGCGTTTCCCGAGCCCGGCATCGTCGATGCCCGCCGCTGCATCAGCTACCACACGATCGAGAATCGAGGGATCATCCCGCCGGAAATTCGCGCGGGCATCGGCACGCGCGTGTTCGGCTGCGACATCTGCCTCGATGCCTGCCCGTGGAACCGGTTTGCGCGCGCGGGCCGGTCGTTGCTTCTCGAGCGGCGGCCGGAGATCGCGAGGCTGACACTCGTCGAGCTGCTGTCGCTGACACCGGAGCGTTTTCGGGAAGTGTTTCGCGGCACCGCGGTGAAGCGGCTGAAGTTGCCAAACCTGCTTCGCAACGCGGCGATCGTCGCGGGCAACGTCTGGGCGCTCGATCCGGCTTCGCGCGCCGAGGCCTCGGAGGGATTCGCCGACCACGGCGATCGCGACTCGGGGGTCCGCGCCCTCGCGCGGCTCGCGACGCACGAGTCGCCGGTCGTGCGCGCGCACGCAGTATGGGCGCTGCGGCGGATTCTCGGCCAAGAGGCGGACGACGTGCTCGCCGTGGCGCGTGCGTTGGAGACGGACCCGGTTGTGCTGGCCGAATACGGCGTGGGGGGAGGATGATGGCGTCATCGCACCTCGGTCCGTTCGGAGTCGCGGCATAGAGCCGCTCCTACATCCAGAGAAACTGACGATTCCGGAGCTGTAGGAGCGGCTTTACGCCGCGACTCAGATACTCACCACACTCAGCGACCGAACCGCGGCCGCATCATCTCGACGAGCGCTGCGGGTGGCCGCATGGGCTCGTTCGAGTGGTTGAGGAACGCATGCACGGTGTGCCCGGTGGCGATGAGCACGCCTTCGTGGAAGAGCTCGTAGTCGAGGCGCAAGCGCACTGTGGGCCGCTCGTGCATGGTCGTGACGATCTCGATCCGCTGGTCGTAGAGTGCCGGGCGCTTGTAGTTCATCTGCACTTCGAGCACGGGCAGCCGGTAGCCGAGTCGCTCAAGTTCCTTGTAGGACATGCCGACCTCGCGGAGCAACTCTGTGCGGCCGATCTCGAGCCATGGCAGATAGCTGCCGTGGTAAACGATTCCCATCATGTCCGTCTCGGCGTAGCGGACGACCACCTCGGAGCGCGACTGGATCATGCCCAACGCGCTATCAGGCCGCTGCCATCGCGGCGAGACTCGCTTGCGGGGCGAAGAGGGACTCGGCGGATTTCATCCAGCAACTGCGGCGCGCCCACTCGCTTCCGTTCTCGCCGAAAGTGCGGCGGAGCGACGGGTTGGTGATCAGGCGCTTCAACGCGAGCGTGAGCGAGGGGATGTTCATCGGAGGCACGAGGATTCCAGTGTGGTTGTCGACTACCGCCTCGGGCACGCCTCCCACGCGGTGCGCGACCACCGGCAATCCGTGTGCCGCCGCCTCGAGGTAAACGAGTCCGAAGCCCTCCACGCTCATGCCGTGGTCCACGCTCGTCATCGCAAAGATGTCGGCCTGGTCGTAGATGCGGCCGAGCTCGCGATTCGTCACGTCGCCGAAGAAACGCACGGTCAGACCGGAGTTCGCCGCCGTGGCGCGGAGGCGGCTTTCGTAGCCGTTGCCTTTCCCGACGCCGACGATCCAATATTCGGTGCGATCGCGCACATGCGACGGAAGCGCCTTGAGCGCATCGATCACGATGTCCTGCCCCTTGCGCGGGTGGATCCGGCCAACCGTGAGCACGATGCACTTGTCGCCGCGACCACCACGATCCCCGATTGAGGAAATTTCAAGGTCCGTGCGAAGCGCCCCCGGCGTGAGCACTGCCTTTCCGCGGGCTTCAGGAAAGTGTTCGAGTAGCAACCGCTGGGTGTAGTTTGTGAGGGTGCTCACCAAATCCGCAGATTGGATCAGCTTCCGGGTGAGTGGACGTGCCGTGGGCGAGGCCGCGAACTTCAGAATCTCGGAGCCGTGGAACGTGAGCAGCAGCCGCTTCGGGCGGAACGCGCGCGCCCACTGGAGCATCATCATGGTGAGCATCGGGCCCGGCTCCGGGATATAGACCGTTGCCTTTCGGAGGTCGCGACGGTGGCGGATCATGTGCCTTGCCAATTTGAGCTGGCAGGCAAGATCGTGCGTGCCTTTCAGGGGAAGGCGCTTCACAGGAAACGACCATTGCCGCTCGGCGTCGGACCGGTTCGCCTGCGCCCACACTTCGATGTCGAAGCCGAGCGCGGTTGTCGCCCGGGCCATCTCCTCGGTGAACGTCGCTATTCCGCCCCGGTGCGGAAAGAACTCATGCGTTACGAAATAGACTGGATTGTGCGCTTTAGTGGTCACTTAGGGAGCTACAAGCGAGCGTGGGGGGCGCCGACCCGCGAACGAAAAATGTCTGCTTGTTGAACTACGGACCCTCCCTGCGCACCGCAAGGACTATGTTCGACTCGCTCTGTGGCACCCTTGGCCGCTCCTGAACCGGGCTAAGTAGCACCATTGGAGTTCGATGGAGCTTTGACGCGATTTGGTGGTTTACAAATCGCCCCAAGGCTTCAAAAAACGACGCGATGTCCGATGGAGTCCTGCAAACGGTGAATACCGCAGAAGACTTGTCGCCGGAGGAGGAGGTCCTTCTTCGCGACTCTCTGAAGCGCTGCTCGCCCGCAACGATCGACGCTGCTATCGCATTTCGACGCACCGGGGAGCCGAACCTGATACCGGCGGTCGTGCTTGGAATCGTCGAGCGCTTCGTCGAGCCCGAGCAACGCGCCCGCCTCAAGAACCCCGATCCGAACCTCCGGGTGATCGAGGATCTCGGGGTCGACTCGCTGACGATGATGGAGGTCGTGCTGCTCGTGGAGGAGTGCCTCAAGATCACGATCAAGAACGACGAGCTCCGTAATCTCCGGACGATCGGCGACATCCAGACTTTCATCGACTGCAAGGTGACTGGAAAGCCGATCCCCACGCCGACGCGCTTCCTGCCAATCGAGCGGATTGCCGAGGTAATGCCTGTGCAGCCGCCGTTCTTGTTTCTGCAGGAAGCCTCGGTGAACTCCGCACTGGCGACCGGCCGCTACAAGGTCAGCGGCTCGGAGTTCTTCCTCGAAGGCCACTTCAAGGACAACCCCGTGCTGCCCGCCTCGATCATGCTCGAGGCGCTTGGCCAGCTCGCGGTGCTCTATTTGCTGGAGTCGGGCACGCCCGAACTCACGAGGCCCGTCGACTCCAAGCAGGTCTATTTCACAGGTGCAGACGGGATTCGATGCCACCGAATCGTCAGGCCGGGCGATGTGCTCGCGCTGACGATCCGCCCAAAGCGCATGAAGATGCCGCTGGCGGTGTTCGAGGGCACGATCAAGGTCGGCACGGAAAAGACCGCGTTTGCCGAGGAGATTACCCTGACGTTCGGATACGTCCCGGAGATTCCCATCGATCTGGCGCCGGCGACCCCGGTTGACCACGCTCCCGGCACGAACGGCACCAAGACTCCCGTCGCGTAGCCCCGCGATCCCGGCGACGCCGCGACGCGGCACCTGAAAAGCGTTTGCCACGCGGTCGCGGCGGCATTTGCTTGAAACCTCGCGAGGACTGCGTCGCACGACCGACCGTGAGCGCTGTTACTCGAAAGAATGCGCAAGGTATACATCACCGGACTGGGACTGGTCACAAGCATCGGCAACAACGTGCGCGATGTGGAGGCGAGCCTCCGAGGTCTAAAGCACGGCTTCGAGCTGTATCCGCCATTCGACCGGCCGGAGATCCCCGTGAAAGTCGTCGGCACGGTCAAGGGCTTCGACACGACCTCGACCGACTTCGAGGACTGGACGTATCCCGAGGGCTATTCAATCCGCCGAGAGTTGCTCAGGAGCATGGCGCCGAACGGACTCTACGCGCATTGCGCGATGCTCCAGGCGATCGCGGATGCGGGGCTTGGGGAAGGGGACGTCCGCAATCCGCAGACCGGCATTTACTGCGCCTCGGGAGGTTCGCCGTTCTTGCTTGGTCATCTATTGAAGCGCATGCGCGAGCAGGGAGTTATGCGCTGCCCGCCGACCGGCATCGTAGCCTCGATCGCAGGCACGTTGAACTTCAACCTCGTCGCGGCCTTCAAAATCGAGGGCGTGTCGTGCGGCTTCTCGTCGGCCTGTGCCTCCACCGGGCATGCGATCGGATTTGCCTATGAGGACATCGTCCACGGCCGGCAGGACCGCGTGTTCATCGCCGGCGCGGAGGATGGCAACTACGAGGCGATCCTCCCGTTTGCCGGCATGCGCGCGCTCTCGCTCCAGACCGACCTTTCGCTGGCCTCGCGGCCGTTCGACGCGGCGCGCGACGGCTTCGTCGGCACGGGCGGCGGCGCGGTGCTTGTGCTCGAGAGCGAGGAGGAAGTCGCGCGGCGTGGTGTGAAGCCCTACGCCGAACTCGCCGGGTGGGGACAGGCATCCGACGGGCACAACGTCGCGATGTCGCACCCCGAGGGCGCTGGACTAGCGAGGGCCATGCGCCTTGCGCTCGAGGCGACAGCCGTCACGACGGCCGATGTCGACTACATCAACGCTCACGCCACCTCGACGCCGATTGGCGACATCTCCGAGGCGCGGGCGATTCGCGCCGTCTTCGGGGAAGACACAGGCAAGGTGGCCGTGAGCAGCACCAAGGCACTCACCGGACACGGGCTCTCGCTCGCGACAGCGATGGAGACTGCGTTCTGCGCGATCGCCATGCGCGCAAGCTTCATCCCGGGCGCAGCGCATTTGCAGAATGTCGATCCCGAGTGCGCGGACCTGAATCTTCCCCGCCAGACGGTGGAATGTGCGCCGCGCGTGGTGCTCAACAACACCAGCGGGTTTGGCGGCGCGAACGTCACGCTCGTGCTGAAGTCAGCCGGTTAAGAAGCGCAGCAATGGCCGTCCCACTTTCCAAGCGATACGGCACTGCGCACGTCACCGGGAATTTGATGTTGGAAACCGCCGGAACGGGACTCACCGTGATCGACTTCCGGGCCGCCGACTTTCAAACCGGATTCAACGACTCAATGCAGCGAAACGACGAACCCCGCACTGGGGCCGCATGGGCGCGAATTCAACAGATGCACGGGGCGACGATGCCTGCGCATGCTGCGGATGATCTCGTGCGTGCGCTTCGCCGCGGGTGTTTCGCGGCGGTGCGATCAGGCGGGACGTTTCACGCGCGGATCGCACCGTCGCACGAGCGCTTTGCGCCGCGATCGTGGCACCTCACAATGACTCGCAGTTGTTACCGGGTTCACTGACGTGCCGCAGGTCCGCATCCTCGTCCTGACTTCGAGCACCGGCGGTGGCCACGACATGCGCGCGCAGGCGTTTGCGCAGTGGGTGTTTCGGATCTTCAAGCATGCGGTCGACGTGCGGATCGAGAACGTGCTGGAGCGATCATCCGTCGTCGGGAAGTCTGGCGTCGGCTTATACAACTGGATCCAGCGCCGCGCGCCTTGGCTGCACCATCCGTATTATGTGCTCATCGAGGGCCTCGGCATCCTGAACCGGCGCACGGTGACGTTCGGCAGGAATTACTACATCGATCTTCTGCAGGAGTATCAACCGCACCTCGTCTTCAGCGTCCACGACTGCCTGAACCGCGGCTACTTCCAGCTTGCCCGGTCGATCCTCAAGGGAAACGTGAAGTGCGCGACGTATTGCGGCGAGTTCTCCGGCGGTTACGGATACAGTCGCAACTGGGTGGACGCGTCGGTCGACATGTTCTACGCGCGGACGCCGACGGCGCGGGACTACGCGATCAAGCTCGGGCTGAAACTCCCGCAGACCTCGGTCCGCGGGCACCTCATGGCACCGCGAGCGCACTTCGACCTGTTCACACCTGAAAGGCGCGTGGAGTTTCTCGTGAGCAGGCTCGGCCTGCGCTCCGACCGGTTCACGGTCTTGCTCGCCACCGGGGGCAACGGCGCGAACAACCACATGGAGCTGCTGCCGGTGCTCGCTCAGTTCCACGAGCGCGTGCAGGCGATCGTCGTGTGTGGCACGAACAAGCAGACGTTCGCCGAGGCGATCCACTGGCGCACGCTCAACCCGCGGTTCGGTTGCGCGATCGAGGGCTACAGCGAGGAGATGCACCGCCTCATGCAGGCCAGCGATGCGATCGTCACTCGCGGCGGCACGACGACTTGCGCGAAGGCCCTGCACTTCAGGTGCCCGATCATCTTCAACGGATTCGGCGGCATCATGCCGCAGGAGAAGCTCACCGTGAAGTATTTCGACCACGGGGGCGGCGTCGAGCGGATCTCCCGGGCCGAGGACCTGCGCAAAATCATGAAACGGTGGACCACCGACTTCTCCACTTACACGGCGCGCAAGGCCGCATTTGAAGCGCTGCGGTATGAAGAAGACCCGCGTTTGCTCATCCGCGAGCTCGTAGGGTTCGCGGCTGGTGTCTCCGGCGAGCCTGTCCCGCCGGAAGCCGAGGAGCGCTGATTCGTCAGCCGCCGGTTTGCACCAGGCGTTGGCGACAGCGGAGGGCGCGCGATTCATTTGGACACAGTCGTCGCGTTTTGAAGCATGGGCACCAGCCTCTGCACTGTGGGAAATGACTCCAAGCTCGCGGTCCTCTTCACGACGTTTCCAAAGACGTCCGAGAGTTTTCTTCAGCGTGAGGTCGACGCGATGATCGAGTGCGGGCTGGAGCCGGCGCTCTACTCGCTTTGGGGCGGAGGCGGCGAATTCAAGGGCCGGCGCGTTTCGACCTTCAACAAGTGGCGGCTCGTGCCGCTTCTCTTGCTGATCATTCCGTGGAACTGCATCCGGCGTCCGCGAATCGTCCGCGACTTGTTCGCGGGTGCGTTCAGCAGGCGTGCGCCTTCTTGGCTGAATTTCTGGGAGAACATGCTCGGCGCGGGCTTCGCCGGGGTGGCCTACCGCAGCGAGTTTCGGGATGCGTCGCCCCGTTTCATCCACGCTCCGTGGGCTGGCGCGCCGGCGACAGCCGCGTGGCTGCTGTGGCGGGTTCTCGGGGTGCCCTACAGCGTGGGCGTGCACGCCTACGATCTCTATGAGCACGGTGGCGACTGGTGGCTTCTCGAGAAGATCGCGCACGCTCGCTTCGTGCGCACGTCCACGCTGATGGCGCGCGACGAGCTCGTGAAGCGGGGCGTCGCTGCTGAAAAAATTCACTGCATCCGGCGTGGGATGGCGGCGCTGCCCGCGCTCAAGCCGCTGCGTTCCTGGCGCACGCCGCTGCGAATCGCGTGCGTGGCGCGCCTCGTCGAGAAGAAGGGCCTGCGCCGGCAACTCGCGATCTACGCTGCTCTCAAGGAGGCTGGTGTTGCATTCACGGCGCGCATCGCGGGCGGAGGTCCCTTGCGCGAGGCGCTCGTCATAAGTGCGCGGGCACACCGGGTCGAGGACTGCGTCGAGTTTCTTGGAGAGATTCCCCACGGGGAGGTATGGACGCTCCTCGAGTGGGCGGACGTGCTCATCCACACCGGCGTCGTTTCGGCGAGCGGCGATCGGGACGGTTTGCCGAATGTGATTCCTGAGGCGATGGCTGCAGGCACGCTCGTCGTGTCGTCCCCCACGGCAGCGACAACCGAGGCGGTGCACGACGGCGAGACAGGACTTGTCGCGCCTGTCGACGACCCTTCGACGTGGGTGCGCGCTTTGAATCGACTCGCCGCGGACGACGCGCTTGCGGAGCGGCTGCAGGCGGGCGCGCGCAGTTGGGTTGAGGAGAACTACGACTCGCACAAGAACGTCGGTCGGCTTGTCGCGCTTTGCCGCGCGGAGATGTCATGATCTTCATCGACACGACCAACGCCTCGCGATCGCGGCACCTCTCGGGCCTGCAGCGTGTGAGCTCTTGCCTGCGCGCGGGTCTGGGCGCGCGGAGCGACAGCGCGGTGCGCGAAGTGATCTGGCGCGAAGGCTCGTGGACCGGCGCAGACGGCAAGCCCGTGGGGCCGGGTGCCGATGACTGGCTTCTCACACCCGAGGTATTCAGTGCGGACGAGCGTCCAGGGTTTGCCGCGTGGCTCGCGAGCCCCGGTTGCGAAACGGCAGCGATCTACTACGACGCGATTCCGCTCAAGCTTCCGTCGATCACGTGGCCGCGGAGCGTGGCCCGGCATCCGGGCTACATGAAGCAGCTCGCGCGCTTCGATCGCGTGCTCGCGATCTCGGAGGCGAGCCGCCGCGAACTCGTCGACTACTGGGAATGGGCGCGCGCACCGGTCCGGGCGAAAGTCAGTGTGATCCCGCTCGGGGCGGACGGCTCGGGAACGCCGCGCGTCACCGAACGACCGGTCGTCGAGCCCGCCCCCTCGCTCGTGATGGTCGGCATCGTGGAACCGCGGAAGAACCAGGCGCTGATGCTCGACGTTTGCTCGCGGCTGTGGGAATCGGGCCTCGCGTTCGACCTGCACATCGTCGGCCGGGTGAATCCACACTTCGGAAATTCGATCGCGAAGCATGCTGTGGATTTGGCGCGACGGCATTCGTGCCTCCATTTCCACGGCCCGCTCGATGACTCGACGGTCCGTGCATTGCACGCGCGCGCCCGGGCCGCTCTGTTTCCGTCGCGCGCCGAGGGGAATGGGCTCCCGGTGCTCGAGGCGCTGTGGCAGGGAGTGCCGTGCGTTTGCAGCCGCATCCCCGCGCTCGAGGAGAACGCGGTCGGGGGCGGCTGCTTGCTCGTGAATTCAGACCACTCCGAAGGGTGGGAGAGTGCGATCCGCTCGATCGTCACCGAGGACGCGCTCGTGGCGTCGCTTCGCGACCAAGCGCTCTCGCGGCCACTGCCGACATGGCACGACACGGCGGAAGCGGTCGTCGCGGCGCTGAACCTCGGAAGGACGTAGCTCTGATGTAGGTGGCGTGCTTGCCACGCCACTTCGGGGGAGTTGCGCGACAAGCATGCAACCTACAGGTCTTCGCCAATCGAGCATCGAAAATCCAAAATCGAAAAATCTCGCTTCCATTCCGCAATCCCCAATCCGCATTCCGCAATCTGTCCCTCACTCCCTTACTCCCTCAATCCCTCGTTCGCTCACATCCGCTTCACCGCATAGGCCATCGCCTCGGCGATTCGCTCAAAGTCCTCCTCGGTGTGCATCGCCGAGATGGCGGTGCGGACGAGGTCTTTTCCGGCCGGCACGGCAGGTGCGATCGACATCACGGTGAACACGCCTTTCTCAAGGAGGTGATTCCAAAACCGGTAGGCGTTTTCCTTCGAGCCAAGCACGATGGGCACCGCAGGCGTTTCGCTTTCCCAAGTGTCGAGCTTCAGTGATTTCAACAGCGACATGTAGTGGCGCGTGTTCTTCCAGAGGCGCTCGTGGTGCTCGGGCTCCTCGCGCATGATGCGAAGCGCCTCGAGAGCGATCGCGGCTGGCGCGGGACTGATCGCGGCGCTGAAGATCGTCTGCTTCGAGTGCGTGCGGAGGAACTCGATCGACGCGCGCGAGCCAGCCACGAAGCCGCCCGTGCTCGCGAGCGATTTCGAGAGGCTGCCAACAATCAGGTCCACGCTCTCGGTGGCGTTGAAATGATCGGCCGTGCCGCGGCCCCCGCGGCCGAGCACGCCAAAGCCGTGTGCGTCGTCGACGACGACAAAGCATCCGAATTCGTCGGCGACCTCGACAAACTCCGGCAGGCGCGCGATGTGTCCCTCCATCGAGTAGACGCCCTCGAAGACGAGCAGCTTTGCAGACTCCTTCGGCAGCGAATGGAGAACGGCGCGGAGGTCTTCCGGGTTGTTGTGGCTGAAGCGCTCGACATCGGCCATCGAGAGCCGGATGCCGTCCCACAGGCAGGAGTGGATGTTCTTGTCGGCGAGGATGCAGTCACCCTTTGCGGCAAATGCCGCGACGCCCGAGAGGCAGGAGAGGTAGCCCGCCGAGCTTACGTGGCAGGCCTCGACGCCGAGAAAATCCGCGAGCGCCTCCTCGAGGGTTTCGTGGTAGGCGCGCGAGCCATTGGAGGAGCGGGCACCGGTCGGGCTCGTGCCCCACTCGTCGAGGGCTCGCTGGCCGGCAGCGATCACGCGCGGGTCGAAAGAGAGGCCCAGGTAGTCGTTGCTCGAGAGCATGACCATGTCGCGGCCGTCGAGCCTGACGTGCGTGCCCCGCTGCGCCTCGAACGCGCGGTAGTAGGGCGCGTATTTCAGCCGGAACTTCGTGATCGAGTCGTCGGCGCAGCGATCTGCGATCGGCTTCCTGACCTTGCTTGAGCGCTTGAATACCATCGACCGGCCACGCAAGGGAAACTCATCCGGCTTGGCAAACGGAAAGCCCCGGGCGTGGTTTGCCGCGGGGATCGGTCGTAGGGTTCTCCGTTAGTGAAACGGGCGCACTTCTACCGATGCCCGGCAGGCGACGACAGCCTTTCGCCCCCACGCCACCGCCTCATCCAAATCAGCAGCTTCCAGCACCCAAAAGCCGCCCACGTGCTCCGTGGTCTTCAGATAGGGTCCGTCAGAGATGAGCATTTTGCCATCAGCCTGCCTCCGCAGCGACTTCGCGCTGCGTGCCGGTTGCAAGCCACCGACGAAAATCCTGATGCGAGCAGCCTCCATCTCATCATTCAGCAAATCGATATCGCGGGACATCTCTTCGTCTTCTGAGACAGAGGGGTCGTAGTTGTCGGGGTGGTGAATAGCTACCAGAAATCTCGCCATGATGGGTCCTGTATCTCTCAACGGATGGCACCAACAGTTTAGGACACCCGCCCGCGAAGTTTCTCCGGTCGGCGCAGATCAGCGATGCCGCGCGTGAGCGCTATCCCTCACGACCGCCGCTGTGAGGCAGGGGTTCGAGGAGGGGATTGCTCGATTCTGATTTCGCTGAATCCACGTCCGGCTCCTTGACGACCATCTTCAAATCGATGTCCGACCTTGGTGCGCCTACCGGCATATTCGGGTCGACGTCTGCGCTGGGTTCGATGATGGGCATCCGCGACACGAGTCGTTTCTGGCCGGGCGACGTGCGCCGGAACCCTTCTGCCGCAACTTTCGCTTCTGGATCGAACGCCGGCGACTTCCCCGACTTCAATGCCTCCGACACCGAAAGTTCAGAGCGATCGAACAGCTTCTCGGAGAAGCTCGGCAAAGCGGAATCCGCCGCGGATAGAACGGACGCAGACAGGAAACAAACAAGCGCGTGGATCTTGATGGCAGGAAGTAGAGCGTGCGAAAGGAGGGTTTCTTGCCAAGCCTTCAAATGCGCCACGACCATGGCCGGCGCGACTTGTTCTGTTCGGAGCACGAGGATGAAACGGGAAGCGTGACGTGGAGCCCGCACTCCATCTCTTCGCCTTCGTTCAAGACGATCACCGCGTTCACCCGTCGCGCGAGCGCGAGACCTACATCGCAAGCGGCGACCCTACGGGGAGCCCGGCGGCTCCAGCCGCACTGTGCGGAACTCGACCGGCACGCCCTCGGATTGAAGGCAGATGTGGCCTTCGCTGACGGTCACTCCCGTGGCGCGGTTTTGCTCAACTCCGTTGACGACCGTGGTGACCGTGTCGCCGCGGCATGTGATCGTGTAGGTGTTCCATTCGCCGGTCGGATTCTCGGAGGAGTCCTGCCTCTTCGGCACGCGGCGGGTGTTCTTCGCGCTTGTCTTCGCCTTCTCGTCGTCGCCGGCCTTGGCTAGGGCGGCATCGCGCAGAGCCACAAGCTCGGCGGTCTCAACGCCGCCGATCACATAGAAGTCGCCGGCGTTGGTCTCCATCAACTGCGCCTCGATGCTCTTGGGCCAGATGGCGTCCACGCCCTGCATGTGAAGGAGCACGCCGCTGTTTCGATTTCGCGGACGCCCCTCGGCGTCGACCGGCGGCGCCACCGGCACCCAGCGCCACTCGACCGTGAGAACGTAGTCTTGGAAGCGGCCTTCGGAACGGATGTAGCCGTTCGGCTTGCCCGTGGTCCTCAAGACGCCGTTCTCAACCTTCCAAGTGTCGGCGGGCGGCGCGGCTTCGGCGGGAAACGCGGTCCACCCCGAGAGATCGGTGCCGTTGAACAGCGCGATCGGCGCGTCGGGGCTGGTGGCCGCGAGCGAAGTAAGCGATGTGACCGCGAGTGCGGAGATGGCGAGAAAAGCAGCTTTGGATTTCATATTGAGTCTCGAGTTACTGGGCAATTCATTCAGCGATTCCGAGGTAGGAGCCCGCTTGCGGGCGATGGAGTCGGCGTCAGTTGCCGGTTGGCACACCGAATCGCCTGCAAGCAGGCTCCTACCTTCGGAGTGTTCCAGTTGTGTGACAACCTTTTGAAACGGGCGGCGCGTCGTTCGCGCTCAGCCCGCGCGAACCGTGGACTTGCCGTAGCGGTCGAACCGGTCGTGCATCTGGCGAATCGGGAAATTCCGGCCCGGGCACAACGTGTGGTTTCGATCGACTTCGCGGTGCACCATGAATCTCCAGCGGTTGTTCACGACCTCGGTGCCGAGATGATCCACGAGCGCGGTGAACGCCGCAAGCTGGCGCGCCGAAGGGCGCCGGTTCTGGAAATTGCCGACGACGCAGATGCCGATGCCCACGTCGTTCACGTCGGTGCTCCGCACGTGGCCGCCGCGGAGTTGCTTCACCCAGCGCGGGCCGATCTCGACCTGGCCGTCGCCCGAGTCGCGCCCGTTGCCGATGACGAAGTGGTAGGCAAGGCCATGCTCCATGCCGCGTGCGCGGTGCCCGCGGTCGTAGATCTTCGCGTTGCCCTGCTCGATCGCGCTGTGGTGGCCGACGATGTATTTCCAGCGACCGGGTGCAACTCGCACGGAGTCGATCGCAGAGATTACGGAGGCTGGCAGGGCGGGTGTCTTCACACCGGCACCGCGACCGGGAATCACGAGGCGCTGACCCGGCACTATCAGATCGGACTTGAGATTGTTCACCGACTTCAGCGCGGCGACCGAGGTGCCGTAGCGCTTAGCAATCGCAGAAAGTGAGTCGCCTTTCACCACGGTGTGCCGGCTCTCGGCCGCGGCAAAGAGCGGCTGCCAGCCGGCGAAGATGCCAGCCGAGCCAAGGAGCACGGCCCTGAGAAACGTCCGTCGCGGGAGATTCACGTCCGGGAGTGTAACATGCGGGGCAAATTGAACAAAGTAGGGCAGGTCTCTGACCTGCCGACGCGGGTCAAAGACCCGCGCTACGCGTCGGCGGTCACGCAGTTCCTCAGTAAAGCAAATGCTTCACCGTCAGCCCCTGGTTGATGAGCTGCTTGAGCGAGTCGATGCCGATGCGCAGGTGTTTCTCGACGAATTCCTCGTTCACCTTGCGGTCGCTCTCCGCGGTCTTCACGCCATCGGGCATCATGGGCTGGTCGGAGACGAGCAGGAGCACACCGCTCGGGATGTGGTTGAAAAATCCGACCGCGAAGATCGTGGCGGTCTCCATGTCGATCGCCATGCAGCGTGTGCGGCGCAGGTATTCCTTGAACTCGGCATCGTGCTCCCACACGCGGCGGTTCGTCGTGTAGACGGTGCCGGTCCAGTAGTCGCAGCTGTGTTCGCGCACGGTCGCGGAGATCGCCTTCTGGAGCGCGAACGCCGGCAGCGCGGGCACCTCGGGCGGGAAGTAGTCGTTCGACGTGCCCTCGCCACGGAGCGCGGCGATCGGCAGGATGAACGCACCGAGCGCGGGCTGCTCCTTCAAGCTGCCACACTTGCCGAGGAAAAGGCACGCCTTCGGGTGGACTGCGCTGAGCAGGTCCATCACGGTCGCGGCGTTCGCGCTGCCCATGCCGAAGTTGATGAT
>DATKCJ010000292.1:0-4934 GCA_035513275.1 Opitutaceae bacterium
GGCCGCCAAACGGGTCGATCAATTCTCCGCTTATCGGATCGATCGCCATCGCATTGATGGTGAAGTCGCGACGCGCCAAAGCGACGAATGGGGACAGGCTTGGATCCGGCTCGACTTCAAAACCCCGGTGGCCGGTGCCAGTCTTCCTTTCTTTCCGGGGAAGGCTGATGTCGTAATCGATTTCATCCCGCCGGAACTTGATGACCCCAAAGCTTCTGCCAACTGCGTCGACACTGCCAAATCTGGCAAGAGCCTGATCCACAGAAGATTGAGGCGCATCGTAAACCTCAATGTCGTAATCCTTCGACTCCCGATGCATCAGCCAGTCTCTCACGCATCCGCCGACGAGCAGCGGCCTTCCGACCACAACCAGCGCACGGAGGATGTCCGCGAGGAATGGCGGCAGCGTGCCTGCGGAATCGAAGGGTAGCTTGATCAATGAGTGTTCCTTCGGTTCCGAGTGAACGCGCCTACGACAACCCAGATCCAACCAATGATCAGGAATGCCCCTCCCAGGGGAGTTATCGGGCCAAGCCATTTCGGGCCTCCAAGCGCCAAGCAGTAGAGCGATCCCGAAAACAAGGTGATACCAGTAAGCCAAAACCAAACTGCCGTCCGCATTTGGCGTGTACCCCCGTTTATCGCGGCTAGGCAGGCGACGGCGTGCATAAGATTGTAAAGGACAGCGGTTTGCCACACGTCTACGTGCTCCGAGCCTTGCAAGGTGTCACGCAGTGCATGTGCTCCCAAGGAACCCGCAACGACGCCTATGGTCCCAAACACTCCAATGGTAACGAGCAGACCACGGTTGCCCTGTTCTTGGTTACTTTCATTCATCGCATTGGGATAAGTTGTGGGGCAGGACTGAATTAGGCTGCCTTAAGGAATTCGCTTGAGTTCAGGTAGGACGGATTATTGTGGCAGTTGCCCATGGGGCTCTCTCCGGGGCGCACTAAAACCGACAAAGTAAAAACAAATGAAGAAAATAATCGCAGTAACTGCAATGGTGATGGTCGCATCGGCAGGGCTCTGGGCACAGGAACCTACTGTCGGGCTGACAGTGGATGCCACTTACGCATCGAAGTATATCTTCCGTGGCGTTGTTCTTGGTGAACATGCGTTTCACCCGTCCTTCGAACTCTCGTATTCCGACTTCTACGCTGGCATTTGGGGAAATGTCGCGTTGAGCAAGAAGGATCAGTATCCGGACAACGAGGAGTGGGACTTCTACTTCGGCAAAAGCTTCGCCCTCACGGACATCGCTTCGCTCGACGTCGGATACACCTACTACTACTATCCCGAGTTCTCGTCGAACAACGGCACGCAAGAGGTCTACATCGGCATGAACTGGGATGTAAGCGGTTTCTCGCCGGGAGTCTACGCCTACTATGACTTCGACCTTGAGGCCTTCACCGTCCAGGGTTCGGTCGGAACGAGCTTTCCTCTCGAGTCGATGGGCACGTCGCTGGACCTCTCAGCGACAGTTGGGCATGTCGACGGTGATGGATTCTCCTACACCTACTGGAGCGTTGGTGCGGCCGTTCCGTTCAAGCTCTCCGAGAAGTCGACCCTCACGGCGGGCGTGACCTTCGCGACCCACGACATCTCGGGTCTCAAGGACAACAACATCGCAGGCACTCTGTCCTACACGTTCGCGTTCTAGGTCAGATTGGCGCTTCAACTCTCAGACCCGCCTCTGCAAGGGGCGGGTCTTTTCTTTGCCAGCCACCGCCTCCCGGGAATCTCCCATCTAAACTGTTGACAGGGGGTATGGCCGGCCCCTTTTTTGAACGCTTTTCCCTTCATGAAAACCTTTCTAGCCAAGAAGGAAGCGGTCCAACCCAAATGGTATCTCATCGATGCCGAGGGTCAGGTCTTGGGCCGCCTGGCCGTCAAGGTCGCCAATCTGCTTCGCGGTCGCAACAAGCCCACCTACACTGCCAACGTCGACACGGGTGACTACGTGGTGATAATCAACGCAGAGAAGGTCGCGCTCACCGGCAAAAAAGAGGAGCAGAAGACCTACATGTCGTTTTCGGGTTACGTCGGCGGCCACCACCACCGTTCTGTCTCGCAGATGCGCGTCCGCCGCCCGGACTTCATCATCAAGCGCGCGGTGAAGGGCATGCTTCCGAAGAACAAGCTTGCCGACAAGATGCTCACGAAACTGCGCGTATTCGCCGGTACTGAGCACTCGCATGCCGCGCAGAATCCCGAGACGATCAAACTCTGAAACGTTCCATGACCGCCGACACACAAGTTTACATGGGAGTAGGCCGCCGCAAGACCGCCTCCGCCCGCGTCCGCCTCACTTCCGGCACCGGCAAGGTTGAGGTCAACGGCCGCACTGTTGAGAAATATTTCCCGACCGAGCAGTTCGCCAACCAGGCGTGCATGCCGCTCGTGACTGCCGAACTCCGCGACAAGGTCGACATTCGCGCGCTCGTCAATGGCGGTGGCAGCACCGGCCAGTCAGGCGCGGTCGCTCACGCCACGGCACGCGCTCTCCTCAAGCTCAATCCCGAGCTTCGCACCACGCTCAAGAAAGCCGGCCACCTCACTCGTGACCCGCGAGAGCGCGAACGCAAGAAGGCCGGCCAGCCCGGCGCCCGCAAGCGCTTCCAGTTCTCCAAGCGCTGATCGGACGCCATCGAATCTTCAAGAGGCCGCCTTCGCACAACGAGGCGGCCTTTTTGTTTTCAACCGACGTCCATAGAAGGCCGTTGCAAACCCAACACTCATTCAAAGCATCCCAATGAACATGAAAGTCGGAATCGTCGGCGCCTCGGGCTACTCCGGTGAGCTCCTTGTCCGCCTCCTTCTCGGCCATCCAAATGTCGAGCTCGCGGCTGTCACGTCGCGTTCCAACGCCGGCAAGCCGCTCTCGCAGGTGATCCCCTCGCTCCGCGGCTCGGACCGCGGCCTGGTGTTCGTGCCTTCGGATGCTGCTGAGCTTGCAGCGATGGACATCCCTCTTTGGTTCCTCGCGCTGCCGCACGGCGCAGCGGCGGAGTTTGCCAAGGTTCTCGTTGCTGCGGGCCGGCGGGTGATCGACCTGAGCGCCGACTTCCGGATCGCCGACCTTGCGACCTACGAGCGCTACTACGGCGAGCATCACGCGCCCGAGTTGCTTCCCTCGGCGCGGTTTGTCCTCCCGGAAATCACGCCGCCCGCATGGCGGACAGAGGCGAAGCTGGTCGCCGCGCCCGGCTGTTACCCGACGAGCGTCATCGTGCCGCTCGCGCCCCTGCTTCGCGACGGGATCGTGACGAAGGAACACATCGTCGCGAACTCGTTCAGCGGCGTCAGCGGCGCCGGCAAGAAGGTCGAGGAGATGTTCCTCTTTGTGGAGCGCGCAGAGAGCGTCAAAGCCTACGGTCTCCTGAAGCACCGCCACATCGCGGAGATCGAGGAACAGCTTTCACTGCAGGCCGGTTCGCCTGTCGTGCTCCAGTTCAACCCACACCTCGCGCCGATGCGCCGCGGAATCGCGACCACGATCACAGTGCCAGCAAAGCGGGCCTCGATCGAGGCGCTCTACGCTTCGTGGCGTGCCGCCTACGGCAAATCGCCGTTCGTTCAGCTTCTTCCTTCGGGGGAGACGCCGGACACCGCACACGTCGTAGGCACAAACCGCATCGACATGTCCGCCGTGCTCGACCCGCGCACGGGTAATTTCGTGATCACTTCCGCGGAGGACAATCTCGTGAAAGGTGCCTCCGGCCAGGCCGTGCAGATCATGAATCTGTGGTGCGGATTCGACGAGACGGCGGGCCTGGTTTAGCGGCACCATTTCGTCACGTTCTGGGAGCGGAAATACACTTGTCTCGCCCCTCGCGTGTTGCAGAGTGCCCGTTCACAGCAGTGCCATGGAAGAGTGCGGATCGTTTCCCCTCGTGCCATGCACGACCCCTGAACAGACCGCATCATGATCGCATTCAACAAACGCATCCTTTTCGTAGGCTACGGCGCAGTCGCCGAGTGCACACTTCCGATTCTCTTCAAGCACATCAAGGTGCCCGCGCGGAACGTCACCGTGATGGACTTCGAGGACCGCTCCGGGAAGTTAAAGAAGTGGACTGCGAAGGGCGTGGAGTTCGTGCGCGACCGTTTGACGCGTGAAAACATGGGTGCGCTTCTCGCCAAGCACGTCAGCGAGGGAGACCTGCTCATCGACCTCGCGTGGAACATCGACGCATGCGAAATCCTCACATGGTGCCGCGAGCACGGGGTGAAATACATCAACACCTCGACCGAGCTCTGGGATCCCTATGCCTCGGGGCCCAACCAGCACCCGACCGAGAAGACGCTTTACTGGCGGCACATGAACTTGCGCCGCATGATTGCGAAGTGGGAAAGCAAAGGAGCGACCGCTGTCATCGAGCACGGCGCGAACCCCGGCCTCATCTCGCACTTCGTGAAGCAGGGGCTCATCGACATCGGCGAGTCGCTGATCGCCGACAAGAAGCTCAAGCCGCGCGCCGCGGAGAACGTTGCCGAGCTCATCCGCACGCGCCAGTTCAACCATCTCTCCCGCGCAGTCGGCGTGAAGGTCATCCACTGCTCTGAGCGCGACACGCAGATCACTGACAAGCCGAAGGAGGTCGACGAGTTCGTGAACACGTGGTCGATCGAGGGGTTCCGCGAGGAAGGCACGACGACTGCCGAGATGGGGTGGGGCACGCACGAAAAGACGCTCCCGAAGCATGCGTTCCGCCACAAGGACGGCCCGAAGAATCAAATCTGTCTCGCGCGCATGGGCATCAACGTCTGGGTCCGCTCCTGGGTGCCCGACTACAACATCCTCGGCATGGTTGTGCGCCACGGCGAGGCGTTCACCATCTCCGACAAGCTCACCGTCTGGGACGGCAAGAAGGCCGTCTACCGCCCGACGATGCACTACGCCTACTGCCCGTGCGACGAGGCGATCGCTT
>DATKCJ010000293.1:0-4666 GCA_035513275.1 Opitutaceae bacterium
GCAGCAAGCCGCCGTATCAGACGATTGTGTTCTTCCCTGGTTCGGGGGGAGATCGGTTTCGCACGAGCGAGACCGTGCTTGAAATGGGAGGGATCGCGCAGTGGATTGAGGGCGGACGCGCCGTCGTTTACCCGATTCTCAAGGGGACTTACGAGCGAACAGCAAGCAGGCCGACCCAACCCATCGCGTGGCGCGAGCGCTACGTGCAGTTGCACAAGGACATCGCGCGCACGATCGATTATCTCGAAACGCGCAGCGACCTCGACATGGAGAAGCTCGCGTTCATCGGATTCAGTTGGGGAGGCTGGTTCGGACCCGTGGTGTCTGCGCTGGAGCCGCGTCTGAAAGTCAACGTGCTCATCTCAGGCGGCCTGCCGACCTGGAAAGTGCTGCCGGAGACGGATCCGCTCAACTTCGCCCCCCGTGTCACCGTGCCGACGATGATGATCAATGGGCGCTATGATTTCGGATTTCCGTTCGAGTCGAACCAGCTCCCGCTCTTCAACGTTCTCGGCACGAGCATGGAGCACAAGCGACACGTCGTGTTCGAAACCGGCCACATCATCCCCCGCAACCAGACCACTTCCGAGGCCTCCGCCTGGCTCGACCGCTATTTCGGGCCGGTAACAAATCCGCAGTGAAAATTTGGTCTCTTTCCACCATCGGGGAGCCGTGTTCCTTGACCGTTCCTCCTCCATCGACGATATAACTCCGGCTTCGGGTCACTGCCGACCCACGCCGGGGCGATGAGAGACGTCACAAAAATTCTGGGCAAGGTCTCGTCGGACGATCAGCAACTCGCCGCCGAACTGCTGCCGCTTGTTTATGCCGAACTCCGCCGTCTTGCGGCGTCAAAGCTGGCGCGCGAGGCTCCCTGGCAGACACTCCAACCCACCGCACTCGTTCACGAGGCCTGGATAAAGCTGTCGGGCGGAGCCCGCGCATTCAACGACCGCAATCACTTCTTTGCTGCGGCAGCCGAGGCGATGCGGCGCATCCTTGTGGATAATGCCCGCCGCAAGAAGTCCGTCCGGCACGGCGGCGACATGGCGCGCGCGACTTTCGATGAAGCAGCGATGACGATGCCGTTCGCGGATCGGCAGGACGACGAGTTGCTCGCAGTTCACGACGCGCTCGACCGCCTCGCTGCGCACGACACACGCAAAGCCGAACTTGTGAAGCTGCGCTACTTCGTCGGCCTCACGATCGCGGAAGCCGCCGTCGTGCTCGACGTCTCGACGCCGACAGCGAAACGCGACTGGACCTATGCGCGCGCATGGCTGTTGCGCGCGATGACAAACGAAGGCACGACGACGTCGGCATGAGGTTCGGCCGGGGTGGCTCGCCGTCGCACGTGAACGCGTTGGGGAAACCCGTTCCACCTCCGAAACGCCCGAGGCCTTGATTGGCATTGCCGGACTCCTGCCGTTGGCATGTAGCTGCCGGCGTAAGGAGGCAGAGCGCGGTGAACTCGCAGCGACCGCCTCGTTACCTCCCAAGAAACACCTCCGATTGTAGCCCGCCGCGGAAGCGGCGGGATCCGGATCCCTGCGCTCCCGCGCAGGGCTACGACGGAGTTTCTTTTGGTTCCAACCGCGCCGAAGACGCGGTTCTCCAACTCGGCGGCTACATTGGGCTGGGAGAGCCAACTACATGAATCCAGCTCACTCGATCGCAATTGAGATAATCGTCACTTCGCGCGGCTCGGGCGCCTTCTCCGGCGCCGGATCAAACATCGCCCAGCCGCTGTCGGCGACAAAGTGAAAACTGTCTCCCGACACGTGGCCGAGTGCGAGGTCCGTCATCGCAGGCAGGCCGCATGTGACGATGCGCGCCGCCGATTCGTGATCTTGCAGGGTCGTCGCTTGCGACGACCGTGCTTGGTCGCCGCAAGCGGCGACCCTACATGAATGAGGCTCGATATGGAGCACGCGCTGCGGGTTCACTCCGTTCTGCACGGCGATGATGCCGCCGGGCACGGCGTAGATTCCGTCGATGCCGAAGAACGTGGCGCTGGCAGGTGCGACCAGGAGGGTGGGAGTTTTTTCCGCTACGTCGATCCGCCAGATTCCATTCGTGTAATCGGCGACGTAGAGCGCGTCGCCTTCGGCGCTCAACGCGAGACCCTGCAGGTTCACGAAGTCATCGTTCTTGAGCCACGGTTCGAGTGAGTCCGCACCGGATGCGAGTCGCCAGATGACCGGCGACATCGAGTCAGTCGCAAAGATCGCGCCATCACTCGCGATGATGAAATCGCCGATGAGGTGCTTGCGGCCGTCGTCGGGCGTGGGGTAGCGCTCGCGCACGCTGCCGGTCTCGAAGTCGATCGCAACGATCGCCGCGCGCTTGCCGTCCTCTGCGTCGTCGCCGGTCATCACCCCGACGGTGGATGTCGAGGCCCAGAGCGTCTTGCGATCCGCTGAGAAAGTGATGCGGAAGACACCGTCGAGTGCATCCTCGTCCGACGTGAACTTCTCGAGTGCACCGCCGTCGGGTCCTGATTTCCAAATGCAGCGGTTCCGCACGTCGCCGAAGAACCACGCGCCCGATTCAGGATCGCGCAGGCAGCTCTCGATGATCCCGGTGACGCCCGTGAGAGCGAACGTCGCGGCCTTGCTCGCACCGACAGGATCCGGGCCTGACTGAAGTCGCGGAGCGAGTTCCTGAAAAGCAGGAAGCTCGCGAAGCGAGTCGAATGCAGCGTTGCCGTCGACGTTCACGCGAACTCCCATCTCGAGCATCCGGCGAAGCGCTGCGATCGCGGCATCCGATTCCCCGGCCTGCGCGCGATACATCGCGATGTTGAGATGAGCGCGCGGGTAGTCGGGTCGAAGCACCGCCATCTCCTCGAGTTTCGCGAGCACGGCAGCCGTGTCGCCGGCGCGCGCGGCGTCTCCCGCCTCCTGCATGAGCGTCACGTGTCGCGGCGCGGAACACAGAGTGAGAGTGAAAGTGAGAGTGAAAGTGGCGGCGGTGAGAAGGCGCATAGGGAATAGGGTAGCTTGAAATCGGAAAGGCGGGATATTGCGAACTGAGATTGGATGAGCGGTAGGGCGGTTTCGAGGTAGGAGCCCGCTTGCGGGCGATTCTGTCCCGCCCCTCGCTCCTTCGCTCTGTGAGCTACGGAGGGCGCGACACGGGGCGGGCTACACGAACCACAAGCAATCGCCCGCAAGCGGGCTCCTACATCCGCAAGAGTATGCCTGCCCGGCTGGTTGACGCGGTGATGCTGCTCGTTCTTGCTCGGCCCTTCTCCGACGCCCCATGGATCAAGCTGTCAATTTCCTCAACGACATCATCTGGAGCAAGGCGCTCATCTACCTGTGCCTCGGCGCGGGGCTTTGGTTTTCGATAGGCACGCGCTTCCTGCAGGTGCGGCACGCGGGGCACATGGCGCGGCTGTTGTTTCGCGGAAAGGCGTCGGACCGCGGCGTGTCGCCGTTCCAGGCATTCGCGCTCGCGATCTCGGGACGCGTCGGCACGGGAAACATCGCGGGCGTGGCCGCGGCGATCGCGATGGGCGGGCCCGGCGCGGTGTTCTGGATGTGGACGATCGCTTTTCTCGGCGCGGGATCGGCGTTCGTGGAGGCTGCGCTCGCGCAGATCTACAAGGAGGAAATCGGCGGCCAGTTTCGCGGCGGCCCGGCCTACTACATCGAGCGCGGACTTGGGATGAAGTGGTATGCGGTGCTGTTCGCGCTCTCGACGATCGTCGCGACGGGTCTGCTGCTGCCTGGAGTGCAGGCCAACAGCATCGGGTCGGCGGTGGAGAACGCATTCTCGCTGCCGCCTGTCTGGACCGGTGGCATCGTGGCCGCGCTGCTCGGGCTGATCATCTTCGGCGGCATCAAGCGCATCGGACGCGCGGCTCAGCTCATGGTGCCGTTCATGGCAATCGGCTACATCCTGATGGCGGCGATCGTGACGGTTGTTCACCTCGGCGAGGTGCCGGCGATGTTCGGGCTGATCTTCAAGAGTGCGTTTGGGGCGGAGGCTGCGTTCGGCGGAATCGTCGGCATGGCGATCTCATGGGGCGTGAAGCGCGGCATCTACTCAAACGAGGCAGGGCAGGGCACCGCGCCGATGGCGGCGGGTGCGGCCGAGGCGAAGCACCCTGCGGCGCAGGGGCTCGTGCAGGCGTTCTCTGTCTACGTCGACACGTGGTTCGTGTGCACCGCGACGGCTCTGATGATTCTGCTCACCGGTGCATACAACGTCGCCGATCCAGCCGGCGGGTTCATCACCGAGGGGCTGCCCGGGGTGGTGCACGGCCCGGGCTACACGCAGGCCGCGGTCGACAGCGTGCTGCCTGGCGTGGGCAGCGCGTTCGTGGCGGTGGCGTTGTTCTTTTTCGCGTTCACGACGCTCATGGCGTATTACTACTACGCCGAGACGAGTCTCGCCTATTTGCGGGGCAATGCCGCGAGCCCGAAGATGTTTCACACACTCCGCGCGATCTTTCTCGTGGTCGTGTTCTACGGCACGTTTCACACGGCGGATCTCGCATGGGCGATGGGCGACGTCGGAGTCGGCCTGATGGCGTGGCTCAACATCATCGCGATCCTCCTGCTCACGCGGCCGGCGCTCGCATGCCTGCGCGACTACGAGTCGCAGCTCAAAGCGGGCAAGGAGCCGGTCTACGTGGCGCGTTCTGCTGGAGTCGACA
>DATKCJ010000294.1:0-6379 GCA_035513275.1 Opitutaceae bacterium
GAACGCGCTTCCTGTTGTCTCGATGGTGACATTTCCACCGGCCGGTGCCGTCCACTCCCACCACACGGATCGCAAGCCTTCCTTGTCTGCATGGTTCGGCTCGTCGGGCTCGCGTGTCGCATTGGCACTCGTGCCGAATAGCGTGCCGCCAGCGGGCGGAAACTCGGTCGCGCCGAAGAAGTCGTCGTTCGCGGGCGGCTCTCCCGCCACCGCCACGGTCAAGAAAATGGGGCCCTCTTCGCCGTTCCATCCATCAACCGCGATCTGGTAGGCAGTTCCCCCAGACGCGACGAATGCCACGATGCTTTGTGAGTCCAATCCGCTGTCATCGTTCGAGGCTATTTCGGTCAACTCGCCCACCGCCGTGCCAGTGTAGACCGCGAGGAGCGTGTCGAAGTTGCTGCCAATCGTGTCGATGACGTAGCTGCCGTCCTGCGCCGGGGTCCACGTCCACCAAACCGACTTTCCACCGGGCTTGTCTGCGTGGCTCGGCTCGCCGGTCTCGAATGTCGCGTCGACATTTGTCCCCAGGACATCGCCGCCCGCAGGGGCGATCGTAATCCGCCCCGCAAAGTTGTCGTTCGGAGGCGGAGCTCCAAACGCCAAGGGCGCCGCGAATGCCGACAAGAGTGCCAGCGCGCAGATCCTGGCGGAGGGCATTTCCCAAGTATGTGGCATCATGGACTTGGACAGACTGCGTTCGAACTGGCGCGGGGGTGCTTCAATTCGCGTATTCAATGTCTGTCTGGAGACTGGTAGCCAAGACTGGAGTTTCAAGTTCGGCGAAAGGAAGAATTTGTTTGTGCCCCGCGCCAATTCACGAACGGTTTGCACTTTTCCGATCACACATGACTCCGACTTCCGAAATTCCGGTGACTCTCACGAACAACATCAGGGCTCTGATGCGGCGGTTGATTGCAACCACTGTGGTTCTCGTGCTTTTGCAATGCTGCGGCATCGCTGCAGGCTCCGAGGCAAGCGATTCGGACGAGGTCATCGTCCAGGAGCCATTCACCGTCCAAGGGAGTCTGGACGCGTATGGCGACGGTCGCGAATTCGAGGTCGAATTTGAGAAACGAGTTCCTGCCTCCGAGCGAGGCTGGAGCTCACTCATGGGCGAAGTCCCCAATTTCCACGTGGCCTCCGGCGGCGCGGGCTCCTATGGCGACACATTCGGCCTGCGTGGACTCGCGAACACTCCCTACTTCGGCGACCCGGCGGTGACTGTCTATCTCGGCGACCTCGCGCTCGGCAGCAGCTTCACCTACCCCGTGAATCTGTCGTCGTTCACGAGGGCGACTCTCGCCAAGGGCCCGCAAGGCACACGAGTCGGTCGTGCGGGCGTCGCGGGGGTCGTCACTCTTGAATCAACCGCTCCAGGAAGTCAGCCGACAGCCGAGCTGAGACTCGGCGCGGGAGATTTCGGCGCTCGAACCGCAATGCTTGATGCAAGCACCGCGCGTGGCCGCACTGCCGATGCATCGCTCAATGTCTGGCACGAAGAGCACGCAGGATTCCTCAAGAACACGCTCCTCAACACTCGCGTCGACGATCGCGAATCGACCGGTGGATCGGCTCGCATGCGCCTGCGGCCCGGTGAGCGAGTCGAGTTCGCACTTCAGGTTCTTGCGCAGCGCAGCCGTGGTGGCGCGCAGCCGCTCGTGCCTCTCGGCGGTCCGCTGTTTGAAGTGAGCCGCAACCGCGAGGGAAGCATGGACATCGACAGCGCTGGTGTTGCGTTTCGCGGGAGCGTCGAGCTTTCCTGCGCACGGCTCTCGGCGGTCACGAACTATTCCAGGTGGAACCTCGATCCCTACGATAGCCACTTCGTCCTTCCGCCCGGGATCGATTCTCGCATCGAGCAGGAGCAGCGCACATGGAGTGAGGAGATCCGCGTCGAGTCGCTCGAGGGCGCGCCGGTCAACTGGATCGCCGGCCTTTGGCTCGCGCGAACGGAGACCGATGGAAATGTCTTCCGCGAGCTGACCGGCCTGTTTCCTATCGAGGGTTCCAGTTTTGAAATGGAGGCGCGCACCGCCGCGCTCTTCGGCGAGGTGGATTTCCCGATCGGCGCCAACTGGACGCTCACGGCCGGAGCGCGCGCCGAGCAGATCGACAAGAAGATCCACCGCTTGGAAACGGTGCCGGCTACGGGTTCATACAGAGGCGAGAACAACGACGGCACTTTGCAGGGGAAGCTGTCGCTCTCGCGCGCGTTCTCAACGGCGACAAGCGCCCATCTCACACTGTCGACCGGCGTGAAGCCCGGCGGGTTCTCGGCATTCACTGACAACAGCGCACTCGCGCCGTTCGACGCCGAGCGGCTCTTCGCGATCGAGTCCGGCGTGCACGTCGCGCCGAAGGGCGGTGCCTTCTCGTTCGACCTCGCGGCCTTTGCATGGTTCGTGCGCGACTTCCAGATCGAGCGATCGTTTACCGCGACAGATTACATCGTAGTCAACGCACCGCGCGCTCGCTCGATCGGCGGCGAGGCAAACCTGGTTTGGCGGCCCGCGACTGGCTGGACGGTGCGTGCATCGGCCGGTGTTTCAAACACAACACTGCGTGAGTTCACGGATCCGTTCACCGACATCAACTACGACGGCAACCGCGCTCCCTTCGCACCGGAATACACGGCGAGCCTGCAAGTCGCCTACCGCTCGAGCACGGGATGGTTTGGCGCAGCGGAGGTAGCGTTCACCGGGCGAACGTTCTTCAGCGAGTCCGAAGAGTCAGCTTACTCGCAGTCAGCCTACTCCGTCCTGAGCGCGCGACTCGGCTACGAGGGCCGCGGCTGGCGCGTAACAGCATACGGATCGAACCTCGCAGACACCGGCTACTATTCGCTCATCGTCCAAGGTATCGGCCACGGAGTCGCAGGCGCCCCGCGCACCTTCGGCGTGGAGATTGGTGTTAAGTTCTAGTCCCACCGCGCGCGTGCGCACCTCATCGGCGCACTCTGGTTCGCTGCCGCGCCTCTTCCAACCCTCACAAGGTAGCCTCGCCGCTTGGAGAACTCACGGCGACTCGTAGATTTCGATGATGGCGACGCCTTCTCCGCCGTTGCCGGTGGAGTGCACGGTGTAGCCGCCGATCAGGAACTGCGCGCGGATCGCGGCGTCCTTGCTGCCGGCGTCCAGCGGGAACGCGCCGGCGGGTGCGAAACGTTCGCCCGTCTCTGCGGCCCAGTCGTCGTTGACAGCGACTTCATCGTGGCCGCGGTAGATGCGCAGATGCGGGTCGGCCAAGACCTCGTCCGCCGGGATCCCGTAGTTCGCCAGTTCGGGTCCGACGGCCCGCACCAGCACCGGCATCTGGCCTGCGACGATGCCGAAGCCAAGGATTGCGGTCCTGCCCTGCTCGAACTTCACGCGCGACGACACGTTTGTAATCCTCGAACCCAGATCGCGCGACAGGTCATATACCTCGAGCATGGCCTCGGCGACTGGACCGCCGTTCAACAGATGCACGGTGTAGCCGCCCGGCGGAAGGGTCACCTTCAGTGCGGAGTCCTTGCTGCCGGACTCCAGCGCGAACGCACCGATCGCCGCAAAGTCGGCGGCAAGCCAAGGATCCCAATCGTCGTTCCCGCCGATCACCGTATCGGCGCTGTAGAGCGTGATCATCGGATCGGCGACCACGCCGGGCACGTTGTAGAACGCAAGGCGCGGGCCGACGCCGCGGATCAGGACCGTCTTCTCGCCGGTCCCTGAAATGTGGAAGCCAAGGATCAGCGTGCCATCACCCTCCCCTGCGAATGCGCGGGCAGACACGTTGATCAACCGCGGTGTCGTGTCGATCGCGAGGATCGCCGGCGTCCCTGTGGCACTGCCTGCGAAGTTGGAGACAACAACGGAGTAGCTTCCCTCCTGGCCGGCCTGAAGGTTTGCGAGAGTCAGACTCGGATCGGTGGCGCCGGGGATGTCCGTGCCGTTTCGCTTCCACTGATAAGTGAGTGGCCCAGTGCCGGTGACGTCTGCGGTGAGAGTGGCCGAACCGCCGAGCACCATCGTCTCGATCACTGGTTCGGAAATGACTTGAGGCGGGACACCGATATCCCCCGTGGCGACGAACAAGCTGTGCAGCGAGCCGGCGGTGGCTGATATCACTCCACTCGCGACTGGCACTGGCGCGCTGGGGTCAGCGTTCGTCCCGTCGCCAAGCGCGCCATACCAGTTGTGACCGATGCCCCAAAGCGTGCCGTCGGACTTCGTGAACAGCCTGTGACTGAATCCCGCCGAGGCGCTCGACACATTGGTGGCGATCAGCGTGGAGCTGGGGGCCTGTGTCTTCTCTTCACCCGGCGAGCTCGCGACGTCGTAACCCATCGCCCAGAGCGTTCCGTCCGTCTTTACGAACATGCCTTCAGCCGCGAACGCCACATCCGAGGCAAGGAGAACAGGTGTTCGTCTGCTCCCCGCGAGTCCAAAGGCGAGTTGCAGGTCGAGATTCCAACCCATCATCCAAAGCGTCCCGTCCGTCTTCAAAAACAAGCTGTGCATGCTTCCCGCCGACGCGGCCGCCACGCCGCTGGCCACCTGAATGGGAACAGAGCTCTCGACCTTGCTTCCATCGCCCAACTGACCGTAGATATTCCAACCCATCGCCCAGAGAGTGCCGTCCGTCTTCACGAACAAGCTATGCGCCCCGCCAGCGGCCGCTGTTGTGACGCCAGAGGCCACTTGGACGGGTGTGGGCCGGTCAGTCGTCGTTCCATCGCCCAACTGACCGAACTGATTGTTGCCCATCGCCCAGAGTGTGCCGTCCGTCTTCACGAACAGGCTGTGCATCGCACCAGCCCTCGCAGAGGCCACCTCGGTGGCGACTTGCACGGGCAACACGCGGATCACGAAGCTCCCGTCGCCCAATTGCCCATGGCGATTGTCACCCATTGCCCAAAGTGTGGCGTCGGTCTTCACAAACATGCCATGTGCATTTCCAGCGTCCGCGGCTTCGACGCCGGAGGCCACCTGCACAGGAACAGTGCGATTCCGATGGCTCCCGTCGCCCAACTGACCGTGCAGATTGCCGCCCACCGTCCGGAGTTGACCGCCCGTCGATACAATCAGGCTGTGCACTCCACCCGCGGACACGGTCGCGATGCCGGAAGCCACTTGCACCGGTGTGAAGGAGCTCGAAGTGCTCCCATCGCCAAGCTGTCCGTCGTGATTCGCACCCATCGCCCAGAGCGTTCCGTCCGCTTTCACGAAAAGGGTGTGGATGGTTCCGGCTGCAATTGTCGTCACGTTCGATGCCAGTTGCACCGGTGTGTGTCGATCGGTCGTCGTTCCGTCGCCCAACTGGCCGGCGAGATTTGAACCCATGACCCAAAGCGTGCCGTCATTTTTTGCGAACAACGTTTGGCGGTATCCCGCGGCCACCGCCACCACGTCACTCGCCATCTGCACTGGCGTGGCCGATGGACCATGGTTGCCCAACTCCCCATCCTCGTTCGATCCCATCGCCCACAGTGTTCCGTCCGTCTTGGTGAAGAGGCTGTGCGTCTGGCCCGCCGCGACGGCTGCCACGCCTGTTGCCACTTGCACGGGCAACGCCCGGTAGACGTTGCTACCGTCGCCGAGCTGTCCGAAAAAATTGTGACCTAGTCCCCACAGCGTGCCGTCCGTCTTCACGAACAGGCTGTGAGCGCCACCACCTGCAACCTTGGAAACATCGGACGCCAACCTCACCGGGGTGGGGCCGCTTACCGTCGTTGCCGTTTTCATCTGAAAACTGCGCTTGTCCCCCATCGCCCAGAGCGTTCCGTCGGTCTTCACAAAAAGGCTGTGCCGGGAACCCGCGGCCACTTCCGTCACGTCGGACGCAACCTGCACGGGAGTGGCGCGGTCGGTGGTAGTGCCATCGCCGAGCTGGCCAAACTGATTGTCCCCCATTGTCCAGAGTGTGCCGTCGGTCTTGAGGAACAAGCTGTGATAGTCGCCTGCCGCTGTCATCAACACGTCGTCCATCACCGGCGCCGGGACGGTGCGAAACGGACTTGTGGTGTCGCCGCGCTGGCCGAACGAACCGTCTCCCATCACCCATAACTCGCGCAACCCGCTGCCCGCTGCCCTCTGGGTCACCATGACGTCCGAGGCGCCAAAAGTGATCGAAGCGGTTCGGTCAGCCCCCGTGGTATTCCGCTCCGCCGTGATCTCCACAATCCGCGTGCCGTAGCCCTCACTAACGGGAACTGAAAGCCACGACGCGTGGCTCACAACCGTCCACGAGCCCGGCTCCTCCACTAGAATCGGACGCACAACATACCCGTCGCCGACTTCGATCGAGTCCGGCGTGACTGCGGCTAATGAACGCGACTGAAGGAAGGCGAGCTGCGTCGCAAGAACTGTGATCGCGAAGACGCGGCCCAGTTGATGAT
>DATKCJ010000295.1:0-4095 GCA_035513275.1 Opitutaceae bacterium
CGAGGCGCTCACGCAATCCGGCGTCGGCCGAGAGGTGCACGAGTGCCGTCGCGATGTCAGCGGGGTCAGTCGGATCGAAGTAGAGCGCTGCGTCGCCGCCGACCCCGGGAAGGCTGCTTGTGCGGCTGCAGGCGACCGGACAGCCATTGGCGATCGCTTCGAGGACCCGAATGCCGAAATCGTCACTGATCCGGGGATGCACGAGAGCAAGGGCCGATGCGTAGTAGCCTGCGAGGGCATCGTCATCCCCGGAAACAGCAGTCACACGGCCCGCCAGTCCGAGCGTCGCGATTCGCTCCCGTTCGCTTCCCGTGAAAGAACCACCGCCGAAGGCGACGATCCGGGTGTGCGAGAGCGTGGGCGTTGTCGCCACCGCTTGAAGAAGCGAATCAAAGTTCGCCGCGGCCGATCTCGGGCCGACGAAAAGGAAGAAGTTTCCGCGCGCCGTGCGGTTGATCCCTTGCGATTGGGGTGACCGGACGACTGGAGGTGTCACCGAGACTTGGTCGCGCGGTAGCCCGAGGACTTGGATCGCCTGGCTCCTCGCCCTCTCGCTCGGGCAGATCAAGTGGCCGTGCGAGGACTCGAAGGACGACGCAGAGTGCGCAACTGCAGCAGGGTCGTTGAAGGTTGAGAACAGCCGGTGGGTGCCCTGATAGCCGGCGGGCGTTGTGTGGCCGGCGCGGTGGACGACGTCGGGCTTGAAGTCTGCGATGGCGTTTGCGAGATCGCGTGCGTCAAGACGCCGCCGAAGCGAGTTCATCCAAGCCGGGCCGCTCACCCGGCGGCCACCGACAAAGCGAATGTCGACAATGCCGGCCTCGGAGAGAGCTCTGCCGATTTCCATCGCATAGCGCTGCGCCGCACCGTCGTCCTTTGACGGATCAAAGGAGGCGAGGTCGTAGAGGATTCGGATCGGAGAGTGGCCCACGGAAGACACGGAACACACGGAAGGGATTTAGTGGAATGAGGGAGTAGAGGAGTAAAGGACGAAGGGAATAAGGTCGCGAGTCGTGAAACAGTGACCACGGGGACCACAGGCGGCTACGCTGGAAGCTCCAAGCGCCCAACCTCCAAGGAATCACAAAACCTCAATTTCCAAATTCGGAGTTTTATCATTGAAGGTTCTCTGGAGCTTGGAGGTTGGATGTTGGAGCTTCGAGGGCGGTCTCCACCCGAGCCCCCAACTTCGAACTCCAAACTTCGATCTCCGTGCACACTTTCACTCCTCGCCGCGCAGTAGCCCGGCAGCTGCCGGACGAAGGCGGGTCACTCGCTTCCAAACGGGTCACTCGCTCGCAACAGTCAATGGTCCCGTGGTCCGTTGTCCCGTGGTCTCCTGATCGGACCCGCCCGTCCCCGCAGGCCATCCCACGTGCCACGCAAGCAGGCTGCGAGCTTTGCGAACTTCTCATCCTCCAGGAGCAGGATCTCGAGGATGACTTTCGCCGCGTAGACCATCTCGAATGCTACCCAGTGCGGCACCGCGCCCCCATGGCGGCGCATCAGAAGAATCCGGTTGCGAAACAGGTAGCGCAGGCGCAACGGCGGCATAGATGCCGGCCACCATGTGCGGCCGAGAAAGCGCACCGCGCGCTTCTCCCCTCGCCGGTGCAGCAGTGGGGCTCCGGCGGAAACGCGCACGTCACTCCCCGCGCGGCGCGCACGCAGGCAGTAGTCCGTGTCGACGAGATCGAGAAACAGATCCTGGTCAAAACCGCCAAGCGCGCGCCAGGTGGGCAAATGGAACAGCGAGCCCGACGTAATCACGCACGTGATCGCGTCGAGATCGCGCGCGGCGATCGGGCGTTGGAAGCACAGCGGAAACCCCGGATGTCGTCGCAGGTGGCGGGATGGGAATCCGGGCCGGCCTTCGTCCACCCAGTTGGCGCCGATCACGGCCACGTTGGGGTCGCCGCGCGCCGCGGCGATCAGCGCGGCCGCAAAACCGGGCAAGGGCGTGCTGTCCTGGTCGAAGGCTACCACCCATGTGAAGTGTTCCTCCGCCAATAGCGCGAACGCCTGGTTCAAAGCGGCGGCCAGCCCGCAGTTCTCCCGGTTTGCGACAAGCTGCGCACCGCTCGCGGCGCACACGGCGGTCAGTTGCGACTGAACCTCCGGATTTGCGCTGTTGTCGATCACGAGCAGACGGTCGACCTCGCGCGCAATCGCCGCCAGTCGGACGCCGAATTCGGCGTCGGGGAAATAAGTGACGACTACGCCGGCGAGCGGGGCTTGGGTGTTGGTCACTGTCTGCGTCACGACGGAAGGTGTTCAGGTCCCCACGAAACACACGGAATCGGAGAAGAATTTCTTGAACCACGGATAGACACAGATGAACACAGATTCATTAGCGGAGATTAGCGTGGATGAGTGGTTTCGAATTCTCTCGGACGGGTGTGAAAGAATGCCGGCTAGCACGGCTTCGCCGCAACCGAAGAGGCAGGTAGGCCCACGAAACACACTAAACACACGAAATGACGATCTTCCTGAAATTACTTTTCGCGTGCTTCGTGTGTTTCGTGGGCATCTCTTCTGGATTGGGAGGAAGCTGCCCGCGCTGTCGCGTTCTCGATGAGAAATGAAGTTTTCTGCGCGTGATTTTGACGGTTGGTGGCACGAAAATCAGAGAACAATCCGCTCCCATTCGAGTTTCGGATGGTGTCCAAAATTCACGAGCACGCCGAGCTTGAAGCCGGTTGCGTTGAGATAATTCAAGACTTGGGCCCTGTGCTCATCCACGAGGTGAGAAACGGCTTTCAGTTCAACAATCACCTTGTCGAAGCAGACGAAGTCCGCGACGAACCCCTGCTTCAGAGGGCGACCTTTGTATTCAAGCCGCAGAACCCGCTGCGCATCGAACGGGATTTCTTGGAATCCGAATTCGAGTTCCAAGCACTCCTGAAACACCGATTCGAGAAACCCGCAGCCTTTCTCTTTGTAGACTTCGAAGCACGCGCCTACGATTTTGTAGCATTCTTCGGGATAGATGAGGTCTTTCATGTTTTTCGTGTGTTTCGTGGGCCGAAAATCTGAATAGTTACTCACCACGAATTGTTTCCGCGCGGACTACACGAAGCGTGCAAGGAACTCCAGGCGCTGCTTTTCCTTCACTTCATAATCAAGGTGAGCGATGGCGGCACGCGGCACGCGGCGTCCCTGCCAGGAGGCGAGCCACGCCGCAATCCGCTCGCGGTGCGGTGCAAGCGGAGCCGCGTCATTGGGCAGGCGCAGGAAGTAGTCCGCGGTTTCCGGAATGTCGGTGTCACGATAGCCGGCGAGGACCGGAAGACCGGCAGCCAGGTATTCACGCACCTTGAGCGGGCAGGCTTCCTCCATGTGTTTTCGAAACAAGGCCATCGTGCCAATCGCGGCGGTCGCCTGCTGCAACAGCGGCTCGTAAGCGACGCGTGTCAGCGCTCCGTGGAATTGCAGGTTGGGCGGCTGCGGCTCCGGCGGCGCGGGGCATCCGACGACGTCGAAATGAAACTCAGGCAGCAGACACGCCAGCTCCGCCAGGCGTTCGAGGCCGTGCCAAGGCGTGCCGCTGCTTCCGATGAAGATCAAGCGGAGCGGCGCTGACGAAACGGTAACCGGTGCGGGGGCGAACGCGTCGAGATCAATCCCGTTGCCTATCACCTGCGCGGGTTTCCCGAAGGGCTGGAAGCGCACCGCAAGCTCATGCGTGACGTGAACAAATCCTGCAACCGAGGAGAGCACGCGGCGGCGTGTCAGCCGATGATAGGCGAGTTTGGCGCGAGAGAGGGTGATGGGATACTCGGCCAAATCGTCGGAATTGATCTCGGCGACAGTCGGAATGCGGCGAAAAAGCGCGGGAAACCCGGGACTGTGATAGGCGTAGCGAAAGTAGATCACGTCCGGCTGCCAGGCGCGGACGCGCGCGGTGAGGACGAACGAGCGGCTCAGCCGGGAGAGCGGGTTGCCTCGCGCGACGAGATCGGTTTCGAGTGGGGCGAGGCCGGGCCAGACGCGCGTGGTCGGTGCGAGGGAGAAGTAGCAGACGGCGTGGCCGGCCTCCGTCCATCGAATGGCTTGGGCACGGATTTTTTTGGAGATGCCGTTCTCCGTCGCAAC
>DATKCJ010000296.1:0-5469 GCA_035513275.1 Opitutaceae bacterium
CGCTCGACGTTCTCAAGGCCGGAGGCAGCGCGGTCGACGCCGCGATCGCGGCCAATGCGGCGCTCGGGTTGATGGAGCCCGTGGGCTGCGGTGTCGGTGGCGACCTCTTCGCGATCGTGTGGAGCGAGAAGGAAAAGAAACTCCACGGCCTCAACGGCTCGGGCCGCTCGCCGCTCGGTCTCAGCTACGAGCAGATGCAGGCGGAACTCGCGAAGCTTGGCCGCACGACGATCCCGCCGACAGGAATGCTCCCGATCAGCGTGCCCGGCGCGGTCGACGGCTGGTTCGAGCTGCACGCGAAGTTTGGAAAACTGCCGATGGACCGCGTCCTTGCGCCGGCAATCCGATACGCCGAGGAGGGTTTCCCGTTGAGCGAACTGATCGCTGCCTACTGGGGTCGCAACGCCGCCATGTTCAAGGATCTGCCCGGCGCCGCCTGCTCCACGTGGATGCCCGGCGGAGTCGCTCCGAAGAAGGGAGACATCTTCAAGAACCCCGACCTCGCCGCCACGTATCGCGCTCTCGCGACCGGCGGGCGCGACGCGTTCTACAAGGGCGGGATCGCCGGCCGGATAGACGCGTTCATGCGCGAGAACGGCGGCTGGCTGCGCAAGGAAGACTTCGAGAAGCACACGTCGACATGGGTCGAGCCGGTCTCGGTGAACTACCGCGGCTCCGACGTCTACGAGATACCGCCGAACGGCCAGGGCATCGCCGCGCTGCAGATGCTCAACATCCTCGTGGCTTTCGATCTCCGGGCGGTGGGCATGAACTCCGCCGACGCGCTGCACGTGATGATCGAGGCGAAGAAACTCGCGTTCGAGGACCGCGCGAAATTCTACGCCGATCCGGAGTTTTCGAAGATTCCGTTGAAGGGCCTTCTTTCGAAGGAATACGCCGCCGGGCGCCGCGCACTCATCGACACAAAGCGCGCCGGGCGCACCTACGACACCGGCAACCCCGCGCTCCACGACGGCGACACGATCTACCTCTGCACCGCGGACGCCGAGGGCAACATGGTCTCGCTCATCCAGAGCAACTACCTCGGCATGGGCAGCGGCATCATGGTGCCGGGCACCGGCTTCGGTTTTCAGGACCGCGGCGAGCAGTTCGTCTTCGATAAGGACCACGCGAATTGCTACGCGCCGGGCAAGCGGCCGTTCCACACGATCATTCCGTCGTTCATCATGAAGGACGGCAAACCGTTCGTCGCATTCGGCGTGATGGGCGGCGCGATGCAGCCGCAGGGCCACGTGCAGATCGTCGTCAACCTGGTCGACTTCGACCTCAATCTCCAGGAGGCCGGCGACGCCGCGCGCTGGCAGCACGAGGGCAGCACCGACTACGCCACGCCGAAGATGACAACCGGCGGCTGGGTGAATCTCGAGAGCGGTATTCCCTGGGATGTGGTGCGCGAATTGAAAGCGCGCGGCCACGACATCCGCTCCGACCGCGGCGGCTACGGCGGCTATCAGGCAATCATGCGCGATCACGAACGCGGCGTTTACATCGGCGCGAGCGAGAGCCGCAAGGACGGCCACGCCGCCGGCTACTGACAGGAACTCTCCCCCCGGAAGATCCCAGGGCAATCGAGCAAATCACCGCCAACCCATCATGGCCAGGATTGCCCCTTTGATCTGTGGAAATCTGTTTGCGGCCGATTCCCGTAGGTTGCGCGCTTGTCGCGCAACGTGGCGCGGCGAGCGCGCCACCTACAAAGACAATCGCCCGCGAGCGGGCTCCTACAAAAATCCCCGACCGTCCGACCGCGTTGACGTTTGCACGACACCCACTGCCGGCTAACATGTCCTTTCCGCAATGATCGCCACCCAGACAGAACTCGAACAGGAAGCCGAACGGCTGCTCCGCTCGCTCATGCACGTCGACTGCGACCCGCGCGGCCGAAAGTGGAACTATGAGTCGTGCCTTGAGATCGCGCCGCTCACGCTCGAGATCAACCGGCTCAAGCGCGAGAAAAACGCCGTCATCCTCGCCCACTCCTACGTCGACCCCGAAATCATCCACGGAGTCGGCGACTTCAAGGGCGACTCCTATTACCTGAGTGTGCAGGCGAAGAAGTCGAAGGCAGACGTGATCGTCTTCGCAGGCGTCGTGTTCATGGCCGAGACGGCGAAGATCCTCTGCCCGTCGGCCCAGGTCCTCGTGCCCGACCGCGGCTCGGGTTGCTCGCTCGCCGACTCGATCACCGGCGAAGACGTGCGGCGACTCAAGGCGCTCCATCCTGGAGCGCCAGTGGTCTGCTACATCAACAGCACCGCCGAAGTGAAGGCGGAGTCCGACGTTTGCGTCACGTCGGGCAACGTGGTCGACATCATCGCCAAGCTCGACGCGACGCGGATCCTCTTTGTGCCCGACCGGCTGATGGCGCAGAACGTCCGCATCGACCTCGCGAAACGCGGGATCGCAAAGGAGATCATTTCCTCCGACGGCACCTGCATGGTGCACGATCAGTTCACCGCGGACCAGGTTGCCGAGGCGCGCGCGCAGTTTCCCGGGCTGAAGATCGTCGCGCACCCGGAGTGCCCGGAGGACGTCGCCTCGGCGGCGGACTTCGTCGGCAGCACGGGCGCGATGATGAAGTACGTCCGCACGACGGATGCGCCCTACTTCCTCATGCTCACCGAGTGCGGACTTGTCAGCCGGCTCGAGATGGAAAACGAGGAAAAGCACTTCATCGGCGGCTGCCGGCTCTGTCCCTACATGAAGCTCAATGGTCTTGAGAAGATCCGCGACGCGCTCGTCGACCCGAAGCCCGAGCAAATCATCACGCTCGACGAGGGCCTGCGCCTGCGCGCCGCCCGCTGCATTGAAAGGATGTTCGAACTTGCCCCCGCGGACTGAGCGTCTCGCCTTAACGTTCTGTCATGGCGAGGAGCGAAGCGACGCGGCCATCCATCTGGAATTTAGCTGGATCGCCACGCCCTCGTTCCTCGGGCTCGCGATGACATGCAGGAGTTTTCATTCGCAGAAACGGGCTTCGCCTCACTTCCGATGACAAGCTATGATCACTCCGCGCACTGACCACCTGATCGACCTCGCGCTCGAGGAGGACGCCGGCTTGGGCGATCTGACGAGTCGCTCCATCTTCCCCGACAGCCATCGCTCGCGCGCCGTGATCGAGGCGGGGCAGGACCTCATCGTGTGCGGCGCAGACATCGCCGCGCGCGTGTTCGCACGGATCGATCCGCGAATCAAGGTCACCGCAATCGCGAAGGATGGCACGCGGCTTCGCCGCGGCGGCATCGCGCTGCGAGTCGAGGGTCCGACAGTCTCTATTCTCACCGCAGAACGCACCGCGCTGAATTTTCTGCAGCGACTCTCAGGCATCGCCACGCTCTCGCGACGCTTCGCCGACGCAGTGAAAGACACGGGCGTGCGTGTGGTCGATACGCGCAAGACCACGCCCGGATTCCGCGCGCTTGAGAAGGCCGCAGTCCGCGCGGGCGGCTGCTTCAACCACCGATCGTCGCTCGGCGAGCACGTGATGCTGAAGGACAATCATATCATCGCCGCGGGCTCGATTCGCCGTGCAGTCGCACTCGCGCGCCGCGAAGCGCCACACCTCGCGATCGTCGAAGTCGAGGCGAAGACGATGAGCGAAGTGCGCGCGGCGCTGGCTGCAGATGCCGGAGCGATTCTCTTGGACAACATGACGCCAGACCAAGTGAAGCGTGCCGTCGCGACGATCGCCGGCCGCGCGCTTGTAGAGGTCTCGGGGGGCGTCCGGCTTGAGACGATCCGCGACTACGCGCTTCCCGGCGTCGATGTGATCAGCATCGGCGCCCTCACCCACTCCGCGCCCGTGGCGGATTTCAGCCTGACGGTGGTATGAAAACGGGAAGGGAGGTGGAAGAAGCAGAACCCGTCCTCGGAGAGGCCGGGATACTTTCAACCAGCCTCCGAAAGGTAGCGTGCCTCTCGCCGAGAGGCACGACGAACGCGCCCCTCGGCGAGGGTCGCGCTACCCGCAAGTTGTCTCCGAGAGGTAGCCCGCGATCTTCCGACTTCGTCCCCCCCAGCGGGACTTCGACGGACAAGCCGTGCGCGAGTTCAGGCCTTCCGGGAGTTTCACTCTGATGCAAATCCTCCACACCGACTGCCTCGTGATCGGCGCGGGTCTCGCGGGTTCGGCCTACGCGTTACAGGCTGCTCGCGCCGGGCTTCGGGTCGAGCTGCTCTCGCTCGGCGGACCTGACGCGGCTAACAGCACACAAGCACAGGGCGGGATCATCTACGACGACGATACACACCCCGAACTTCTCGCGAGCGACATCCTCGCCGCGAGCGACGGCACTTCGAATCCCGCGGCGATCGCTCAGCTCGTGAACGAAGGCCCGCGTGCGGTTCGCGAGCTTTTGCTCGAGGAGTTTCACGTGCCATTCGACCGCGACGCCTCCGGCGAACTCGTGAAGACGCGCGAAGGCGGCCACAGCGAGAAACGCATCATCTTCTCAAAGGATGCAACCGGCCGCGCAATCACAACTGCCGTCGCCAAGGGAGTCGCAACCGCGAAGGGAGTGACGCGCCGCGAGCACTGGATGGCGGTCGACCTGCTGACGCTCTCGCACCACTCCTCCGAACCGGCCGATCGCTACGAGCCGCTCACGTGCTTCGGTGCCTATGTGCTCGACACCTCGACCGGCGAGGTGCTCGCGATCATCGCGCGCAAGACCGTGCTGGCGACGGGCGGGCTCGGTCAGATCTTCCTGCACACGACGAACCAGTCCGGCACCGTCGGCCAGGGCATGGCGATGGCGTATCGCGTTGGCGCCCGCCTGATCGATCTCGAATACGTGCAGTTCCATCCCACGGTGTTCGCGAAGAAGAACGCACCGCGCTTCCTCGTGACCGAGGCGCTCCGGGGCGAAGGCGGCGTGATCGTAAACGCGAAGGGTGAGCGCTTCGTCGACCGAATTCACCCGCTCGGATCGCTCGCGCCGCGCGATGTGGTCGCTCGCGCGATCCGCAACGAACTCGCCGCGACCGGCGAGCCTTGCGCGTTTCTCGATCTGTCTGCGATGAAGCCGGGATTCGCGAAGGAGCGCTTTCCAGGCGTTTACGCGCGTTGCCTTGAGCACGGAGTGGACATCGCGCGCGAGCCGATTCCGATCGTGCCGGCCGCGCACTACGCCTGCGGCGGCGTGCATACCGACCTCAACGGCCGCACGAACATCCGCGATTTGAACGCGATTGGAGAAACCGCCGGCACGGGCCTTCACGGGGCGAACCGGCTCGCGAGCACTTCCCTGCTTGAGTGTCTCACCGGCGCGCGCGCGACCGCGGCTGCGGACGCCGTGGACCTCGCATCGGCTGCAAAGGACCGGCCGACGCCGCAGGCTTGGAAGAGTCCAACACGTGAAGCCGACCCTGTGCTTGTGCGGCAGGACATGTTGCAGATCCAGCATACGATGTGGAACTATGCGGGCGTCGTCCGCTCGGCGGAACGAC
>DATKCJ010000297.1:0-5141 GCA_035513275.1 Opitutaceae bacterium
CGAGGAAGAGATGCCCGAAGAGCGCGGCGAGCGACACGACGGCTGTTGCGATGACGACTACAAGGAGAAGCAAACGGGAAGGGCCCATGGCGATGGAAGTAACCAAATTTCCAAACGGGCGCAGGGCAGTGGGGCGGCTCAGCGCAGGAGATGAACGTTTTTTGGCGAGGTCGTTGCGTCGCGTCAATCACGCACACCGAATCGAGACGACCGCGACGCACACGGGGCGCGTCGCGCTCGCAGGTGATTCCGAGTCGCTCAGCCGGAGGACTTCGAGAGGACGACTGGTTTGTAGCCGCGTTTCGACTTGAGCACGTTCGCGATGATGCCGAGCTGCGCGGGCAGAGAATTTCCGCTTGGACAGAGCGCGGTTTGATCCATTGAGTGGTCGCGCTTTCGTCCACCCATCCGGTTCCCTCCGGTCCCTCCCCCTCCATGAGCAAAGAAAATCCCTCAAGATTGTTTCTCGCGAGCTGTCTCGCCTTGGTTGTTACAGCGATGACGTTCGCCATTCGTGCGGGCATCCTCACCGAGCTAAGCCAGAAATTCAGCCTTACCGACACCCAGCTTGGATGGATCAATTCCATGGCGTTCCTGGGCTTTCCGGTCGCGATGATGATCTTCGGCCTGCTCTACAATTTCCTCGGGGCGCGCGTCCTGATGATCATCGCTCTCCTCGGCCATGTCCTCGGCTTGGTGCTCACGATCACCGCGGGCGGCTTCTGGGGACTGATTATCTCGACGTTCTTCATCGGATTCGCGAACGGCTCTGTCGAGGCCGCGTGCAATCCGCTCATCGCCGACATGTATCCGAAGAACCAGACCACGATGCTCAACCGGTTCCACGTGTGGTTTCCCGGCGGCATCGTCATCGGCGCGCTCGTTTCGCAGTTCATGACCTCGATGCAGATGGGCTGGCAGATGCAGATCGCGATCATGCTGCTGCCGACGGCGATCTATGGCTACCTGATCTTCACGACTTCATTCCCGAAGTCCGCGAACATCGAGACCTCCACCGGCACCAACATCCGCCACATCTTCACGCCGCTCTATCTGTTCATGATCGTGTGCATGACGCTCACCGCGACGACCGAGTTGGGAACGCAGCAGTGGGTTGGCCGTGTGTTGAGCGAGACCGGCGCCCACCCAATGATCCTGCTTGCCCTGAGCACCGGGCTGATGGCGATCGGACGGCAGTTCGCCGGGCCCCTCGTGCACCGGCTGCACCCGGTTGGTGTGCTGTTCTTCTCCGCGATCGTGGCCGCGATCGGACTTTACCTCCTGAGCATCGCGACCGGCGGCATGGCCTACGTCGCGATCATCGTCTTCGCGCTCGGTGTCTGCTACTTCTGGCCATGCATGATCGGTTTCGTCAGCGAATACATCCCGAAGACAGGCGCCCTGGGCATGTCGCTTTTGGGTGGCGCGGGAATGTTCGCCGTTTCGATCTGGAATCCGGTGATCGGTGGCTGGATCGACGCGAGTCGCGCCGCCGCCGCGAAGACCCTGACGGACCCGTCGGCGATCGAGCTGGCGGCGGGACAGGCGACTTTGACGAAGATGACGCTATTTCCGGTCATTCTGATCGTCGCCTTCGGAATCATGTTCGCGATGCGCAGTCGGCTCGAGAAGGGTGCACACACCCGCTAGACGTCGTCGCTCTGAGACGTATCTTGTCGGACAGACGTTCAGCGGGCCTTGCCCGCTGC
Organism: Opitutaceae bacterium; assembly: GCA_035513275.1. GTDB lineage: Bacteria > Verrucomicrobiota > Verrucomicrobiia > Opitutales > Opitutaceae > DATKCJ01. The sequence continues at coordinate 1,710 of DATKCJ010000297.1, forward strand.
ACGTCTGACCCGGGGCGCTGCCGCGAACAAAGCGAAAATGTCGCCCCACCGCAGGCGTGAGTGCCCCACCTCGCGCCAGCGAACCGGAAACTCGGCCACGGCGATGGCATCGCGTCGTGCGGCTGTTAGGAGCTCGAGATCGAACGCGAAGCCTTCCTCGCGCCACTCGTGACGTGCGAACATCGCCGCCGGAATCGCCTTGAGCCCGCACTGCGGATCGCTGACCGGCGTGCCCGTCCAGAGCCGCGCCCATGCCGCGAAGGCGCGGCTCGCGATCCGGCGGTGAAGTGTCCGTGTGACCTCGCTGCCCGCGACGCGCGTGGCCGCGAGCATCCGGTTGGGCTGCGCGAGTGCCTCGCGGAGAAACGAGACAACATCGTCCGCCGGCACCGCGCCGTCGGCGTCGACAAACGCGAGCACGGCGGCGCCCTGTGTTGCAGCGCTCCATCCTGCGCGAATCGCGGCGCCCTTGCCGCGGTGAACGGTGTCGCCCGCGAGCGCGCGCAGGAACTTGAAGCGCGGGCGCAGCGTCTCGACGAATTTTGACGTGGCCGCGCGTTCCGTTGGCGGCGAGCCGTCGTCGCTCACGATCACTTCGACACGCAGTCCACTCGTGGCGATGGACTCGCACAGTCCCGGCAGGAAACGGGGCAGCCGCTTTGACTCGCGCCAGCAGGGGAGCACGAGCGCTACAGCCGGGCCGATTGCGGGTGCCGCGGCGAAGATTCCGTGGGCAATCTCTTCAGGTGCGCCGCTCGCGGCCTCGCCATCGGCGAGAGCGCTCACGTCCGGCCGCGCGGCGGCGAGCGAGTCGAGTTCGTTGGCCGACGCAAGGAAGACGCCGGTCGCCAGCGCGTCGGCCAGCGCGGCAGTCGGTGCGAGCACAAATGAGCGCCGCCGCCGCGCGCCGCCGGTCGACCGTGTGTCGACGATGTGGCCCGGCTGGAATCCCTCTCCCGAAGCGCCGAGCGCAAAGTTGGCCGGCAGCTCCAGCGTGCGCTCGCCGCATGCACTTCGCACCGTGCAGCGCCACGGAGCAGGCGCATCCGAGAAGTCGAAGCCGAGCACGCTCGACCCACCTGCGACAAGCAGCCCGCGCGTCGCGCCCCAATCCCGCAAAACCGCGAGCGCACAGTCGAGCGCGTGGCCCTTGCCGATCGCGCCAAGGTCGAGCCATCGGCGGCCATCGAGTCGCGTGACCATCGAGGTCGCTGGATCGAACGCGAGGCAAGGGCGCGTGTCCGCGTCGTCCGCTGCGACTCCATCGAGGTGTAGCGGCACGTGCTGGTGTTTCGCCGCGACCGCGGCGCGACCGGCGAACGGATCGAACGCGCCGTGCGTGAGCGCTGCAGCCTCGAGCGCGACCGCCAGACACTCGGCCGTCTCGGGCGCGATGCGAAGCGTCGCTCCGGGTTCGGCACGGTTGACTCGAGTGACGTCGCTCGACTCGCGATAGAAACTCAGCAGAGCCTCGATCCGGTCGATCTCGCGAAAACACTCGGCTGCGAGCGAGCGGTTGTCCCCGCCGGGCGCGAGGTGTGCCGTGAACTTCGTCACCATCGCCTCGTGCTCGAACCGTTCGAGCGCATCGACGCCTTCAATTTGAATCCCTGCGCCGGTGCTTGTTGTGGGTCGGGCATTTTGCCCGACGCGAACGACGTTGATGTCGGGCATAAAGCCCGACCCACATGAAACCGGAGTTCTGCTCTCCGTCGTCATGGATGCACCCGCTCCCACAATGGCTCGCTCACCGAAAGCGTGAGCACGACGTTCGGCCTCAGGCCGTGGATGCCGACGACTGCATCGTCGTTCCACGACGCGGGCGCCTCGAGCTGGCTGTCGAGAATCCGCACATCCCACGCAGCAGGATCCGCGGGCGGAACTTGATAGTATCCGACTGTTTCCCGATCGCGCAGATACCATGGCAGAGGCCATGCATGGTTCGGTGAAACGACTGCAACCCGCGCACCAGGCTCTGCGGAGAAGATTCGGTCAAGCTCGGCAGTCAGCTTGGTGAAGCCACGGGGAGTCTGCTCGAGAAAATACGGATTGCGCACGTCGCCGGCAAACCGGCCGAGCGCACGCTCGCTGCGAAATCCGAGTTCGATCGCAACCGCAGCGGCAAGTGCGATGGACGCCGCGATTCCCCAACGCGAAACCGACGCGAGTCGCGAAAGTGCAAATCCCGCGAGGGTCGCGAGCCCCAGTGCCGGTGTGAGAAGTATCCACGGCATTTTGTGCGGAATCGCAGAGTAGATCAGAAGCAGCACGAGTGTGAAGACGGCGACCGCGCGCACCGGTGCGGGCGCCCCGCGGCGCAGCGCGAGGACAAAGCCCGCGACTGCACACACGAACAGGCCCGTCTCGCCCCACATCACGCCGCCAGTGCGGTGCGGGAGCAGCATCGCGAAGTAGTGGAAGAACGGCTGCTCGAACGCGCCGTCGCCCGCGCGCGCGAACTGGTGCTTATAGGTGAGCAGGCCGTCGATGATGCCGCCGGGATGAGCGCCGAATCCGGAGTAGAATGCGACGAAGACGACCGCCGCCGCGGCGAATGCCGCGGCTCCGTGCGCGAGGAACTGCCGCGCAATGGGACGCGGTCCGCCAAGTGCGAACAGCGCGATCACGATCGCCGCAAAGTGGATGACAGACGTCTCCTTTGTCGCCTGCACGAACCCAGCGAGAATCCCGCACGCGACGGCCGTTGCGAATGTCGGCTCGCGCCACCATCGCATCGCGGCGAAGAGAAGCGCCCACGATCCGAGCGCGAGCCACGGCTCTTGGATGAAGTAGGTGCTGTAGACGACCGCGAGCGGCATCATGGCGAGCAGCAAGGCGACCGCGAGTGCGGCGCCTACGCCGAGATTCATGGAAGTCCAACGCCAGAAGAGAAGCAGCGTGAGTGCGCCCGCGAGGAGCGAGAAGGAGCGCGCTCGAAAGTCGTCGAATGTCGCGGCCGACCCGCCGGTGAGGCGCGTCCACCACGCGGCGCCGTGGTAGAGCGTGGGGCCGTGCATGTCGACCGGGTCGTAGCGGTAGCCTTCGCCTTGGAGAAGCTGCCAGGTTTGCCACGCCTGCACAGCCTCGTCGGTATGGAGCGGCCGGTCGGTCGTGTGACTTGCTCGCAACGCGATTCCGCACGCGATCGCAATCAGTGCGGCAGTGACGAGGAAAACCTTCGGCAAACTCACGCCGAGAATCTTTGGCATCGCGCAGGGTGAGGCAATGCAGTCGTTGGTGCGTATTACGAACTGCAAAACCCGCGCTCGGAGATCGCGGGCTACCTCAAGGCACTTGTTGTTTGAAGGGTAGGGGCGGCTGTCCCTGTACAGTCTCGGGTCAAGGGTAACAGGTGTTCCGGGTTAAGGGTTACAGTTTTGATCTGCAGGCAGGAGCGGGTGATAGTTGCCGCGAGGACGGTCGGGAGGGCGT
>DATKCJ010000298.1:0-17778 GCA_035513275.1 Opitutaceae bacterium
CCGCGGCGGTTTGCACGCAGTATCGCAGTCGCGGCTCGCCGCAAAGGATCGGCGTAGATCAGCGATGCTGCGAGCCGGTCGAAGAGCTGCGCCTCCCCATCCGTGGCGCCGAGATGGCGTAGCGTCACCTGGCTGTGAGTCCACGCGAGCTTGAAGGCGCGGTCGCTCATGCGAGGGCTCTGATACTTTTCGACGAGCGCGAGCGCGTGCTCACGGTTTCCCGTCGCACCGGTGATGAAGTCGACGACGACGGATTCGTTCGCCGGCACCGTGATTGTGCGCCTCAATGCGATGACCGGATCGAGCACGGGCCCCTCGGTGTTCGACAGGGGCGCGACAGTCGCCATCGCAGCGGGGAGCGCGAGGTTGCCCCCGCGGCCGACGAACTTCGAGCGGTCTGTTTCGCAGGAGACTTGTCCCCAACCCTCTGCGTGCACCGGCATGAGATGCAGCAACCACGGCGGCTGCTCCTCCCTGGATCGTGCGCGTCGCGTGCAGAGGATCGCGGATGAGCCGCGCAGGAATTCCGTCTGCACGAAGAGATTGCTGAACGCGGGATGCGCCGCGTCCGCCTCCGGAGTCGCGAGCACCACCTCCGCGTAGCTCGTGAGCTCGATGGAGCGCGGCTTCGACGACCGGTTCCCGAGCGTGACGCGCCGCAGTTCCACGTCGTCCTCCGGCGAAACGCACACCTCCGTGTGCACCTCGAGGTCCAACAAGCCATGACGAAACTCCGCGCGATCCTGCGTGAAGAGCGCCTCGTAGCCCTTCGTCGGGCGCACAGCAGGCTGGTGCGCGACAGATCCGAACTCGCCCGTCTCCGCGTCGCGCATGTAGATGAAAGATCCCCAGCAGTCGCGCGTTGCGTCCTCGCGCCAGCGCGTGACGGCAAGATCGTGCCAGCGGCTGTAGCCGCCGCCCGCACTGCTGATGACGACATGATAGCGCCCGTTCGAGAGCAGTTGCACCTCCGGTGCGCGCGAGCCCGGGTTGGTGAGGACGCGCAGCGTGTCGGTGGTGTCGAGCGCGGACGCACCTGCGCTTTTCGATTCCGAATCGGTCGCGACGATCGTGGCTGCGGTTTTCGGCACTCGCTCCTGCAGCAGGAGGTCCGCCGCCCTGAGCATCGCACACGCGATGAAGCGCCGCTGCATCGGCCGCTCGCGCAGCAGATAGAGAAGCGAGAGCAGGCTCATTCCCTGGTGATGCACCATGAACGATCGGATCGTCGTGCTCGTCTCGTCAGGAGGCTGCCTCGCCGGCGTGTAGTCGATCGCCTCGTAGAAACCGTAGGCGCCCTCGCGCCCTTCCGCAGCGAGCCGCTCCAGATTTTCGCAAGCCTCGCGCGGCGCGATCATCAGCGCCAGCGCCGTCGCATACGGCGCGATTACGAGGTCCTCCGCGAGGCCGCGTTTCAAGCCCATGCCCGGCACGCCGAACGCGCGGTATTGGTAGGTCAGGTGCACGTCCGTCCGGTTGTAGCCGGATTCCGAGATGCCCCACGGCACTCCATGCGCCTGACCGTAGCGGATCTGCTGGTTGACGACCGCCCTGCACGTATGGTCGAGCAGCGTGTTCTCATACGACGGCATCACGAGTTGCGGCATCAAGTATTCGAACATCGATCCGCTCCAGGAAACCAACACCGGATCCCCTCGCGATGCGACAAGCAGCCGGCCCATGGAGAACCAGTGATCCTGGGGCACCTGTCCCTGCGCGATCGCGACGAAGCTGCCGAGCCGCGCTTCCGATGCCAGCAGGTCGTAGGAGCCTGCGTCGCGCCTGAGTTCGTGAACGTTGTATCCGATCGTGAACAACTCCTTCGACTGATCGTAGAGAAACGCAAAATCCATCTCCGCGAGTTCGTTGCACGTCTGCGCGAGTTCGCCGAGCCGCACAATGCACTCCCGCGCGTGCCCGGACGCCTCGCGAAGCCACGCGAGTTCACCGTCCGCAGGCGCGTCGATCTCTGCGAGCTCGCGCAGCGTCGGCGCACGGTCGAGCAGCGCGAAGGCCGGCGCAGCGCCGCCCGGCGCGCCCGACTTCCACTCGGGCCGATCGACCCACGGCGCATAGCGCAGCAACTCCGCACTTTGCTCTAAGCAGGTGTTCTCCAACAACCGTGCCCACGTCACCGCCTCGCCTCCGTCGCTCGGAAGAGAACCGGTGATCCGCCCGGCGATCGTCGCAAGCCGGTCGAGCAGTACGCGGGATTCCGCGAGCGTCGCCGGCTTGGTTCGCAGTTCCTCCTCGAACGCCGCGAGTGCCTCGTGCGACCCGGTGATCTCCCGCAGGACGCCCACAGTATGTCGCAAGCCCGCAAAAACCTGCGGCGTGAAAATTTCCAAGTCCTGAGCCTCGCGCAGTCCCGAAGCGAGCGTGAGCAAGTGGCCGGCGAGGTTGCCGCTGTCCACTGTCGAGAGGTAGAGCGGCGGCAGCGGCCTGAGCGTGCGCGTGTCATACCAATTGAAGAAATGCCCGCGGTGACGCTCGAGCTTCTGCATCGTGCCGAGCGTGTTGCCCGTGCGCTCGACGAGGCTGCCGATCGTGATGTAGCCGAAGTCGCGCGCCGCGAGGTTCGAGAGGAGCGCAAGGCCGAGGTTCGTCGGCGAGGTGCGCGACGCGATCGTCGGCGTGGGGATCTCCTGGAAATTGTCCGGTGGCAGCCAGTTCTCACTCTCGTTCACAAACGTCTCGAAGAAGTGCCATGTCTTCCGCGTGATGCGTCCGAGAAACGCGAGCTGCGCGGCCGAGAGGTCCGGCGATGGCGGCGGAATCTCGCGACTGATCCACCACGCGATGCACGGCGAAACAAACCAGAGGCCCAGCACCGGAAGCGCCAGGTCGAGGTGCGTGGAACCGGTCATCACGAGAGCTGCCGCAGCTCCCGCCGAGACAACTGGCGCGATCCACATTTCCAGAAAGGCACCCGCGAGATCGGAGCGGCTTCGTTGCTCTGCATCGCTCGTTGTCTGCCACTCGAGTAGCTTCTTCCGCGTGAACAAAAGGCGCACCCACGTCTTACCGATCGCGTCGATGCTCACGAACGCCTCGTAGGGCAGGAACGCGAGCGAGAGGAAGCACTGCATCACAAGCCGTCCGAACGCACCGGCCTGCGCGCGAAGGTGCATCGACAGCGGCAGGTCCTCCGGCTTGCGCACTGTGCCCACGGCGACGGGCAGCAACCCGGGCATCGCGATCGTCGCGAGCACGAGCAGCACCGCGGCGCCCACCACGGGCGTGTCGAGCAGCCAGGCGGCGAGCAGGAGAAGCGTCATCGCCACCGGCACAGCGCTGCGCCGGAGGTTGTCGAAGATCTTCCACTGCGAAAGGGTCGAGAGCGGATTCACGATCTTCGTTGCGCCCACGCCCGGGACACGCGACCGAAGCCAGCGCGCGATCTGCCAGTCTCCGCGCATCCAGCGGTGGCGCCTGCCGATGTCCACGCTGTAACGAAACGGATACGCCTCGATCACCTCGATGTCGCTCACGAGCCCCGACCGCGCGTGGCACGCCTCGAGCAAGTCGTGGCTGAGTATAGTGTTTTCCGGAAAGCGCCCCGACATCGACCGCGCGAATGCGTCCACCTCGTAGATGCCCTTCCCGATGAACGAACCCTCGCCGAAGACATCCTGATACACATCCGATACCGCGCGCGTGTAGGGGTCGATGCCCGCGTCGGTGGCGAAGAGCTGCACGAAGCGCGAACGTCCGGCGCCATGCAGGCTCACTCCCACGCGCGGCTGCAGGATTCCGTATCCTTTCACGACGATTCCCTTCACCGGGTCGAACACCGGTCGGTTCAGCGGATGCGCCATCGTGCCCACCAGTTTCCCCGCGGCCTCGCGCGGCAGCAGCGTGTCGGTGTCGAGCGTGATCACATACTTGACCATCTGCAGCACGGCCGTCTCGCCGACGATCGTGGAGAAGCTCGATTGCGAGGCGCCACGGAGCACCGCGTCGAAGTCCGCGAGCTTGCCGCGCTTGCGCTCGTAGCCCATCCAGACGCCCTCGTCGGCGTTCCATCGTCGGGGACGGTGGAACAGGAAAAACCGGTCGTGCTGCTGCGGCGGGTATTTCGCGTTGAGGGCCTCCACGCCGGCCCGCGCCCGCGCCAGAAGGGCATCGTCGCCTGGCGTCGTTTCCGTCGCAGAATCCGTAAAGTCGGTGAGCAGCGCGAAGTGCAGAAGCGGATCGCCGTTCGAGAGAAAGTGAATCTCGAGTGACTCGACCAGCCGGTCGACTCCCTCCGCGCTGGAGAGCATCGCCGGCATGACCACGACCGTGCGGCAGTCGGGCGTGATGCCGAGGGAGTAGTCGAGCCGCGGAAGGAGTGCGGGACGCACGAGGAGAGTCGACAGCCAGTTCATCATGGCCACCCCGAGCTGGCTCATGCACACCATCGCGGCCGCCGTGAGCGCCCCGAGTTGCCAGCCCCCGACATCAAGCGCTCGCGCGAGCCACCAGAATCCGAGCGTGCCGGACACTGTGAGCGCCGCCATTCCGCCGACGTAGAACGCGATCGGATACCGGCGGATCGTGCGCTCGATCCGTTCCGCCCAAGGAAGGCGAACGCCAGTCTCGCGCTCCAGCTCCGCGAGGCCTTCGTCGATCAAGTAATAGCCGATGTGCGCCGTGCGGTCGCTGCGGCCGCGATCCGCGGCCCTCGCCGCGGCAAGTCCGACTGTGCGGCGCGCGACTTCCGATTCGTCCAGCCCGCAGTGCCTTGCAATCGACTCGACCGCGTGCCGGTAGCGATCCCGCGTCGCAAACGTCATGTCGCTGTAGACGTCCGCAGGATCCTCGCGCAGCGTTGCGTCGACCTGGCTGAGGTTTTCGACGAACTCCCTCCAGTCGGCATCGGCAAGGAACCGCAGGCTCGCCAGGCTGTGGCTCACGGACACCTGGCCTGCTGCCTGTTGCTGGCTCTCCTCGTGAACAAGCTGCTCGATGGAGAGACCGTGCCCGACGAGCCGTTGCTCGAGCCAGCTTCTCGCCAGATGCAGCGCGGGACTCTGCCGCGACAGGCGCTGGGAAAACTCCGCAACAAAGGAGCTCGACATCGGGAGCTCCGACTTCGCCATGTCTGCGACCACCACGACGAGAAGAGACGGATCCTCGTCGGCCATTTCCTGCAGCTTCTTCACCCAGGTCCCGGCGATGTCGCGATCCACCTGCGCCGTGAGCAAACGGCTCGCGATGCGCTGCAGGTTTTCGATCAGGCCGAGGCGAAGCATGATCGGGATGGCCCACAGCTCGCCGAGCTTCAGTGACTGCACCTTTTGGTAGGCGGCGACGAAGGTCGTGAGCGACCCGGAGTCGATCTGCGCGTCGGTGTGCGAGATGAGCTCGAGGACGATGTCGTAGACCCGCGGGAACCCCGCGGATTCTCCTGTGAGCAGGCGTGGCAGCTCGCGGCTGTAGCCGCGCGGCAGGTGCCGCCTCGCGAGCTGGATTTGCTCCTCAATCAGGTAGAAGTTGTCCAGAAGCCATGCCCCGGCCGGAGTCATCTGCTCGCTCTTCGCGGCAGAGGCGGCGTTGCGGTTGAAGTCGCGGAGGGTCTCCTCGTTCAACGCAAGCCGCTTGAGCAACTGGTTGGAGCTCTCTGAGAGCGTCGTCTCGTGCGCCGCCGCGAGCGCCTTGGCGTGCCGGACCAGTTGCTCACCGCTGAAAAGCTCCGAACGCAGCGGCGGCTCGCTAGCGCGCAGTCGCGGTCGAGCATGTCCGGGCATCCAGGCCTGCCAACGTAACGAACCGGTAGGCATAGTGTTGTTTGTCACCGCGCGGCACGCGCGGTTGCCTGATGATGGCGCGATTTCCGTGATGCGGCAACCCCCGAGTCCCCCGGGTGCCACTCTGATCAGCAGCGAGCGAACTTGGCTCCCTCGTGCAGAGCCGCGCAGGCGTCGGCACATGGTGAACGATCTGCCGCCTGCGCCGGTGCGAGCGCAAAAGTCGCACCAGTCGACAAGCCTCTCACTGGCCCGCTGTCGCAAGAACGACCGGAAACGACTGAAGACCGAAGAAAGGGCGCCAGTCCCGACTCGACCTGCTCAGAGGCAGGTGCAGGCTGTCCTCATCCTTAGCCAACATACCTATGCGATTCCTGGTGATTCTCGTCCTTTCGATATCCTCGCTTGGCGCCCAAGAGCGCTTCGACCGGCACCTTGCTATACTCCGTGGCGAATGGACGGGCGACAGTTCTTTCGAGCAGCCGGGACAGCGACCGGTCACCGTCCATGAGCGCAACGTTTGCACGTTTGCCACAGACGCACGCGAAGTTGTAATCGCTTCCGAAGTGCTTGTGGACGGAAAGCAACTTGCCTCTCGATGGAGGTATTCGAAGTTGCAACAGAGTGGGTCATTCGAAGCGGAGTATATCGACGGCGCCGGAGTCTCTCACGCGTTCACCGGCCAAATCGTTGGTGATGGTGCGCAGATTCTGCTGACGTGCTTCGACGCAGAGACTACTTTGACCCACAGGATCGAGATCTCCATTCACGATGATACGATGCGTATCGCATCGCGGGCCACCAATCCAGAAGGGCATCTTGTTTTTCAAGGCCTCGGTGAACATCGGAAGCGTGCAGAGGGCTAACAGCCGTCCGTGCCTATGCCGCGCAGCGCCCGTCCTGAAGGGATTGCGTCCCACGGCGGCGCGGCTCATCTGAATCGATCGGCGAGACCATGAATGCGGAGCCTGATCGATTTCCCGAAGGAGTGATTCGCGACGGCTGCGAGCGACTCGGGGCCGCGTTGAAGCGCGTGCCGCTGGTTGATGACTATTCCTGGAGCGGGACCGATTTTCGTTTCTGGTCCGCGCGTTTCGCTATCCGGTGCGAGAGTCCTCTTTGTTGGGCCGTCGTCCGCCGGCTGGCTTACACGCTGAATTCTTGTGTCCTCGAGTTGTGGGGGCGTAAGCCTTTTGTCTTCAAGCCAGAGGGCGAAGAAACCATGTGGCATGCGAAGAAGAACGAAGCGCTTTATTGGACGATCGAGTCCACCGAGCCGATGCTCGACCCTAAGGAAGTCGCGGATCATTTGGAGATGGTCCTCCTCTCGAAAATCCGAGCCGAGAAAGATTGGCTGGACTACTGATGAAGGAAGAGCCGAACCAACAGTCGCCCGAGCCAAGCCTGCTGTTGGTGACGAACAGCCTTCACTTCATTCGGGCGTAGGATGGCTCGCCGAGCCGAAGCTTTCTGAATCAGAAAGCGAAGGCTGGTGCCGAGGAGGGGAGTCGAACCCCTACACCCTTGCGGGCGCTAGACCCTGAATCTAGTGCGTCTGCCAATTCCGCCACCTCGGCTACAGGGAACGTGGAAGGTGGCACACCGCCGACTGCGCGCGCAAGTGCATTTTGCCAGGCGAGGGGCGCCGCGCTAGGCCTCTGTCGGAATTGCCGCGGATCACAGGATACACGCGGATGGATCCGAGCAGTGCCCATCTGTGAAATCTGTGCCTCCCAAACTCAGTGACCTCTGTGCCACCTCAGTGGCCTCTGTGACCAATTCCCGGACGGCGGGCCCAGCGGTCCCGCCCTACCCCGAGGCAAAGGGCCATCCCCACTCACTCCACCGTCTTCAGAAACGGCGCGATGTCGGGCACGGGGATCACTCGGTTGCCGCCGCCGCCGTTGCGCGCGAAGTAGCGGTCCTCGAGGGGCTCGTCCTCCTCGACTAAGCTGTCGTCCTCCTCGTCCTCGTCGTCGCCCTCGATCTCGTATTCCACGGCGGCGAGCGCGAACTCGTCCTCAAATGCAGGCGTCATCCGCAGCGCGAGTGTCTCGAGCACGAGCGCGGGGTTCGGCACCTCGCCCTTCACCGGTCGCTCGAACAGGCATGGGTAGAACAGCTTCTTGAAATGCTTCTCGAAGTCCGAGAGCCACGAGCCGGGCACGCCGGTTGTGTTCGTGAAGAACACGACATCCGAAAAGTGCACGCATGCCTCGAACCAACCAAAGAGGTCCGGATACGCGTGCCCGAATGCACAATCGACGACCGTGAACACCCGCCCGATCCGCGCGCCAGACGCGGGAAGCCACGCGACGAGCGCTTCAATCTGGTCCACCGGGTTCAGCGCCGGATCGGCGAGCATGAACGCGTGCGTCGCCCCTGCAGGGATCGCGGCCTCGATGGCGCCGTTGTTCCAGGTCCAGTTCGATACCGGGATCAGGCTCTCGGTCGATTCGTCGGACCCTGGCATCAGGAGCACTGCACTGTCGCCTGCGGCCAATCCGTTGAGGGCCAGGTCGGCAACGAGCCCGCGCCTGCCGGAGCTCGGAGTGCCCAGGATGAAGTAGATGAGTGGCTCCGGTGTTTTCATCGGCATCAAGAGTGACGCACAGAATTGAAATGACGATTCCCGCGGTGTGCAAGTAGGGCAGGTCTTCGACCTGCCGCGATAGTCGGAAGTTGGCGGGTCAGAGACCCGCCCTACCCTAAAGCTTGAATGTCTTCGTCTGCGCGTACTGGCGCATCCAGTGGTCGACGAGCACGAGCGCCGCCATTGCCTCGACGATCACCACGGCCCGCGGAAGCACGCATGCGTCATGACGGCCGCGCGCGGCGAGCTCGGTCTCCGCACCGGAGGTGTCGACGGTGCGCTGCGGCTTCAAGATCGTGGCAGTCGGCTTGAATGCGACGCGGAAGACGATGTCCTCGCCATTGCTGATGCCGCCCTGCACGCCGCCCGAGCGGTTCGTCGCGGTGCGCACCTTTCCGTCGCGAGACTCAAACGCGTCGTTGTGCTCGGAGCCTTTCAAAAATGTCCCTGCGAAACCGCTGCCGACCTCAAAGCCCTTCGTAGCCGGCAGCGAAAGCATCGCCTTTGCGAGCTCCGCATCGAGTCTGTCGAAAACCGGCTCGCCGAGTCCTGCAGGCACGCCGCGCGCGCGGCATTCGATGACGCCGCCCACCGAGTCGCCCTCGGCGCGCACCGCCTCGATTCGCTCGATCATCTTGGCAGCGGTCGCCGCGTCCGGGCAGCGCACAGGCGAAGCCTCGACGGCCTCGAGTGTGGGCAAGTCCTCCAATACCGGCATCTCGATGTCGTGAACGCGCGACACCCACGCGCGCACTTCGACACCTGCAGCCTTCGCGAGAATCTTGCGTGCGATCGCTCCCGCGGCCACACGGCCGATCGTCTCGCGCGCCGAGGAGCGTCCGCCGCCCTGGTGGTCGCGCAGGCCGAACTTCGCCTGGTAGGTGTAGTCCGCGTGCGACGGCCGGAATTTTTCGCGCATCTCCGCGTAGGCCTCGGGCCGCGCGTCGGTGTTGGCCACCATCATCGAGATCGGCGTGCCGGTGGTGCGGCCCTCGAACACACCGCTGAGGATCGTGACCGTGTCGGACTCCTTGCGCTGCGTGACGATGCTGCTCTGCCCCGGCCGGCGACGATCAAGCTCGGCCTGGATCTCCGCAACATCGATAGCCAGCCCCGGCGGGCAACCGTCGATGACGACGCCGACACCGCCGCCGTGGCTTTCGCCCCACGTCGTTATGGTGAAGAGCTTTCCGAAGCTGTTGGGCATCGCGAGCAGTGTCCGCGCGCGAACGGTCGGAGCAAGCGGCAAATCGACCGCTGGAAGCATCCTTGGTGGACTGCCAGTGCGCCGACTCCGAGCGGACCCCGGACCCACCAAGTGACGTCGACACAACCGGGATTGTGCCTCTCCTGCGCAAACTCGATTCGTTCAGACCGCCGGTCACCGTTCGGTGACCTTCAGCGTGACCTTCCGCTCAAAGTAGCTGCCAATCATCCCTTCCTTGGGCCTGGCTTTGACCGACTCGCCTTTGGTCAGCATCACCTGCAATAGCAGTTCCCCGTCTTGGGCGGCGTCGGCCGGGCGAATGGTCATGGGCAGAACTGTGAGAGTCGCGCCTTCGTATGGGTCGAGCTTGTCGCCGACTATGCGGCAGGCCATGGGCAGATTCACCTCCCAGCCCGGCGCAAACTTCGAGAGTGACGCACTGCCGATGGTCTTGGGATCGATGTATAGCCAACCGTTGCGGTAAGGCGCTTCCTCCGCATCGCCTTTCGACCGCCCGATGACGCTGAGCAGCGTCCTGGTCGTGCCGCGCCTCGTCTCGATGAGAAAGCTGCCGTCGGCTTGCTTGAGCGACTTCATCGTTTCCTTGTCGAAGATGTCGATGATCGTCCGCTCATCGTCATGCCACGGGCCGTTGTTCACGTGGCAATCCAGGCAGTTTTTTTGATTGGATAAGATACCGACTCCCGGCGGGTAGGCCAGCGCCGTGGGCAAGGCTGCTGCAAGACCCAATAACAGGGCCACAGACGATCCGGCAGCAGCGGACGTCGTAGACATGAACGATCTCGTTTCCATCACGGTCCTTTCGTCGCTTGCTTACAGCAAGGGCATGTTTGTTTCAATCGGGGCGGATTCAAAAGTCGCCGGGACCTGGGATTCACCGAAGTCTTCCGGCCGAGGAAAGGGCCACACTGGCGTCTCCATGCCATTGTGTTGGAAATGATTCCCCGCACCAACCCAGCCATGGTTCTCACCCCACATCGTTTTGTCGACGAGCTTTCCGAAGCTGTTGGGCATCGCGAGCAGTGTCCGCGCGCGAACGGTCGGAGCAAGCGGCAAATGGGGGGACTCCGTCCGGTGTAGCCGTGCCCGGGAGGGCAGGGACAGGCCAGTCGTTCGATTTTCGAAACAGAGTCCCGCCGCTTCCGCGGCGGGCTACAGCGCTTCGCGGACGGCTGCGCCGAACTGCGTGGTCGAGAGCGCGGGTTTGAAACCGAGGTCGCCTGTGCCGCGGCCGGATTCGAGTACGCCGTAGGTCGCGGACTCGACGGCAGCGGCCTCGTCGGTGAGGCCGAGGGAGTGGCGCAGCAGCATCGCGGCGGAGAGGATCGTGCCCGTCGGATTCGCAATGCCCTTGCCCGCGATGTCTGGCGCGGAGCCGTGGATCGGTTCGTAGAGGCCGAGTGTTCCTTCGCCGAGTGAAGCACTGGGCAGCAGGCCGAGCGAACCGCCGAGCACGGCGGCCTCATCGGTGAGAATGTCGCCAAACATGTTCTCGGTGACGATCACGTCGAAGCCTGCAGCGTGCGTGATGAGTCGCATCGCAGCCGAGTCGACGAGCTGGTGTTCGAGCTTCACATCGGGAAATTCCTTTGCGACCTCCATGGCGACCTTGCGCCAGAGGCGCGACGACTCGAGCACGTTTGCCTTGTCGATCGACGTGACGAGCTTGCGACGCTCGCGTGCGAGCTGAAACGCGAGCCTCACGACGCGCCGGATTTCGAAATCAAAGTATACGAGCGTGTCGACGCCGCGCTCGCCCTCGGGCGTCATCTCGCGGCCCTTCGGAGTGCCGAAGTAAAGCCCGCCGGTGAGCTCGCGGATGACGATGAAGTCGACGCCGGCCACGCGCTCGGGCTTGAGCGGCGAGAGGTGCGCAAGTTTCTCGAGCGTGCGCACCGGTCGAAGATTCGCGTAGAGGCCGAGACCCTTGCGGATCGCGAGCAGGCCCTGCTCGGGGCGGACCTTTGCCTGCGGGTCGTCCCACTTCGGGCCGCCGACGGCGCCGAGGAGGATGGCGTCCGCGGCTTTGCACGCGGCGAGCGTCTCGTCCGGCAGCGCAGTGCCCTTCGCGTCGATCGAGCGGCCGCCGATCAGGTGCGACGAGTAAGTGAACTCGTGTTTGAACCGGCGCGCGACGACGTCGAGGACCTGCCTTGCCTCCTCGACGACCTCCGGACCGATCCCGTCGCCGGGAAGGAGAACGATGCTTGCTTTCATCAAACTGTTGCCGCCTTCGCGGGTGTGCGCTCGGTCACGGCGTACTCGAAGCCGTCGGCGAGGGCCAGCCACGTGGCCTCCAGGATGTTGGCCGCTGCTCCGACCGTGCTCCAGCGGCGCGTGGCGCCATCGTCCCAGTCGATCAGCACGCGCGTGATCGCGGCCGTGCCCTGGTTTGAATTCAGGATGCGCACCTTGTAGTCCTCGAGGCGCACGTCCTTCACGATTGGATAGTGTGGCTGCAACGCCTTTCGCATCGCGCGGTCGAACGCATGCACCGGACCGTTTCCCTCGGCGGCGGTGTGCGCCTCCTCGTCCTCTACCTTCAGCTTGATCGTCGCCTCGGCTGAATGGCGCTCGCCGTTGCGATTCACGATGACGCGGTAGTCCAGCAGCGTGAACGGTGCGCGGTAATCCGGCGCGAGCCGGCTCACGAGCAGCGCCGCGCTCGCCTCAGCCGCCTCGTAGGCGAATCCCTCGTGCTCCTTCGCTTTGATCAGGTCGACGACCTTCGCGACCGTCGCGGCATCGATGTTTTCAAAACCGCGCTCGCCCGCCTTCGACACGACGTTGGCGCGGCCGGAAAGTTCGCTGATGACGACACGCGTCGCATTTCCAACGAGGTTCGGGTCGATGTGTTGGTAGGCGTCGGGATGGCGCTGCATCGCGGCGACGTGCATTCCCGCCTTGTGCGCAAACGCGCTGTCGCCCACATAGGCCGCCTGGTCGTTTGGCGAAACGTTGGCGACCTCGGCTACAAAGCGTGCGACGTCGTGGAGGTGCGTGAGCGTGCCGTGAGGCAGCGCACGGACCTTTAACTTGAGCTCAAGGCTTGGAAGGACCGCGCAAAGGTTCGCGTTGCCGCAGCGCTCGCCGTAGCCGTTGATCGTGCCCTGCACGTGTCGCGCCCCGGCGCGCACGGCCGCGAGCGTGTTGGCCACGCCGCAGCCTGCGTCGTCGTGCGCATGTATGCCCAGCGGCACGCCCGCGCCGAGTGCCTCGCGCACCGTCGCGACGGTCTCCTCGACCTGCCACGGAAGCGTGCCGCCGTTGGTGTCGCACAACACGATCGTCTCCGCGCCGCCGCGCACGGCTGCGCGCAATGTCTGCAAAGCGTAGTTCGAATCGAGCCGATAGCCGTCGAAGAAGTGCTCTGCGTCGTAGATCACCCGCTTTCCTTGCGCGCGCAGGTAGGCCACGGTCTCCTCGATCATTTTCAAGTTCTCTTCGAGCGTCGTCCGGAGGATTTCCGTCACTTGCAGGACTGACGACTTGCCGAAGACTGCGCAGACCTCGGTGCCGCAGTCGACGAGCGCCCGGATGCTCGGGTCATCTTCAGCCTTGAGCTTCGCCCGGCGCGTCGCTCCGAACGCCACGATCCGCGAGTGCTTCCAATTCTCCGTGCGGGCACGCTCGAAGAAGACCGCGTCCTTCGGGTTTGAGCCCGGCCAGCCGCCCTCGATGAACGCCACGCCGAGTTCGTCGAGCTTTCGCGCGATGCGCAGCTTGTCGTCAACCGAATAGGAGATGCCCTCGGTCTGAGCGCCGTCGCGCAAGGTTGTGTCGAATACCTCCACAGTGGCAGGGTGATCAGGATCAGACATGAGAGTGGTGGGAGTGAAGGTGAGAGTGGGATCCAGGGATTGCGGATTGCAGATTGCGGATTGCGGATTGAAGAAGCTGCACAACGCGTGTCGCGCGAATCGGCACGACGTATTGCTGGAATCCGCAATCCGCATTCCGCAATCCGCAATCGAAATGGTCCAGTGGGCTCATTGACTCTCGCAGTCCTCTAACGATGCGCCGCCTCGTAGGCTTCGATCTGCGGCTCGAGCGCCTGGATGTAGCCGAGTTCATCGACGCCGTTCAGCAGGCAGTCGCGCGCGAATGGATCGATCGGAAACGCGACCGGCGCCCGGCCCGGCCAGCTGACGGTCGCGGCGTCGCCCGTGAGGTCGACGGTGACCGGCATGTTCGGATCCTTCGCAAGCGCGGCGACGAGCTCGACGTGCACCGCCGGCTCGACCGTCACGGGCACGAAACCGTTCTTGAGGCAGTTGCTGCGGAAGATGTCGGCGAACATCGTCGAGACGACCGCGCGCAGTCCCCAGCCGGTGAGCGCCCACGGCGCGTGTTCGCGCGACGAGCCGCAGCCGAAATTGTGACCGGCGACGAGAATCTCCGCGCCCTGCGACTCGGGCTTGTTGAGCACGAACTCGGGATTCGGCGAGCCGTCGTCGAAGTAACGCCAGTCGCAGAAAAGACTTTTCCCGAGGCCGAGCTTGTCGGTGACCTTCAGAAAACGCGCCGGTATGATCTGGTCCGTGTCGACGTCGGTATTCGGCAGGACGACACAGCGGGCGGTGAGAGTGGTGAATTCGGGAGCGGGCATTTCTGGAGAGTTGAAGTGGGAAGTTGAAGGTTCGGAGTGTGGGTCGGGGTTTATCCCCGACGGTCGGGCGTAAAGCCCGGCCCACAATTTCAAGACATCAGCGTTCTCGGATCGGTGATCTTGCCCGTGACTGCCGCCGCGGCGGCCGTCAGCGGCGAGGCGAGGACGGTGCGGCCGCCTTTGCCTTGGCGGCCTTCGAAGTTGCGGTTGGAGGTGGAGACGGCGAGTTGGCCGGGCGAGAGTTGGTCGCCGTTCATGGCGATGCACATCGAGCATCCGGCCTCGCGCCAGTCGGCGCCGGCATCTTTGAACACCTTGTCGAGTCCCTCGGCCTCGGCGGCCTTCTTCACGGACTGCGAGCCGGGCACGACCATCATCTTCACGTTCGACGCGACCTTGCGGCCGCCCATCAACGCCGCGGCAGCGCGCAAATCGACGAGACGCGAATTCGTGCACGAGCCAAGGAAGACCACATCGACCGGCTGGCCCAGCAGTGTCTTGCCGGGCTCGAGCTTCATGTAGGCGAGCGCCTTCTCGAGACCGGCGCGCTCGTTGACGTCTGAAAGCGAAGACGGCATCGGCACGGGCGCGGTGATCGCAATCCCCTGCCCCGGATTCGTTCCGAACGTGACCATCGGCTCGAGCGCAGAAGCGTCGATCGTGATCGTCTTGTCGTAGGTCGCGCCTTCGTCGCTCGGAAGTGTTCTCCATCGAGCAACTGCTTTGTCCCAATCCGCGCCCTTCGGCGCGAACTCGCGGCCGTGGACAAAGTTGAAGGTCTTCTCGTCAGGCGCGACCATGCCGGCGCGAGCACCACCTTCGATCGACATGTTGCAGATCGTCATGCGCCCTTCCATGTCGGCCGCGCGGATCGCCTCGCCTGTGTATTCGAACACGTGGCCCGTGCCGCCGCCCACGCCGATGCGCGACAGGAGCGCGAGGATGATGTCTTTCGCGGTCACTCCCGGGCGGAGCTTTCCATCGACCCGCACCTCGAAGGTCTTCGCCTTGCGCTGCAGCAGGCACTGGGTGGCAAGCACGTGGCCGACCTCACTCGTGCCAATGCCGAAGCCAAGCGCCCCGAACGCGCCGTGGGTGGAAGTGTGGCTGTCGCCACACACGATCGTCATGCCCGGCTGCGTGAATCCCTGTTCCGGCCCGATGACGTGGACGATGCCGCGCTCGACGGAGTTGAGGCCGTAGAGGCGGACGTTGTTCTCGCCGGCGTTGCTCTCGAGAAGTCGGAGCTGAATGCGACCCATCTCATCGGCGGCTTCGTAACCGCCGCGGGTCGGGATAGAGTGGTCCATCGTCGCGACCGTGCGGTCCGGTCGGCGGACTTTCAAGCCGCGCGACTTGAGCGTGGAGAACGCCTGGGGCGACGTGACCTCGTGCACGAGGTGAAGGTCGATGTAGAGCACGGCAGGCGCGCCGGGTTTCTCGGCGACGACGTGGTTGTCCCAGATCTTCTGGAAAAGTGTGCGTGGATTCTGGCTCATGGATTCTGCTTTCGGTTGTAGCCCGCTCCGTGAGGAGCGGGACTCGGGCGCGTCAGGGACAACACGCCCCACCCCGGGACGCTGCCCGATGTCTTGTGGTGGAGCGGCTTGCCCTCAAGACGCTTTTTCACGTGAACGAAATCAAGCGCGTTGGGGGCAACGCGCTCCACCTCGGAGCAGGAATAGAAGGCGCCACCTACAAGAAGATTGATCACAACGCTCATGGGTTCAACGGCACCTCGGGGTTGACGTCCTGCCGCTGCGGGTTGCGCACGCGACTGCCGGTCTGACGGGAGAGAACGTGGTTGATCGAGGAGATGTAGGCCTTGGCGCTCGCGACCACGATGTCGGTGTCGGCGGCGAAGCCGTGACTCGAGCGATTGTCGCCGTGCCGCACGCGGACGGATGCCTCGGCGAGTGCGTCGATTCCCGCAGTGACGGAGCTGATTCCAAACTCGAGCAGCTTCACGGGCATTTTCACGATCGCGTCGATCGCCTTGTAGGCGGCGTCGACCGGACCCGTGCCGATCTCTGCGTGCGTGTGCGACCGGCCATCCGGATCGCGGAGCCTCACGGTCGCCATCGGCTGGTTCGTCGTCCCGCACACAACCTGCAAGCTCTCGAGAACCCAGAACTCCGTTTCCGGAATACGTTCGTCGGACGCGAGCGCAACGAGGTCCGCGTCGTGGACCGATTTCTTGCGGTCGGCGAGTTTCTTGAACTCCGCGAACGCCTTGTTGAGCGCCTCCCCTTCGAGCGGGCAGCCGAGCTCTGTGAGGCGCTTCGAGAATGCGTTTCGTCCCGAATGCTTGCCGAGCACGAGCGTCGTCTGCGCGGCGCCGACGTCCTCAGGACGCATGATCTCGTAGGTCTGCGCGTTCTTGATCATCCCGTCCTGATGAATGCCGGACTCGTGCGCAAACGCGTTGGCGCCGATGATCGCCTTGTTCGGGGGCACCGGGTAGCGAGTACAGCGCGAGATTAGTTTGCTGACGCGAAACAGTTGCTTCGGGTCGACACCGGTTTCGAGGCCGATCTTATCGTGGCGCGTGCGCAGCCCCATCACGATCTCCTCGAGCGAGGCGTTCCCCGCGCGCTCGCCGATGCCGTTCACGGTGCATTCCGCCTGGCGCGCGCCCGCGCGCAAACCCGCGAGCGAGTTTGCGACGGCGAGGCCGAGATCGTCGTGGCAGTGCACGGAGATGATCACGTCCTTCGCGCCCGGCGTGTTGGCAATGATGCCCGCGATGAGTGCTCCGAACTCGTCGGGCATCGTGTAACCGACGGTGTCCGGGATGTTGAGCGTCGTGGCGCCGGCCTTGATGACCGCTTCTAGCAGTTCGTAGAGGAACTCCGGATCGCTGCGGCCCGCGTCCTCCGGCGAGAATTCGATGTCGTCGCACAGGCTGCGCGCAAACGCCACCATCTCGACCGCGCGCGCCTTCATTTCGTCGCGCGTCATCCGGAGCTTGTGCTTCAGGTGGATGTCGCTGCTCGCAAGAAACGTGTGGATGCGCGGGTGCTTCGCACCTTTCACACCCTCCCACGCAGCCTCGATGTCCTTCTGCGTGCAACGCGCCAGACCGCAGATGATCGGCGGTTCGGCGCTCGGGCGACCCTCCTTGGAAACCTGTCCCACCTCGGATGCGATCGCCTGCACCGCAGCGAGGTCGTCCGGCGACGCCGCCGGGAATCCCGCCTCGATCACGTCCACCCCAAGCCGCGCAAGCGCCCTCGCCACCTCGAGCTTTTCGGCCGAGGTCATCGAAGCGCCGGGAGCCTGCTCACCGTCGCGCAGGCTGGTGTCGAAGATTCTGACGTAGTTCGAGGGCATGGGAGGGAAAGTGAGAGTGAAGGTGAGGGGCGAGTGCGAGTGAAAGGGACGAGTGAAGACCTAACGCGCGGCACTGATCTGCAAACGCAGCTTCTGAATAGTCGATGTCAGTATCCCAATGATCTCGTCGCACAGTGCAACGCGTGCGTGGACAATCTCGGAAGGAATCCAATGCCGAAGGCGGCGATAGCGCCCAGCTGTCTCGCGCGCTGATCCGCGAGAGATGACGAGGAACTGGCAATACTCCTTCTTCGATCCGCGTCCGTAACCCTCCTCGATGTTG
>DATKCJ010000299.1:0-3403 GCA_035513275.1 Opitutaceae bacterium
TCCGCGAAAATCTCCGTGTGCCCGGGATACTTGTGCCCGGCGGCGTGCAGAGCCTCCTTGTTCAAGGGCGCCGTCGAGACCGCATCGACCTCTCCCTTCAGGCCGGCTTCGATGCTCGCGATGACGTAGCGAAACGCTGCATCGCCGCAGGCGGCGCTCATCACTCCAGGCGTCACCGCGCCAGCTTGGATGCCCTGCATGTCCAAGACACTTGGCACGCTCAAGCTGCGGATTGCAGCGGACCATTCGCCTTTCGAGATGACTGGAGCGACGAAAGGAACGTCGATCGTCTCCGCGACGCGCTGCAACACACCCGCGTCGCCGAAAATCACGGGCACGCACTCGCGGCTGATCTCGGGATCGGCGAGCAGGCGCAGGCATATTTCCGGGCCGACTCCGGCCGGGTCACCCATCGTGACGGCGATGCGAGGCAGTGAAGCACTCATTCGACGCGATCATGGGCAAACACCTCCTCCGCGCAACCCGGCGAATTGCCGGGTGAATCGCGGGCGGCTACTTCGGATCGGAAGTGCCCTCGGGAGGACGGCGACGCAGAAACGTATACTGCCCGAGGAAGGAAACGCCGAGCAGCGCTCCGATCTGGCGGTAGGAAAGCATCGCGCCGACCACCTCTCGCAGGCTCGTCGATGCCGGCTCGGTGACACGGTGAAGCGCGATCGCTGTCGCGATCACCGCGGTGTGGTGGAAGACTGCGACTCCGTGGATGACATCGAGCCGATCGACGCCAAGCGCGCGAAACAGATCGAGCACCGAGCCGCCGATGACTGGCGCGATCGCAGTCGCCAGTGCCGTGGCGGCAACCTGGATGCTTATCGAAATCGTCTTCGCGCCGGGCGGCACGAGCTTGAGCAGCAGGTTGAACGAGCCCAGGAGAAACCCCGCCGAGATGAATCCGCCCCACGCCCACATCGGGTAGAGCATCCACGTCCGCCCCGGCTCGACAAACAGCCAAAAGTAGCCGGGCGCCATCCAAGCGATGATCGTGAAGACCATCACCGGCTTGTTGCCGAACCGGTCGAGCATGTTGCCCCACGCGGGCAGCGAGACGGCGCCGGCGCTAGTCGCGAGCACGACCAGCCAGCTCACATGCGTGACCGGCATCCCGAGATCGCGAAACATGAAAACGTTGAAGAACGGCCCAAAGATGTTCGCCGCAAAACCGAACAGGGCGCCGAAGAGCACGAGCCGCTTGAAGCCGTCTGCGTCCCGCAGGAGCTTGAACTGCGTGTTCCAGTCGGCGCCCGTCTCGTGTGGCGGCGTGGTGCTCGTCGACAGGATGTTTCCTTGCGCGAACACCGAGTAGCTTCGGCAAACTATGCCGAAGGCGATGACGAGTTGAAACGCCCCGATCGGATTCGTATCGGCGAGTGCGTAGAGCGACTGGCCCGCGGCGATCACAAACACGACCGTGGCGATCTGCAGCAACCGGTTGCGCCGACCGAAGTATTTCCCGCGCAGGCGCGCGGGCGTCCACTCCTGCACCCACGACGTCCATGAGACCGAAACGATCGAGAAGGTGAGGCTCGCGATCAGGAAGATCCAGAAAAGCACGCGGCCGGAGATCTCGGGATTGTCGATCGGGATGTGCGGCAACGCCACCGCCAGCGCGCCCCAGCATGCAATGTGCAGCCAGGCGAACCGCACCGTGATCTGCTTTTGCGACCAGCGCCGCATCAGCAACGGAATCGCCACGAGTTGCAGCACGTTTGCCCAGAACGGCAGCGAGACGATGAGTCCGAAGCTCGTGTCGCTCAGCTTGAAGACCCGCGACAGGAGCATCGCCACGATGAAGTTGCCAGGCAGGCACAGGAAGACGATCGGCATCGCTGCGAGACCCTCGTAGGTGCACAGGCGCAGGTTCGTGCGCAGGATGGACTGTTTCTTTCGTGAACTCATTCAGAGCCCGGAAATCCTCGCGAACGCGTGACGGCCGGGCAGCGTGATAGGCAGCGATGGGTTCAGGAACATCGAACGATTTCAACAACCAAGTTCTGCCGCCGGATACATGGGCTTCGCGCGCGACGCTCGCCCACGCGCGCTCGCTTCTCGGCAAGGTGCTCGTGCGCACGCGCGAGGGCCGCGAGACGGCCCACGTCATCACCGAGGTGGAGGCCTACATCGGCGAGCGCGACCTCGCGTGCCACGCCTCGGCTGGCAGGACGCCGCGGACCGCCGTCATGTTTGGCCCACCGAGCCACTGGTATGTTTACCTCGTCTACGGCATGCACGAGATGCTCAACCTCGTGACCGGCCCCGAAGACTGGCCGTCTGCAATCCTGATTCGCGGCGTTGCCGGCGTTTCAGGTCCGGGCCGGGTAACTCGCGCCCTCGCGGTCGACCGCGGGCTCAACGGCAAACCGGTCGCTCGCTCGAGCGGGCTGCACATCGAAGACCGGGGGATTCGCGTGCCGGATCTCGCGGTGGTTCGCACACCGCGAATCGGTGTCGACTACGCCGGCGCGATCTGGTCGGCAAAGCCGTGGCGTTTCGTAGTCGAGCCAGCGGCGCTCGGAGTCGCGGTTACAGACTAAAAAACCTGACGCCGTCATCCGCCCACGCCACATTTCCCGACAGTCTCAACGTTCAAGATGAGCCACGACCGTGGCTGGCGCGGCTCGTGCTGCTCGGAGCACGAGGCGTGACAGCCATGGTCGTTGGCTCTGGCGCCTTGTTCGGCTTTTTTTTCAAAATGGCCACCACTTCCGCTTGGGTTTCTTCCACTCTTCGTATCGACGATCGATCACTGACTTCATCGCACCGTAGTTCTCCTCGGTGAAATCGATGTGGAACTCGGACGGCAGGCCTCGCTGCAATGTGCTGATGTAATCCCGAAGGTAGCGCCCCTCCTGAAAGTCGAAGTAGTGCATCGCAAACGCATTCCCTTCTTCGGACAGCATGTCGTCGATAAGGCAGCAATCCCACCATTCGTAGACCTCATGGATTCCGACCGCGCCGGCGCGGAACTTCCTAAGAACGTCCATCGCTTCCTTCTCGAAGAAATCGCTCATTGACCGCCGCTCAATAGCCCAACGAAGAAACACCACCGTATGATTGGCGGCATGCTCGTCCGACAGACCATGCTGCTCGATAGTCTCATGGTGATACTTGGCCTTGTCGTAAACGTGGGGCGACTTCATCGCGCGGGTCTATTTTACCAACGTTTGAGGTCAGACACGGAGGTCAGCGCGGAGCGCTGACCGGAGTTGTCTGGGGCGACTGGATCGGCTCTTTACCTTCCTATTCATACTTTACGAAAACGATTGCGACGTTGCTCCGGCGAGATTCATCCAGGACCTTCCAGAGCTCGACCCAAGATAGGCTGCGCTCGGGGACAACGACAAGAAACTCCTGCTCATCCGGGACAATCTTGGAATCGATGAGC
>DATKCJ010000300.1:0-71075 GCA_035513275.1 Opitutaceae bacterium
CCCTCATGCGGTGCATGTTGCGAGATGAGAGTCGACGCAGCTGAATGAGAGTGGACCGGCCTGCCGTCGAGTTGGCTTAAGGGTTCTCCTGATAGGGCATCACCCCATTTTCGCGACGCGTGCCTGTGGCTAGAGTGGCCCGTTTGGACTTCGAGCCAATTACCGTCAACCAACCTTAACCACGCATTAAACAGATGAAACGCCTGCTCCTGATTTGCGCCCTCGCGTCGCTACCCTTCGCCTCCAATGCCCAGTTGTGGAACGGGGATCCACTTCCTCCTGCATGGACGGGCACCTATGTGATCGATCCCTATTTTGTCCCCACCGGACCCGGCGCTGCCGGACTCTCTGAGTTCGACATGGATTCTGGATTTGATTTCTCGCTTCTCGAAGGCGGCACGAAGCCGATCGGCATCACCGAAGCCAATGGCTGGTTCAATGCCGCGAACTTCGCGGTGGAACTCCGTTCGGTCTTGGATGTAGCGGAGCCGGACTTCGCCAAGGTCACGTTCCTCGGAAAGACAGCCGCCTGGTCCAATGATTTCGGAATCAACCTCGGCGGGAGCAACGTGTCTGGGGACGGTGCCTACACCATCTGGGAAGGAATCACAAATACCTCACTAAGCCTCGGCTCACAGATTGAGTACATTCATATGGGAGAGAGTGCCCTGCCGATCGACTTCTGGTTGAACTCGGACGCGGCAGCCAATGGCGGCACCTACTCGATGTTCTTCCCGGGCACGAGTGATCCGTCCAACACGGGATTGCCGCTCTTTGATTACTCGGCCCGTGGCCGCATCTTCAGTGTGAACGACAGTCTCTCGGGTATGGATCGTACAATCCTCGTGATCGCGATCGAGGACTGGCGCGAGTTTGACCGGGACTTCACCGACTGGTTCTTCGCAATCGAGCTCAGCCCCCTCCAACCGCCGGCAGTTCCCGAGCCTTCCACTTACGGGTTGATCGGTGCCATGGTGCTGCTCGGTTTCGCAGCAATCCGTCGCGCACGCAGGTCCTGAGAGAATGTTTCAATCGAAGGCGGTCTCGCAAACGCGGGACCGCCTTTTCCGTTTTGCAAATCGACGAGCTGGCCAGTTTGGCCACTCGCGCGTGACACCAACCCACCCGGTTCCCGTCATGCAGTGCGTTGTAGTCGCGGCCTGTCGGCCTCGCTGATCGCCCCTCTTTGCGCCAGGTCACACCACGGCGTTGATGCCCCCGAATTTCGCAGCCTGTTTCACGAGCCCCATGGCGATGTCGAGCTTCAGGTCCTCGAGTTTCTTGAAGTTGATGCAACTGCGGCCGGTCTTCACCTTGCCGAGCTTCGCGGCATTCCGCTCGAGGAGATCGCCGCCCTCGCCGCCCGCACAGATGTGGAGGGCGTAGCCGCTTTTCCCAGCGACGAGTCCGACGATGAACCAGTCGCCCTCGCGACCGCTGGCCGACTTGTAGTGATACTTTCCGTATCCGATGATGGGCGACGGCCCCATGCCGGACGTCATGAACGGCGCGAGCTCCGGCACGGCTTTGCGGATTGCCTTGTGCAAGGTCTTCATCGTGTCGCGGTGATCGGCGGGGAGGGCGGCGAGGAATTCGTCGAGGGTGGGGAGTGTCTTGGGCATGCGGCGAGGCTGCGCGTCCCATTCACTGCGATCAAATATGAATCGGCGCCGCGAATGCGGCGTCCGGCATCAGCGTCGATTCGCTTCACGCTGAACCTGTCGCCCTGTCGCCAGACTACTTTCGCGTGTAGTTCTCGATCAGCTCCACCGTGACGCCCAGCGTTGCAGCCGTGTCCATGTAGCCGTATTCGCCCGTTGCCCAGCCGCCGTGTTGCACCACGGGACAACCGGCTTCCGCGTATTTCTCGAGATAGGCTTCGCCCATGCCTTTCACCGCAAAGGCGATGTGGTGGACGCCTTCCCCCTTGCTGTCGAGAAACTCGCGCCAGTGGCTCGGCGTATCGCCAATCGGCTCGATCAACTCGACCTGCAGGTTGTCGAGATTCATGAAGACGAGCTTCGCCTGCGCTGTGGAGGGATGGCCGCGATATTCGGTCGGGTTCTTCGCGTCCCCGGTGGCTGTCTGGATGTCAGGCAACTTTTCCAAGCCGAGAAACTTCATCCAGCGTTCGCGCGATTTTTCGATGTCACGCACCACGATGCCTATGTGCAGCATCCGTTTTTGGGGGACCATGCCTTTCTCAGGATAGTCTGAAACATTTGCCGGCGCCGGCTCCGTCGGGGCAGGCTGCGCAGGAAGGGTGGAGAAGCCGCAGATCATGGCGGCGATCGTTGTGATGCGAATCAGGGATATGGTTTTCATGGGGAATGGGATGGGGCGCAGCTTAAATCAGGTTGCAAAGAAAACCAAGATTGCCGAGCCGGGCCGAGCCGCCTGTAGCCGCTTGACCTGAGGCGCCGTGCGGTTAGTCGTGCTCGTACACCCCCTCGATGATGAATAAATTCTCGAAGCTTGGTCTCATTCGGTCGCGGACCGGAATTCTGTCCGGCCTGTTGGTTCTCACGGTGCTCGCGGTTCTACCAGTGCGGGCTGTGGCTGCTGCCGTCCCTGAGGTTCAGCTAGCTGCCGTGCGGTTTGTACTGTCCATCGATGGGCATGAAGTGGCTTCGTTCAGCGAGCTTCAAGGGTTGACCACCGAGATCGACGTGATCGAGACGAGCGGCCCACCCCCGAGGACGGTGAGCGTTACTTTGAAACGTGGCCTGACGCGAAACATCGAAATGTCGGCGTGGCACGAGCTGGTCATCCTGGGAGATGTGGCGGCTGCCCGAAAGAGCTGCAGCTTGACCATGTATAATACGAACGGCGACCCCGTGGTTCGATTCCACCTGACTGATGCCTGGCCGTCGAAAGTCGAAATCGGCTCCTTTAAGGACAAGTCCGGCGCTTCAGTCCTGACGGAAACCATCACAATGACCTGCGAGTTCATCCAGCGGGTGGCGATCTGATTTCTACGCGCCCGTGGGCCTGTTGCCCAGACGGCAGACTGCGAAGCGAAAATCAGGGAGCGTAATCGACGCGGAAGACCGGGGGCAGGCCCGCGGCACGCGGCAATTTGCCAGAAGTCGCGGCGTGGATTCACTGGAATCACCCATGAGCCGACGCCAAAAACCGACCAACCTCGGGGAATTGCTTGAGGCGATGAGCAAGGCAGAAGACGGGGGCAATCGTGTTCGCATGAGAGCGGTGTTCGAGGCGGTGGGCACGCGATCGTACGGCCCGCTTCTGTTGCTGGGAGGCCTCATCACACTCGCTCCCGTTGTTGGCGACATCCCGGGCGTTCCCACCGGCGTGGGCGTGTTCATCGTCCTCATCTCCGGGCAGCTTCTTTGGGGACGTGACCATTTCTGGTTGCCGGGGTGGATGCTGAACCGCTCGGCTCCGCGCGCCAAGTTTCGGAAAGCCCTCGGATGGATGCGACGGCCCGCGCAATTCACCGACAAGTTCCTGCGAAATCGTTTGCCGTTCTTCACCAGCCGTCCCGCCCTCCGCTGTGCTGCATTGGTCTGTATATTGATCGGCGGAGCCATGCCGATGATGGAGTTCGTTCCTTTCAGTGCGAACGCAGCCGGTGCGGCGTTGACTGCTTTTGGTCTCTCGTTCGTGGCGAAGGACGGCCTGCTGGCATTGATCGCATTCGTCTTCGCGATCGCGACGTTTGGCATCTCCGCCCTTGTGCTGACGTAAACCGTGGCGCACCCAATCGCGTTCGACATCGCGATGAAGGCCGGGCATTTTCCGCGCACCGCGTGAAACTCCCCAATCTCCTGGCCACCCGAAACGGCCGGCTCCTCGCGTTTTTCTCCCTCTATCTCACCGAGGGCATTCCGCTCGGCTTCACGGCTGTGGCGATCGCCACGCAGATGCGGCGCCAGGGTCTCGGCCCGGCGGAGATCGGCGCGTTCGTCGGCACGCTCTACCTTCCGTGGGCGTTCAAGTGGGTGATGGGGCCGATCGTGGATGTGATTTCTTCGGACCGTTTCGGCCGGCGGCGCACCTGGATCGTGCTCACGCAGGCTTTGATGACTGTGATGCTCATGGTGGCGATGCCGATCGACTTCACGGCGGAGCTGAAGCTCTTCACGTTTGTGATCATGGGGCTGAACTTTTTCGCCGCCACGCAGGACGTCGCGATCGATGCGCTCGCATGCAACGTGCTGAGCGAACAGGAGCGCGGGCTGGCGAACGGCCTGATGTTCGGGGGCGCCTACCTCGGCCAGGCGATCGGCGGCGCCGGCGTGCTTTTCCTGATTCCCTACACGGGGATTTCGGCAACGTATGTGTTCGTCGCCGCGGTGGTCCTGAGTGTGACCTTGTTCGTGGTGCTGCCGATGAAGGAGCCGCGGCGCGCGGCCCGGCCTGAGGTTGCGGGCTCGAAGCTGGCGGTCGTTGGGCGCGATCTCGCACAGTTTGCGCGCGAGGCCTATCGCGCATTCACCGGCAGCCGTGCGGCGTGGGTTGGCGTGATATTTGCGCTGCTGCCGATCGGCGCCTACGGGCTGAGCCTGGCGCTGCAGTCAAACCTCGCGGTGGAGCTCGGTCTGAACGACAACCGGATCGCGCAGCTCAACCTCTCGTCCACGATCATCAGCGCGCTATGCTGCGTGGCCGGCGGCTGGCTCTCGGACCGTCTCGGGCGTCGCAGGATGCTCGCACTCTATGTGATCGGCACGGCCATTCCCGGCTTCGTGCTTGCGTGGATCCTGTATCGCGCGGACTGGATCATGTCGGTGGATCCGCAGGCAGTCGGACGGCCGGTGCCGCCGGAGTATCTTGTGGTGTCGTTCTGGGCGGCGGTCCTCGTTTTCTCGGCCTTCAACGGCTTGATGTATGGCACGCGCACGGCGCTGTTCATGGACATCACTTCGCCGGCGGTCGCGGCGACGCAGTTCACCGCCTACATGGCGCTCATGAACCTGGTGATTTCCTACTCCGCTGCATGGCAGGGCAGGGCCATAGAAACCTGGGGCTACCCGGTGACACTCGTGCTCGACGGCGCGGCGGGATTGATCTGCATCGCTTGCCTCCCGTTCATGGTGCCACGCGAGAAAACGGCGCCGCCGACGATTAACGCCGAGGCTCCGGAAGTTTGAACAGAAGGCAGCGAAGAGAACGAAGCGCCGCAGATGCGGAAGGTAGGGCGCGACCGCTGGGCGCGCCGCTCCGAGCCTTGTTTTCGTCTGTTCAACCTGTCTCCCGTCAACTGTCACCTGTCATTCTCGATCCACCGCGCGATGGACATCGCCGGCCTCACTACTAGCATGACGCCATGATCCCCCAGTCTCGGTTTCTGACTGTCGTTGCCGCTGTCCAACTGATTTGCCTTTCGTCGCTCGCGCAACTGGAACCAAGCCGCCTCGAGCGCGCCGCGAGCGGAGATGCAACCGCCATGCTTCTGATCGGCCGCGCGTCGGCGGTGGCGGGAAAGTCCGTCGAGGCCTACGCGTGGTTCAGCCTCGCCGCCGAATATGGCGTGGAAACCGCGGAAAAGACGGAGCTCTTCAACACGCTCAGCTCCGCACAAGTCACCGACGCGACGCGTCGCATCGAGGAAATCAGGTCCACGCAACTTCGGGGACTGCCCCCGTCGGCAAAGAAGCCGGTGGCACGGGTCGTTGAAACGAAGCGTGCTGTTGAGGAAAAACCGGTCGCACCCGCTCCGGCCACGCCCGTAATGACGCGGCCCTCGCCGGCCACGCCGATAGTGACCCAGCCCGCGCTCGACGGGCATGTGAAAGAGCAGTCGGCGCAGATCGCAAAGCTGGAGGCCGACCTCGCCGCCACACGCGCCGAGGTGAGCGACGCAAAGAAGCAGTCCGCAGAACGGACCACCCAACTTGATGCGGCACTCGCAAAGGCCGGCCAGGAGCGGGACGCGCTTGCCGCAGAGATCTCAACCCTGCGCCGCGACAAGCAGCGCTCCGAGGAATCGCTCGCGCAGATGCAGGCCAAGCCCTCGCCCGACGGCCAGATCGAAGCGCAGAAAGCGCAGATCGCGAAGCTCGAAACGGATCTCGCCGCTGCGCGCTCCGCGACCAGTGCCGCGACTTCCAAGTCCGACGAGAAAACGACCCAACTTGAGGCGGCACTCGCCAAGGCCGGTCAGGAAAAGGAAACGCTCTCTGCGCAGATCGCCTCGCTCCGTCAGGAAAGCCTGCGTGACGAGGAAGCCCGCGATAAGATACGCGCCGAACTTTCGGCCGTCCGTTCGAAGCTGGAGACCGACCTCGCAGCCGCGCAAACCGAGTCTCGCGTCGCGAATCAGAAGGCCGGCGAGGCGACCAAGCTTGAAGCGACACTCGCGCAAGCCACTCAAGAGCGCGACGCACTCTCCGGGGAGATCGCTACGCTTCGCCGCGACAAGCAACGCGCTGAGGAGTCGCTCGCGCAGTTGCAGGCCAGGCCATCTCTTGAAGGAAAGGTGCAGGAACAGACGGCGCGGATCGCCAAGTTGGAATCCGACCTGGCCGCTGCACACTCCGAAGTCAGCGCCGCAAAAGAGAAGCTCGGCGAGACGACCCAGCTTGGAGCGGCACTCGCGAAGGCCGGTCAGGAAAAGGAAACGCTCGCCGCGGAGATCGCGACACTGCGCCGCGACAAGCAACGCGCTGAGGAATCGCTCGCGCAGCTTCAGGCCAAGCCATCGCTCGACGGCCAGGTGGAAGCGCAGAAAGCCCAAATCGCCAAGCTGGAGGCTGACCTCGCCACGGCACGCTCGGAGACGACCAAACTTGAGGCAGCACTCGCGAAAGCCGGTCAGGAGAATCCAGCGCCCTCCGCGGAGATCGCGACACTTCGCCAGGACAGACTGCGCGCCGAGCAAGCCCGGGATCAGATACGCGCCGAGCTTACGGCCGCCCGTTCGAAGCTGGAGTCCAACCTCGCCGCCGCGCAAACCGAGGCCCGCGCGGCGAAGGCCCAGATCGCGAAGCTGGAGGCTGATCTTGCCGCCGCACGCTCGGAGGCCCGCGGTGGAGAGGCGCAGTTTGGCGAGTCAACCGCCCAACTGCAGGACGCACTCGCACAGGCCAACCGCGACCTCACGGCCGAGCAGATCCGCAATGAAAACCTGGTCCGCGAGCTCGCCCGCGCGCGCCCCGGGATGCCGCTGGTGTCCGACAACACGCCGCGCGCCGCGCCATCTCGCTCTCCCGTGTCGGGGCCCATTGACGTCCCGGCGCCCGCGGCCCTGGAGCCGCGGATCCACACGGTTTCCGCTGGCGAGAACCTCTCGATCATCAGCAATCGTCACTACGGAACGCCGAACCGCTGGCGTGAAATCTTCAGCGCGAACAGGGAGGTGATGCAGACTGAGCACCATCTTGTTCCCGGAATGCAGTTGCGGATCCCCTGACAGCGGACCCTCGGCTCTGGCAACGGCGAAGGCGTGTCGACCGGCCTCTGCTATTCTTTCAGATCTGTTCTTCGCGCGGCGTGTGATTCAGCGTTGGCGCATGCCCGAGGAAACTGCCGCGCTTGAGACGGCCATTCATTCCATCTTTGGCTTCATCCAGCGGACGGCCGAGCCGGCGGCGCACGGAGTGACGTGGGAGACGATCAACTATAAAAACGAACCGCACCACTCGATCAGCGTGTTCAACGGCGTGGGCGGCATCAGTTTTTTTCTGGTCGACTACCACCAGCGCTACGGCAGCGCGGCAGCGCTCGAGTTGAGTCAGGGCGCGATCGACTGGTGCGCCCACTTCGACGGCAAACACTTCAAACGCGGACTCCATTTTGGACAGACCGGAGTCGCCTTGGCGGCGCTGCATCGGGGCGCCGCGCTTGGCGAAATCGCGGCACCGGCCCTCTCGCTTGCCAACGCGCAGATCATCATGGACGAACCGCCGGGTCCGATCACCGATCTGAGCGGCGGCCAGGCGTCCAACGGTCTCTATCTGCTGAAGCTCCATGCCCGCACAGGTGACGACACGTTCCTGCGTGGCGCCGAACGCTGCGCGACATGGTTGGAGCAGCAGATGGTGCGTGACGAGCACGGCACGCATTGCCAGGTCGACCCCGAGCGACGCACGGGTTTTGGCGACGAGGCTTACCTCGGCGTGGGGCACGGCATCGCGGGCGTGGCGCACTTCCTCGCTCTTCTCGCCGCCGCCACAGGCAACGAACGCTGGGCGGGTTTGGCCCGGGAACTTTTCGACACGCTGGACCGACAGGCCCGCCCCGCGCGTGGCGGGCTCAACTGGCCCCCGTCCATTGGCCATCCCGAGATGCGGCGTTGCCAATGGAGTCACGGTGCGGCTGGCATCGGCCTCACCTACCTCACGGCCCACCGCGTTTTCGGCGACGCCAAGTATCTCGAGACCGCCTTGCAGGCCGCGGAAGCCACCTACGCCTACGGCGATCTTCGCCAAAACTACACCCAGTGCACCGGTCTGGCCGGCGGCGGGGAATTGTTGCTCGAGGTCTATCAAGCCACCGGCGATTCCCGCTGGCGGGAACGCGCCCTGGATTTCGCCCACCAATGTCTCGCCTACCGCGAAAGCACGCCCGAGGGCGACGTCTGGCCCACCGACGGCCCGGGCCTGCCCTCTGCCGACTTCGACTACGGCGCGTCCGGCGTCGGTCACTTTCTGTTGCGCGTCACCGCCGACCGCCCGCCGCCGATGCCACTGATGTAGGCCGGCGTATTCCGCCGTCCCGGACCTGAATGGTAGGGCGTGAGCGCTGGGCGCGCCGCGTCGCTGACCCGTACTCAGCGTATCGGCTTGCCCGGTTCTTCAGGCTGAAACCAGCTCGACCTTGAGTTTGTATCCGACTGCGGCAGCAGTCTTGGAAAGCGTGTTCAACGTGACGGACGTGTTGCTTGCATCCAGCACACGGTCCAAGGCTGCGCGGCTCGTGCCGAGCCGCTGTGCAAGAGCTGACTTGGTGATGTGAAGGGTCGCCATCTTTTCCTTCAGCTTGAGGGCAAAGGCCTTCTTGGCGGCCGCGGCACTCGCCGATTCGAACATGCCTTCCTCCTTGAGGAAATCGTCGAGATTGCTTCCGAGATGTGGGTTTCTCTTGCTCATGAGTTGTGGGCTTTGAGGAATTCAGCTTTGCGCTTCTTCGCCAGGTCGAGGTCGGCGGGCGGTGTCTTGCGGCTCTTTTTGATGAGTCCGTGCAGGAGAACGATGACCTCGTCGTTCACGAAGAAGATTACCCGTGCGATCCGATCGGGCAGGCCGGTTCGGACCTCCCACAATCCGGAACCCAGCGGAGCCACCAACGGTTTGCCGGTGGGCCAGGCATACTGGACGGTGAGAAGGTCTGTTCCGATCAGCAATCGTTCCTCCTTGGGCAACGCCTTCAGCCACTCCCGGACAGGTTCGTTGCCTGCGGCCGTGGCGAAAAAGTGGCAGCGCAGAGGTCGCGCGGATTTCAAGGCGGTGAACAGGTATCAAAAAAGATACGTTGTCAAGCATTGGCCGCAAAGAGACACAAAGACGGAAACTCCGCTTACGGCGCGTCCGGCGTCGGTCACTTTCTGTTGCGCGTCACCGCGGACCGCCCGCCGCCAATGCCATTGATGTAGGCCGGCGCATTCGACCGCCCGCGGCCTGCGAATCTGTCAAGAGTCAACCATGACCCTTTCCGGGGATCCGCCGTTTGTCCATCCGGCCGCATCATGATCCCATCCGCCGCATGACCCTATTCAGCCGACCCATCCGACCCCTCGACGAATGGTCCGATGCGGAATGGAATTGGGCGCTTCGGATGCAACACTTGGTTTGCGCTCCAACGCTTCTCGTTCTTCAATCGTCGGACACACTGTCGTGAAACCCCTAACGATTTTGTTGTTTGCACTTTCCCTGGCAGGAAACGCGACCCTCGGATATTTCTACTTCCTCGCGCTCAAGGACGACCTGAAGACTGTAGAATCGTCGGCGCCTTCCGCTGCCGGAGCGTCGGCGCTAGAGGAACGCACCGGACGCGGAGCGCCGAGTCCGGATGCGACAAAACCGGCCGAAGGCTCTGCCACCCTTTCCCCCGCGACATGGCAGTCGATCAACCCGGGCGACGATCTGGCAGCCATGGTAGCGAATCTCCGAGCCGCGGGATTTCCTCCGAAGGTCATCCGCACAATGGTCGAGCAGATGGTTCAGGACAGATTTGACAAGCGCTACGCTGCGGTCGCGCCCCCGTATTGGAAGCGATGGTCTCCGACGCAGGAGCAGGTCGCCGCTCGGCAGCGGCTCGACGAGGAGCGATCGAAAATAGTCGAGAATCTTTTGGGCGACGATACGCGCCCCTCGGTCAACCTCGGCACGGCGGATCGCGAGGCGCGCTACGGCAGCCTGCCGGACGAGAAGATCGATGCGATCGCACAGATCGAGCGCGACTACGAGCAGGTCGGACGTGAAGCCAGGGCCGGCAGAGCAAAGAACATGATGGACAGGATGAACGAGACTCGGGAGCAGCAGGCCCTTATGGAGCAGCAGGGCTTCGCAGACCTCGCGACGGTTCTCACTCCGGAGGAACTCGACGAATTCAAACTGCGCAACTCGAGCACTGCCTCGAGAACGATGAACCGCCTTCAATCCATCGATGTGACCGAGGCTGAATACGAGGCATTGTATCGCGAGCAGCAGTCCTACGACGAGTCCACCGCAAACTTGAAGATGGTCGGCGAAATTGATGCCGAGACCTGGGCGAAGCAAAACGCTGCGACGGACGCTTTTAACGACCAGGTGAAGGCCGTCCTGAACGACGACCGTTTCTACCAGTATCTCGAGGCGTCGGATTTCCGCTACGCCCATCTGTCGAAAACGCTCAAGGCCTTCCCGTCGGTTACGCCAGACGCAACGTACCAGTTGCTCAAACTTCAGCAGGAGACGCAAATTGCGGTGTCCCGGCTGTATGAGAACAAGGCGATCCCGCAGGCACAGCGCGACGCGCAGAGGGTTGAGCTTCTGACGGCCGCGTCGGGCAAACTCGACACACTCCTCGGACGGGAAACTGCCGCCGCGTTCAAAAAGGAAGGTCCCGGTCGGATGTTCGTCATCACTCCTCCTGCCGGCTCAGGCGGCGACTGAGTGCCGCCGAAAGCGAAGTGTCCCAGATCCGGAAGGTTCGGATGGGGTCATGAAGGTTCGGATCGGGTCAAGGTTCGGAAGGTTGCTCCTTGGTCTCTAGCCAGGGTAAAGTCGTCCAGATTTCGCATGCCCTTTTGGATGCGAACCAGTTTGCGATGAAAGTGAAATTACTCTTCCTGGCGGTCCTAGCGTTTTCCCCATGTTTGGTCACGGCCAACGTGATTCGCGTCGGAATGTCCGAATCGGAATTGATGCAGCGTTGGGGAAAGGCTGACAGCGCACTCACTGCCCGCGGCAAGACGGTTTATTATTGGAGCGGATTGGATGTGACGGTGGTGGACGGGAAGGTGGAAAGCTTTCGATTCACCGATGCATCCAGGAAGCGCGCGCAGGAGGCGGAGAGGATAGCGCAAGCGAGAATCGCCAAGAGGAAAGCCGATGAGGCGAAGAGAATCGCGGCCAGGACTCGGCGAAGTTCGGCTCAGTCGGAGGAGGCACAGCTGCGAGCGAAGATCGACAAAGGAAAGCCTTCGGCCGTGGAGCGGGAAAGGGTGATCAAAAGCATGGAAGACCGGATCAGAAGCAAAGAGGAATACCTTGCGAGGAATTATCGCCCCGGCGCCTGGACAGACAACAAGTTCGATTTCCACCTCACCGAAGATCAGTATCGGTTGGGAAAGCTCGAAATCGAGCGGATGAAAAAAGAGCTCGAGGCCTACAAGGCGAAACACCTGTCCGAATAGAAACACTGGTACGGTTATCAGGCTCAGTTGCCACCAACAGCATCTTGGTCACATGCGTCTGGTCGCCCTCGAACTGGAACCGAACTGATTTGCCTGTGGGCCGCTGTCCGAAAATTCGGGACAAGCTGATCGTAAGTCCACAACCTCCGATTGCCCGGCGCTGCGATTCCTAACACTGAATGTCTTCAAACGGCGATAGCATGTCCCCGTCAAAATGGAAAAGTTTCCTCGTCCGATACAGCGAGGATTTGATCAAGGCGAAGAAGCTGCCGGTCCGCACCCCTTCGGTTGCCCGGAAGAGTGGATGGATGGGCTATCGTCCCGCTTCGGAGCGAGCCATCGCCGCCGCCGAAGCTCGTCTCGGCGTCAAGCTGCCGCCGTCGCTCAGGAATTTCTATCGCGTCACCAACGGCTGGCGTGCGATTGGATTTTCAATCTACGGAATTCGATCGGTGGAGAAGGTCGCCTGGCTGAATGTCGCCGATCCCGTCATGCACCGGATCGCATCCGAGGCAGAGGAACCAATCCCGGACGAACCCGCACACATGCGGGACTTTCACTTCGAGCAGGGCACGCGGGTGAAGCGCTCCCTCATGATCTCGTCCGATGGCGATGCCGCCGTCCTGCTCCTCGATCCGGAAACGCGTGATCCCTCCGACGAATGGGCGGGCGGAATTTGGGCCGCGTGGCTTCCGGGTATGGAGTGGTGTGCGACCAGCTTCGCCGGGTTGATCAGGCATGAGAGGAAGCGTTTCCTCCAATTGCGTGACAACAAGCCAATCGACTACGGCCTGACCCCGGCGCAGGCGAAAAAGAAACTCGGAGCTGCAAACCGCCAGGACCAGATGCTCGGCGTGATGGCCTTGCAGGGGACAAACGATCCTCGGAACGCGGAAGACCTTTTGAGCACCTACCTCGATGAAAGTGCCGAGGGGGTCGTGCGAGAGATGGCAATTGAGGCAGCCTGCACATTGAAGAGCCGGCAGGCCTACGAGCAGGCGATTCGCGACCTCCCGCAATCGGTTGCGGCGAGTGAAGCCGGCGAGACGATAGACGAGGGCGGCGATGGGGTGAGGCCCTACGCCTTGTTCGGTGCCATTCTCGCTTACGGAGAGGATCCGGCATCTGTCTTCGCGCAATGGCTCGACGCGCCCTCGGAGCGGTTGCGACGGTTCACCCTCGCGAGTCTGGGCCATTGCAGGAGAAGCGCACTGGCACGTGAGATTCTGATTGATCGCCTGCGGCATCCGGATCCGACGGAGCGCGAGACGGCCGCCTACGCACTTACCCAATTTATGGACAAGAAGACGGTGCCCGCATTGACCGAGGCGCTCAGCGACGAAGTTGCTAAAGTGCGAAGCATGGCGCTCCAAGGTTTGCTGCATCTGAACGCGACTGCGGCCGTGCCCGCCATCGAAGCTCTCGCGCGGACGGAGGAAGATGCCCACGTCCGGGAGAAGATCGCATTCGTGCTGCCAGCGCTGAAGTCGCCGCTGAGCCGGTCGCAACGTTGAGCCAGGGCGCTGCGGCGCTTCACTCCAGGTTGGGTGAGATTGCCGTCACCCTTTGAAAATCCCGTTGTGCCACTCGAGGAATTCACGGGCGTGGGAGGTCCAGCCAGACGACTCGATACACCAGCATCAAGGGAATCAGAACAAGAAGACCAGGCGGACTTCGTCGGTGAGCAGCGGGAGGGTCAGGGCGGCGATCAACCCGACGCCAACCAGAAGAAGAATCCAACGAATGAAGTATGGAAACCGGGTCAGCGTGCGCGGCGGCGAGAGGCTCATTGGTGAAATACGAGTATGGTGTCCCTCGGAGCCCAAGCGAGGGCGATTTGCTCCAGGCTCCGATCGATGAAGTGGATGCCGACCGATGGGGCCCAGCCACAGTAGCATAGAGGTCGGCGCGTTCGGAAACGGCTGTGGTCGGCGAAGCGAACCGGTCAGATCAGGCGCATCTCTTCCATTGCGGCCCACCCTGTTGCAACGAGTTCTCCGTAGACCCGCGTGCTGAAGAGGTCGCGGGTTCCGTGCCTTCTCTTCAATGCGGGCACAAAGGCCATCATGTGCCGATGGAGTCGCATGACATCCTCGGTTGATGGGTTCCCGCCTGGGCGCTCGAGAACATCGAGGATCGCGTTGATGGCGCCGCGCGCCGTGCCGTTGTGAATCTTGGGATCGATACCGCCGACATCGCTCAGATGTCTGTGAAGACGGTGAGGCTTTCTCTCGAGGATCAGGAAGTCATGCTCGCCGGACTGCTCTTTGATCGCACAGGCGAGTCCAAGCTCGAACGGCATGTTAAAGCGGACCGGAATACCCACTGCACTCAAGTCGTGGATCGAGACGCGACACGATTTCAACAGACTGAAGATTCGGCGCAAGCGGCCCTCTCCGACTTCGGGCACTTGAAAGGTCAGACGCGGCACGCGGCCTACGGCCACAAGTGCCGCAGTCAACACGACGAGCAGGTGCTCGTAGGAACGGTTGTACGGAACATTGAGGAAGACCTGTGCCGGGTCGACCAAGGGCGGCCTACGCCTAGCGGCCATGGGCGCTTGCCTTGCCCAAATGCTTGGAAACAAGTTCCCTCACCCGCGCATAATCCGAGTTCTTCAGATTGTAGGCGTCCAGCACGGACCTGAGCTTTGCCGGCTTGGCGCTGTGTTTGAAAGCGCCATGCGCTCCCGCGGCTTTTCGGCCGTTGGCACGTCCAACTTTCTGCGACTTTTCTTGCATGGCAGACATTCGTTGCGGTTTGAGGTGCAGCTAGAATAACGGTCATTAGGTCCGGTCTTTCAAGCATCAACAGCCATTGCCATCGGGACTTTAAGGTGAGGGTTTGTGCTGCGCGCTGAGCGGTCGCGGAGACTGTCTTGGTGTTGGGGTCGTCGCGGCGCAGCTGCAGACTGCATGGAAGTTGGCCGCCGTGTCCGGAGCATGTGCGCGAAGATCGACGCCTGATCCATTCGTTAGGCGATCTCTTGGTGTAGGAGTTTCCTGAGTTGATTTGGGTTGGACCGAGTTCACTGAGAAAACCGACTCGGTGACCTCTGTGAGTCCTCATTGTCCTCTGTGACTTCAACTCGGCTTCCGTCGTTCACACGGAAATCAATCGACAACGAAACGAGAGAGGAAGAGTTGCCGGCCTGGTCTTGACTCAGGGCTTCATTTCCGCAGCCGCGTCGGCGCGGCTCTTCTCGCGCGATTCCTCTAGTGGAGCGACCTCGCCGGTCGGCTCGACCGCTTCCGGGTCGACCGAGTTTTCGACCGTGGGGTCGAAGGCCTGGACGAAGCCGTGTCGAAACACGTTCCCGATTGTGGTGAGCACGCTGACCTTCGCGTCACCGAACCGGCCCTCGAACGGAATGCGCGTGGCGAGTTGGTCTCGCGGCTTGTTCTTCACGATTTCCGTCATGAATGAGACAACCGTCTCCCAGATCCGGCGTCCGATGCTTTCCTCCTCGTGCGGCAGGCTCGCGAAGTCGAGGTCCTCGAAGAAGGGCTTCACGTAGCCGCGAAAGCCGCCGTCGTTCGCCGCCATTTCGCCGGCGAGGCGAAATGTCCCGCGGCTTACGTCGACGTTCGCGTAGGCTCTCAGAGTCTCGTTCAAAGCCGGGAGGTGAACCGCGTCGAGCTTCAGCCGGAGGTGAAAGTGCGGTTCCTGTGCCAGCGGCTCGGCATCGAGCTCAATCTCCAGCCGGCCATCCCCGACACTGTCGCCGACGGCGCGGATCGACGCAGGAAACTCATCGCCGTCCTCCCCGCTGCGCCGGTTTCTCAGGCCGGTCCCGACCAGGTGCATCCGGGTGATGAACAGATCGACCATCGGTTCCCGCTTCGTGTTGATGTAGCGCAACAGGCCGTCTGTGATCTCGAGGTGCGTGATGTCGATGGGGAACAGCGCCTCGATCACATCCTGCCAGCGCCCGTCGAGGTCGGTCTGGCTCTGCTCCGCGTCGGGCCCGGCGACAAAGGTGAGCTGCCCGACGGCGATCCGGACGCGGCTGACGAACCTGCCGCGCAGCAGTTCGCCCCACGCGAGGGAGAAGTCGATTTCGCGCGCCCAGATGAACGGCTCCTTCAGCCGTCCGTTTTGTTTCATGATCTCGAAACCGTGCATGGAGTAGCCACCGCGCCATAGGTGCACGTCGACATCCTGCACGCGGCCGGTGTAACCCTCGATCTTCTGCAGCCGGTGATTCACCGCGCTTGTCAGCACAATCGGAAGCGCGATGCGCGCGGCCAGCAGAAGGCCGGCGACGATTGCGATCGTCACGACCACCCACCGCGGCCAGCGGCGGACGAGGTGAACGCAACTTTGCAGCCATGCCTTCAGAGTCGGCATGACCCGGTAAACTTGGTTGCGACGCGCGGCTGTGCCATCGGACGGGAGCCCGATTTCCGCCGCGGAAATTCCGGGCGCGCGACATGGGGGAAAGTGAAGTGAGCGTGGTGAATCTTCTGTGTCCTCGGTGAGTTCTCGTGAACTCCGAATGAGCAGACACCTGATTCAATGTCGTGTGCGGCGCATCAGCGCGAAGATCAGATGCGCGGTCGACTGAGTGCACGGAGCTGTCGGTGACATGTGAGAGTCCACTGTCCTCTGTCTTCAAATCCGCTTCCGTCGTTCAAACGAAAATTTGTCGAGAACGAGAAAGATTGTCAGAACGGTGGACACTCTAGCGCGCCGCGAATGCAACGCCCAAGACGGCACTGGGAGAACGATTTATCGCATCCGGTCCGCCCGTTTCGGCTGCGCAACCGGGTTACACCCCATGGAACGGAGGGGCCTCGTCGCCTAGCATCGCGGGCCCCGAGAACGTGGACAGCCAACTCGAAATCACGCCCGAGATCGCGAGCAACTATCCCTCACTCACCAACAACGAACACCAAGAGATCAAAACATCATGGCCAAGAAATCTGTATTCTGCATCACCACATCCCGCGAACAGGCTGACCGAATCGTCGAGCAGCTCAAGACGGCGAACTTCTCCAACAACGACATCTCCGTGCTGTTTCCCGACAAGGGAACGTCCAGGGATTTCGCGCATGAGAAGAACACCAAAGCTCCGGAAGGTGCTGTCGCCGGCGCCAGCACCGGCGGCGTAATCGGCGGAGCCTTGGGATGGATTGTCGGGATTGGCGCACTCGCCATTCCGGGCGTCGGTCCCTTCATCGCCGCGGGTCCCCTCATGGCTGCGCTCAGTGGCGCGGCGATCGGCGCGGCAGCCGGCGGCATCACCGGTGGCTTGATCGGCATGGGCATTCCGGAACTCGAAGCCAAGCGCTACGAGGGCAAGGTCAAGGCCGGCAACATCCTCCTCTCGGTCCACACCGACAACTCGGAGGAAATCACCCGGGCCAAGGACATCTTCAAACAAGCCGGCGCGGAAGACATCTGCGTCACGGGTGATTCGTCCACGCCCGATGCC
Source organism: Opitutaceae bacterium (assembly GCA_035513275.1). Taxonomy (GTDB): domain Bacteria; phylum Verrucomicrobiota; class Verrucomicrobiia; order Opitutales; family Opitutaceae; genus DATKCJ01. The sequence continues at coordinate 17,241 of DATKCJ010000300.1, forward strand.
AACGATGACAACGGGCACTCGTCGCGCCCGAAGGCCGAAGCCTACCTCGGCACCCGCCGTTAATCAGCGAAACAACCCTGCGGCTGGGATGACCGGTCGCAGGGCCCTCTCCAAACAACCAATTACAAAAAACAAAACCAACATGAAGACACTTAAAGATCTATTTTTTGACGGACTTGCAGACATGTATGACGCCGAGCAGCGCATCGCCGCGGCGTTGCCCAAGATGGCCAAGGCCGCCACCTGCGGTGAACTGAAAGAGGCGATTCAGTCTCATCAGAAAGAAACCGAGAGCCATGTGAAGAAGCTCGAGCAGGTCTTCCAATGCTTCGACAGAAAAGCCAAAGGCAAAACGTGCGAAGCCACCGTGGGCCTTTTGAAAGAGGCAGACGAAATCGCGACGGAGTTCAAAGGATCGCCTGCCATCAACGCGGCGTTGATCGGAGTCGCACAGAAGGTGGAGCACTACGAGATCGCGTCCTATGGCTGCCTCCACGAATGGGCCGAGCTGTTGGACAACGAAAAGGCCGCGGATCTGTTGCAGGAAATCCTGGAACAGGAGAAGCATTCCAACGAAGCGCTCAATGAGTTGGCGCATTCCTCACTCAACGAAGAGGCGCTCGGCGACCTGTCCGTGAAGCGCTGATGGCAACGTTCGATTCATCGACCGAAAAGCAATAACCAGGAAAGGAACAACAACATGAACAACGATACGAGAAATGCAGACAAGAAGGGTGACGCCGCCGCCAATCGCGACCCCATCACCAAGACGCCGGGATCGCATCCCGTCGGCACGGGAATCGGAGCCGCGGGTGGTGGTGCGACCGGAGCCGCGATCGGAGCCGTCGCGGGCCCTGTCGGGGCCGCCGTTGGACTGGTCGCCGGTGCCGTCGCAGGCGGTCTGGCGGGAAAGAAGGTTGCGGAGAAGGTGGATCCTACCGTTGAGGACACCTATTGGAGAACCAACTACTCCAATCGATCCTATGTGGCCAAGGATTCGGCCTATGCAATGTATCAACCGGCCTACCGCACCGGCTATGAAGGTCGCGGACAGTATCCGGGCAAGACGTATGAAGAGGTGGAGGCGGACCTCAAGCGCGACTACGAGAAAACCAGTGGAGCTGCTGGATTGACCTGGGACAAAGCCAAGGGCGCGACGCGCGACGCCTGGCACCGGGTCGAGAGGGCTCTGCCGGGCGATGCCGACGGAGACGGCCGCTGATCCGTTGTAGTCTTATGGTGAAAGGGCTGGTTTCGACTTTCGAAGCCAGCCCCGGAACCCGGGTGACAGGAGACAGGTGACGGGTGACCCGCCTCCGCTCCGAAGGAGCTACTGCACGGCAAGCAGGAGACAGGCGACCGCCTTCGCTCCGAAGGAGCGTATGCCGTCGTTCCGAGCTATGGAGTGACTCGGTGCCCTCTGTGAGTCCTCAGCGTCCTCTGTGACTCAACTCCGCATCCGTCGTTCACACAGAATCCAAGGCCGGACGGAACTGCAAACGGACGACACACGAACGACAGCCCGCCTCCACTATTGCGATTCGGGTTTGACCCCATCGCACGCAGAAAAATTTTCTGGCACCGTGCGTGGCTCAGAAATTCCGCTGCGCACTTCCGTCCAGCGGATCGAGTCCAGCCTCTCAGTCGAACCCGAAACATACCCTCACCATGTCATCTCGACCAAGCCTCAATGCTCTCCTGATCGACGAACTCAAAGATCTCTTCCACGCCGAGAAACAATTGCTCAAGGCCCTGCCGAAAATGGCGAAGGCCGCGACGAATCCAGAACTCAAGGAAGGCTTCAAGGACCATCTCGCGCAAACGCGCGGACACGTGAACCGACTCGCGCAGTCGCTCAAGATCCTTGGCCTGCCTGCGAAGGGGAAGACGTGCCACGCTATGCTCGGCCTTGTCGAGGAAGGCGCCGAGGCGATTGAAGCGAAGGGCCCCGACGCGGTCCGCGACGCCGCGCTCATCGGAGCAGCGCAGCGCGTGGAGCACTACGAAATCGCCGGCTACGGCACGGCGAGGGCGTTTGCCGAGGTCCTCGGAGAACGGCAGGTGGCCGGGCTGCTCCAGGCGAGCCTCGACGAAGAAGGTGAGACCAACAAGGCGCTCACCAAGATCTCCAACCGCGTGAATGCAGACGCACTGGTTGCCAATGAAGAGACGCCCGTCTCCCGCAAATCGAGAAAATAGGAAACCCAAAACATCCCTCCCATGAATGATCTCGTTCTGCTTTTCCTGCCGGTCGCCGCGATCGGCTACTCGATCCTCTATCTCATTTTCGGCGGCGGCCTCATCGGCGCCGGCGTGATTTTCCTCATCGCAAAACTTTTCCGCCGCTAGTTCCAACCCGATCGATCCATGAACAATCCCATGAATCCCGCCCGGCCCTTTTCGTCCTCTGAATCTCTCGGACGATCCAACTACTGCGAGTGTCAAACCCGTCGTCGCTCCACCGTTTCGTGGGGCGCGATCTTTGCCGGCATGAGTGCCGCACTCGCGCTGCAAGTGCTGTTCATGATGCTGGGCGCCGGCCTGGGCTTCGCCATCTACAGTCCGCTCACGGCAGAAAATCCGGTGGCGAATCTGGGCGTGGGTGCCATGCTCATCCAAGGCATCAGCGCCGTTGTCTCGCTATGGTTCGGCGGCTGGGTCGCGGGACGTTTCTCTCCCGTCCGCGCCCGCGCCACTGGCTGGCTGCACGGTTTCAGCGTCTGGTGTGTGGCGACCGTAGCCGGAGTCTTGGTGGTAGCGTTCGGCGCCGGCTGGATGTTGGGTGATCTCTCAAAACTTGTCGGCGGTGGACTCTCCGCAGCCGGCCAACCTGCGGCCGCCGTCGCAGGTGGTGCTGTCGATCTCGCTGCCGACGCTGTGAAGCAATCGGGCGAAACGATCACGAGCTTTGTCGATGAGGCGGTGGGCAATCGTCCAGCAGACGGCGCCGTGAGTGAAGGCATCCGCGCGAAACGCGAAATCGGTTTCGCCGTCGCCCGCCTCTTCAATCCTGCGCAAGAAGGCAACACCGACGCCAATCGCGCTGCCGCGGTCACCGCGCTTGTGGATCATACCGGGATGAGCCAGGCCGATGCGGACCGCGCCGTCACGGAGTGGACCGCCACCTTCGACCGGTTGCAGGCCGACCTCGCCGCCGTCAAGGAGGCTGCCGCGGCGAAAGCGCGTGAAGCCGCGGATACCGCGGCCAACGCTCTGGCGATATTCTCACTGTGCGCCTTTGTCGGCTTCCTGCTCGGAGCCCTCTCCGCCTCATGGGGTGGTAGCCAGGGCGCGAAGTGCGCCACGTGGTGCGAAGAGAAAACCGCCGGTGCCCTCTCCACGCACGACACATCCGGCCTTCCGATACGCCCGGTGCCAGTCGCTGCGAGCTGAACGAATCGGTCTGCCTATGTTGCGATCGTCTCTGACCCGGCCAATTCAACATGAATACCCCGTGCGGACACTCCACTTCCGTCTGGATGGCCACGGTTTCGCGGCCCGAATTTTCCGGCCTGACGCGGAATGAGCGTGCGGACGTCTGCATCGTAGGCGCGGGAATCTCGGGGCTGACAACGGCGTATCTCCTGGGCAATGCGGGCAAGTCCGTCATCGTGCTGGAGGATGGTGTGATCGGCTCGGGTGAAACCCAGCGGACAACCGCGCATCTCGTCACCGCGCTCGACGACCGCTACGTCAAGCTCGCGCGCTTGCATGGTGAAGACGGGGCGCGGCTTGCGGCGGAAAGTCATGCCGCGGCAATCGACACGATCGAGCGGATCGTGCGCGAGGAGAAGATCGACTGCGATTTCGAGCGCGTGGACGGTTATCTTTTCAACGCGCCGGATCAATCGGACGACCCGCTCGATAGCGAGCTGGTCGCCGCACGCCGTGCCGGCCTGACGGACATCGAACTCGTCGACCGCGCGCCGCTGCCTGCCTTCGACACCGGTCGTGCGCTGCGTTTCCGCCGCCAGGCCCAGTTTCATCCGCTCAAGTATCTCGACGCTCTCGCGAAGTGCATCGCCCGCCACGGCGGACGCATCTTCACCAACACGCATGCCACAAAGATCGAGGGTGGAGAGTCGGCGCACGTCGATACGCGCAATGGCAAAACCGTCACCTGCGACGCGATCGTCGTGGCTACCAACACGCCGGTCATCGACCGGCTCGTCGTTCACACAAAGCAGGCTGCCTACCGGTCCTACGTGATCGGTATTGAGGTGCCGGCCGGGACGGTGCCGAAGGCGCTGTATTGGGATACGTGTGATCCCTACCATTATGTGCGGCTCGTCGCCGCCGCGGCGGACAGCCCGCCTCCCGCCCACGATCTGCTGATCGTCGGTGGCGAAGACCACAAAACCGGCCAGGCCGACGATGCGGACACGCGATACACGCAACTCGAGCGATGGACGCGCGAGCGATTCGCACAGGCAGGGGAAATTCGCTTTCGCTGGTCGGGCCAGGTCATGGAGCCCGTGGACGGACTGGCCTTCATCGGCCGGAACCCCATGGACCACGACAACGTCTACCTCGTGACCGGTGATTCCGGGAACGGACTGACGCACGGCACGATCGCGGGATTGTTGCTCACGGATCTCATTACGGGCAACGAGAGCCCGTGGGCGCAACTTTACAGCCCTTCGCGAGTGTCGCTCGCAGCCACCGGCGAGTTCGCGAAGGAAACAGCCAACATGGCGGCGCAATACGTGGACTGGCTTACAGCCGGCGACGTGAAGCGAGCCGAGCTCGTTGCTCCCAGCACCGGCGCCATCGTGCGTCACGGACTCGCCAAGGTCGCAGTCTACAGCGAGGCCGACGGAACGCTCCACGAATACTCCGCTGTGTGTCCGCACCTCGGGGCCATCGTCGCGTGGAATGACGCCGAGAAGACGTGGGACTGCCCCGCGCACGGTTCGCGCTTCAATTGCCGCGGGCACGTCCTGAACGGGCCGGCCAATACAAATCTTCAGCCGGTCGCCGCCGCCGCGCACACATAACTCCGCCGCCGCTCACACCGGCGCGCGTGTGCGGGCCCGGTGCGCTGCGAGGGTGACTCCATCTTATGGCTAAAAAATCCAAAATCTCGAGCGCCAGGAAATCCAAAGCTTCAACGCCGGCCCTGTCGCGCACGGCGGAGCTGCATCAGACAACGAATGACGGCGCCAATTCGCTGACGACGAATCACGGCCTCGCCATCTCGGACAATCAGAATTCTCTCAAGGCCGGCGAGCGCGGCCCGACGTTGCTCGAGGACTTTGTCCTTCGGGAGAAGATCACGCATTTCGATCACGAGCGGATTCCCGAGCGGATCGTTCACGCGCGTGGCTCGGGCGCCCATGGCTACTTTCAGGTCTATGAGTCGCTCGGGGACATCACGAAGGCGGAGTTTCTCAACGATCCGAAAGTGAAGACGGAAGTCTTCGTGCGCCTTTCCACCGTCGCGGGCGGCGCGGGATCGGGCGATCTGCCGCGCGACGTGCGCGGCTTCGCGGTGAAGTTCTACACCTCCGAGGGCAACTACGACCTCGTGGGAAACAACATCCCCGTTTTCTTCATTCAAGATGCGATGAAGTTTCCCGACCTCGTGCACGCGGTGAAAATGGAGCCGGATCGCGGCTTCCCGCAGGCGGCTTCGGCGCACGACACGTTTTGGGATTTCGTGACGCTGACCCCTGAATCGATGCACATGCTGATGTGGATCATGTCCGACCGCGCCATCCCGCGTTCGCTTCGGATGATCGAAGGTTTCGGCGTGCACACATTCCGGATGATCGATGCCGCAGGCGCTTCGCGTTTTGTGAAGTTTCACTGGCGGCCCAAGATCGGCGCCGCGGCGGTGCTGTGGGACGAGGCGGTGAAGATCAATGGCGCGGACCCGGATTTTCATCGGCGTGATTTGTGGGAAGCGATCGACAAGGGCGACTTCCCGGAGTGGGAACTGTCGCTGCAAGTGTTCGATCAAGAGACGGCGGACAAACTGGACTTCGACGTCCTCGACGCGACGAAGCTCATCCCGGAGGAAATCATTCCGCTCCGCATCGTCGGAAAAATGGTGCTCAACCGCAACCCGGACAACTTCTTCGCCGAGACCGAACAGGTGGCATTTCTCCCGACGAACCTGGTGCCCGGCATCGATTTTTCGAATGACCCGCTGCTTCAGGGCCGGCTCTTCTCCTATCAGGACACACAGCTCAGCCGGCTCGGCGGCCCCAACTTCCATCAGATTCCGGTCAACGCTCCGCGTTGCCCGATGCACAACTTCCAGCGCGACGGCCTGCGGCAGATGCAGGTGCCGAAAGGCCGCGTGAACTACGAGCCCAACTCACTCGGTGAAGGCGGCCCGCGGGAAAATCCAACAGGCGGCTTCACGAGCCAACCGGAGCCGCTCGACGGAGTTAAGCTGCGCAAGCGCTCGGAGACGTTTGCCGATCACTACTCCCAGGCCCGGCTCTTCTTCCATTCGATGACCGAGCCGGAGCAAAGGCACATCGTCAGTGCGTTTGCCTTCGAGCTCGGCAAGGTCGAGACCAAGGCGATCCGGCAGCGCATGCTCGGTCACCTCGCGAACGTCGATGCCTCGCTACACGATCACGTCGCCGAGGCGCTCGGCATGAGAGGGCAGGCTGAGACGATTCAGCCCGCAGTGAAGCCGCGCGATCTCGCGCCCTCACCGACGCTGAGTTTGATCGGCAAAGCGAAGCCCACCCTGGCCGGCCGAAAAATCGGCGTGTTGGTCACGGATGGTTTTGATCCCGAACTCCTCGCCGCCGTGCGGCGCATGGCGAATGCAGAAAAAGCCGGATGCGTCGTGATCGCTCCCAAGGTCGGCGGCGTGAAGGACGCTGAGGACGCCCACGTGGCAGCCGACTTCGCCATCACGGCCGCGCCCTCCGTGTTTTTCGATGCCGTCGCGATCCTTGCCTCGTCAGCCGGTGCGGCGGATCTGTCCACGCAGGCCGCCGCGGTCGATTGGGTAAGCGACGCTTTCGCGCATCTGAAAGTCATCGCCCACACCACTGAGGCGAAACCGTTGATGGCTCGCGCCGGCGTGAAACCGGATGACGGTGTCATCGCGCTGGCCGGAAAGAACGCGGTCGGTGCCTTTGTCAAAATGGCGAAGGCGGGCCGCATCTGGGACCGCGAACCGTCGTTACGCCGGCCCGGATAAAGAACAGATCACGCTAGCACCACTTCATCTCTCTCGATTTTTCCATACCACCATGCGCGCAATCTGGACAGGCTCCATCAGCTTCGGACTCGTGAACATTCCCGTGGCGCTGCAGACCGCCAGCCGTTCGGAGGAGCTGAAGTTCAAGATGCTCCGCAACGGCGACCTCAGCCCGATCAACTACAAGCGCGTGGCTGAACTCGACGGCAAGGAGGTGCCGTGGGATCAGATCGTGAAGGGCTACGAGTATGAGAAGGGAAAATTCGTCGTGCTGAAGGACGAGGACTTCAAGCGCGTGGATCTCGAAGCAGCCGACACGATCGAGATCGTCGACTTCGTCGAGGTGGCGCAGATCAATTCGGTTTACTTCTACAAACCGTATTACCTGCAGCCGCTCAAAGGCGGCGGTGGGGCCTATCATCTGTTGCGAGAGGTTCTGGAAGACACGGGGAAGGCCGGCATCGCGAAGGTCATCATCAAGACCCGCCAGCATCTCGCGGCCGTGAAGGCAAACGGCGATCTCCTCGTGCTCGAACTCATGCGCTTCGCCGACGAGCTGGTGGATCCGGCGAAGATAACGATTCCCGCGGAGAAGCGCCTCGGCGCGCGGGAACTGACCATGGCCAAAACGCTTGTGAACCAGATGAGTGAGAAGTGGGACCCGGAGCGCTACACCGACGAATACCGTTCCGCGCTCATGAAGCTCATCGACAAGAAGGTCGCCAGCGGTGGCAAGGAGTTGCCGGGTGGTGGAAGCACCTCGAAGAAGCGCGCGACAAACGTCATCGACCTCGCTGCCGTGCTTCAGCAAAGCCTCAAGGACGCGAGCCAGGAAAAGAAAGCGGCCACCGCTTCGAAAAAGAAGCCGCGTAAGAAAGCGGCGTAGCGCCCCGCGTCCGCACGATGGCAGCCGCGGCAAAGGTGAAGCGGGAGGTGAAGTTCACCAACCTCGACAAGGTCTTCTTCCCGACGGGCAAATTCACGAAGGGCGACCTGATCGGCTACTACGTGGACGTTGCGCCGTTCATTCTCCCACATCTTAAGAACCGCCCAGTGACGCTGATTCGATTTCCGGACGGCTTTAGCGGCGAGAGGTTTTACGAGAAGAATGCGCCTAAGTTCGCGCCACCGTGGATCAAAACCTTCGCGGTCGCGCGTCGGCGTGAACAGGGGGAGACCAACTACATCCTGATCAATGACGCGCCGACACTCGCGTGGTGCGCCAACATCGCCGCGATCGAACTTCATACTTTTCTGCATTGCGCGCCGAAACTCGAGCAACCGACGTGCGTGGCCTTCGATCTCGATCCCGGAGAGGGCGCCGACATTCTGACCTGCGCGCGCGTGGCGTTCCTAGTGAAGGAGCTGCTGGACACGCTCGGACTCGAATCGTTTCCCAAGGTCTCCGGCTCGAAAGGCATCCAGCTCTACGTGCCGCTGAATCTGAAGGTGACTTACGATGCCACCGGCGCTTTCGCGAATGCTGTCGCACAACTGCTGGAGAAACAGCATCCCGAACTGGTTGTAAGCCAGATGGCCAAGGTGCGCAGGAAAGGCCGCGTCTTTATCGATTGGAGCCAGAACTCCCGCTCGAAAACGACGGTGTCCGTTTACTCGGTGCGCGGGAAACGCGACACGCCGTTCGTCTCGATGCCCGTGACTTGGGAGGAATTGCGGCGTGCGTTGAAGGGAAAGAAGACCGCATCGTTCTCCTTCACACCCGCCGAGGCACTCAGGCGCTTGAAGAAGGTCGGCGATTTGTTCGCTCCTGTGCTCACCCTCAAACAATCGCTCCCCAAAGCCTTCGCGTCGCAGCAAGCGCCGACGGAGCCATCGCTGAAACGTTACGCTGAGAAGCGGGATTTCTCCAAGACGCGAGAGCCGTCGGCTGCGCTTGTTCGCCGCACAAAGTCGAAGGCGGTCGGCCGGTTTGTGATTCAAAAACACGCTGCGTCTCACCTCCACTATGATTTCCGCCTGGAGATGGAAGGAACGTTGAAATCGTGGGCCGTGCCCAAAGGCGTGCCTACGGATCTCGGCGTGAAGCGGTCGGCCTTCGCCGTCGAAGACCATCCCGTCGGTTACCTGAAGTTCGAAGGCACCATTCCCAAGGGTGAATACGGCGGCGGCACCGTCATGGTCTGGGACATCGGAACGTATCATCTCCTCAGTGGAAGCGTGGCCGAAGGCAGTCTGAAGCTGGAGCTGCATGGCAAGAAACTGAAAGGCGAGTGGCACATGTTCAAAATCCGCTCGGACGACGGGAAGGACGTTTGGTTAATCGCGAAATCCGGACGTCCCGCGAAAACAGTCACCGCGCGACAGGATGACAGCTCGGTGCTCACCCGGCGGTCCATGGCCCGCATCGCGAAAGACAACGACAGGCAGTGGAAAAATTCACGACGTGCGGCGTGACGATTTCTTGCGAGGAGGCACCAACGTAGCCTCGCGGCGGACCTGTGTGGCGCGCTTGTCCTTGCGCAGGCCGAGAAACACCGGCTGACGCAGCAGGCCATCGTGGGTCCATTCCGTAAACTTCACTTGAGCAACCAGGTCCGGTTTGAGCCACGTAACCCCCCGCATCGCGGCGCTGTTCATGCCCTCGCCGAAACGTGGCTTTTTCTCCATCGGCAAATTGGCGAACGGACAAACCTTGCGCACCCGTTTCAAAAAGGTCGCGTGCAGCGACTGCAGCAGGGCGTGGTCGAATCCCGTTCCCACTTTTCCCGCGTAGATCAATTTACTCGCCTGGTAATATCCCACGAGGATCGCACCGAAATACGGGCGGCTGTTTTTCGGCGGCGTGAAACCACCGATGACGAGTTCCTGTTCGGCGACGACCTTGCACTTCAGCCAGGCGCCGCTGCGCCGGTCCGCTTCGTAGCGCGAACCTGGCCGCTTCGCGATGATGCCTTCGAGTCCCTGTTGGCGCGCCGCTGCGAGCAGTTCGGCGGGTTCGACGAGGAACACCGGCGAAAGCTGCACCGGCTTCGCGGCTTTTCCGGCAAGTGACACGAGATGCTTCCTGCGCTCCTCGAGCGGCGCATCGACGAGGGACCGCCCGTCCCGATGTAGGAGATCGAAAAGGTAGTAGACCAACTTCGGTCGCTCGCCCGGTAGGTCGCGCGCCTGCAGCAATTGGAACCTCGAGCGCCCGGCTTCGTCCAGCGCCACGATCTCGCCATCGAACACGCCGTTGCGGCACTTCAGTTTTCGCAACGCCTGAATGACCTCGGGAAAGTCCGCCGAGAGCGGCTTGTGATTGCGGGACCACAGCTCTGCTTCGCCATCGTTCAAAACTGCCACGGCCCGAAATCCGTCGAACTTGATCTCGCACTGCCACAAGCCCACGGGAATCTGCTCACGGCCCAGTGCCTTCATCGGCGTGATGAAGCGGGCAGGGGAGGAAGCGTGTGCGGACTTGGACATTCTGTGAGTGTTGGACGGGGCTGCCTATCCGAAGACCACACAATGGCACCGGTGGTTCGCATTGGGAGTAGGAGGGTTCTGCCCCATGGCAGGAGATGTCCCTTTCGCGCATCCTCAACGCTTGCGAGAACCTGCGAACCAACTCTCATCCGCGGCCGGCTCACCGTCTCCGACTGCGAGTGCGGGCCGAACGAGCCGACCCGCGCGATCGAATGCGAGCGTCTCTGATCCGGCTTCTTCTGACCGGACTCGCGACCGAAAAAGTTTTTCCGAAATGGAGCCAACTCAGGAACCGGCTCGGGAAAAAGAACACTCTTCTTCCATGGCCAATGCGACCGTTAGAAAAGCTCCGCGCCGGAAATCTTCCGTGGCGGCTCCAAGCAAGAATCCATCCGCCGGGATATCAGTCCCCGGCAACCAAGGGCCGCGCATCGTGCGCGCCGTCACTATCCGCAAGCCGGCGTCCGAACTCTATGCCTTCTGGCGCGACATCGAGAATCTCGAGCGCGTCATCGAGGCTAAGGTGAGCATCACCGCCGTCTCCGCTGACGAGTCGCACTGGAAAGTCACCATGCCGACCGGCATAGTCGAGTGGCATTCCCTGATCATCAACGACAAGCCCGGCGCGCTGATCGCGTGGCGCTCGCGCGAGGGCACCGATGTGCCCAACGCGGGCTCCGTGCGGTTCGACGCGGCTCCTGGTGGCGAAGGCACGGAGGTCACCGTGGCTCTCGAATACGATCCACCCGGAGGAAAGCTTGGAAAGCTGATAGCGAAACTCAGCGGCGAGGACGCCGGCCTTCAGGTGGATATCGCGCTCAAGCGCCTGAAGGCGCTGATGGAGGCAGATGAGATTCCCACGACCAAGAAGCGATCCGTCAGCGGGCCCAAGCCTCGGCGAAAGGGAAAAAATGAAGCAGCTGCCCTGGCCCTTTGACCGCGGATCACAAATCCATCCACTCATGAAAAAAATAACCACCCCACACGACCTTCTGGTCGAAGAACTCAAAGACCTCCATAGCGCCGAGACCCAGCTCCTCACGGCTCTTCCTAAAATGGCCGAAGCCGCGTCGAGCGAGGAACTCCGCGAGGCGTTCGTGACCCACTGCGAACAAACCCAAGTCCACGTCGAGCGCCTCGAGAAAATCGGCCAGATGCTCGGCGAAGTCATGACCGGCAAGGAATGCAAGGCGATGGCCGGCCTGGTCGCTGAAGGTGCGGAAGTCATCGACGAGGATGCCGAGCCGGTGATGCGCGACCTTGCACTCATCGGGGCGGCGCAGAAAGCGGAGCATTACGAAATCGCCGGCTACGGCACAACCCGCACGCTGGCGGAACTCGCCGGCGAGGATGACATCGCGGAAATCCTGCAGGAGACGCTCGATGAAGAAGGGGAGACTGACGAGCGGTTGACCGACATTGCCGCGAACATGGATCTCGGCGTGCCGGCGATCGATGCGGACGAAGACAACACCTAAACCGTTTCGCTCTCGGGCGTCATCATCTCAGGAGACTCATGCATCTCCCCTTTACGCGATGTTGAATGGGGGGATGACCAGACAGCGGGTAACCGGCCATGGCTCTCATCTTTGAATGCATTCAAACCGAAGGCATCGCCGAGCTTTCTTACCTCGTCGGCGATGACTCCGAAGGCGTGGCCGCGTTGTTCGATCCGCGGGCGGACGTGGACTGCTACCTCCAACTTGCCCGCGAGAAGCAGGTTTCGATCACGCACATTTTCGAAACCCACATTCATGCGGATCTGGTCAGCGGTGCGCGCGAACTCTGTGCGCGGGTCGAGACGGCGAAAATCTTCGTCAGTCACGAGGGTGGGGCTCGCTACGGATTCGATCACGAAAAAATTCTAGCCGGAGACACGTTCAAGCTCGGCTCGATTTTGATTACCGTCCGACACACCCCCGGCCACACGCCGGAGCACATTTCGTTTACTCTGGCGGAGAAGAGCCACCCGGACGCGCCCTGGGGCGTGCTCACGGGGGACTCGCTCTTTGTCAGCTCCGCCGGGCGGCCCGATCTCCTCGGCAATGCCCAGGCGAAGAAGCTGGCGGAACAACAGTTCTACACGTTGCGCGATTTCTACCTGAAGCTCGACGACGGAGTCATCGTGTATCCAGGGCATGGGGCTGGCTCGCCGTGCGGCGCGGACATTGGCGACCGGCTCAGCAGCACGATCGGCTACGAACGGCGCTTCAATGCCTTCCTGCAATTTCAGGATGTGAAAAGCTTCTCCGACTACGCGCTCTCCACCGCGCCGCCCGCCCCGACCTATTATCCGCGGATGAAGAAGTTGAACGCGAAAGGTCCGGAAGTGCACGGCAACCTGCCCAAAGTGCCTGGCCTTCCTCCCAAGTTTTTCAAGGAAGCCATCGAGGACGAGGACAACGTGCTCGTTGATACCCGCATGATGCTGGCGTTTGGGGGAGGCCATATCAAAGGGGCGCTCAGCATTGGCGGCTCGCCCATGCTTTCGATCTGGGCTGGCTGGCTGCTCGAGGCAGACAAGCCGATCCTTCTCGTTCTGGAGTCAGACAAGAAGCTCGATGAAGTCGTCCGTCTCTTTCTGCGCACGGGTTACACGAAGTTTGCCGGCTATCTCGTTGGGGGAATGACCGCGTGGAACAATGCGGGGTTTCCGCTGGATGAGGTCGGTCAGATGACCGTCCATGAAATCAAAGCACGTGGGAAAAAGTTGCAACTGCTCGACGTGCGCGCGCCGGACGAGTGGAAGGGCGGTCACATCCCGAATGCGCGCCATATCTTCCTGGGCGATCTTCGCGGGAAACTCGGAGAACTGAGCAAGAGCAAGCCCACGGCGGTGTATTGCGACAGCGGCTATCGTGCGAGCATCGCGACAAGCATCTTGAAGCAGGAAGGATTTGGCTGCGTCTGCAACGTGCCCGGAAGCTGGCAGGCTTGGAAGAATGCCGGTTATCGAGTGGACGGAGTTATCGAGAAGAAGAAGGAATCAAAATGAGGACGCAGAAGGAGTTGGCGGCTCTCCTTGGGTGTCTCGCGTTGCTACCGACGCACACAGCAATCGCAGCCGGACCTGCTGTGAACTCGCTCGATTATCCCGGCCCTGCGTGGTCGCCCTATCTCGTCGGCGCAGGCATCGGCGTGCTCTCGTGGTTGACGTTCTACTTTTCGGACAGGGCGATTGGCGCATCGTCGTTCTATGCCCATGTGTCGGGCTTCATCGGAAAGTTGTTTGCGAAGCGACATACCCAGTCGCTCGCCTACTTCAAAGACAAGCCGCCGCGAGTGGACTGGAAGTTTGTCTTTGTCCTTTCAACCATCGTGGGGGGCGCGATTGCCGCGGTCACCGGCGGCGAGTTTGTCAACGAGTGGCTGCCGCCCATGTGGATTGACCGCTTTGGTGACAGCATTGCGCTGCGTGCGGGAGTCGCATTCGGAGGCGGCATTCTCATGGCTTTTGGCGGTCGCCTCGCCGGAGGCTGCACCAGTGGGCATGGCATCAGCGGAACGATGCAGCTCAGCGTCGCTTCCTGGATCGCGGTGATTTGCTTTTTCATCGGCGGCATCGCTGTGGCGATCCCGCTTTTCAAATTGTGAGAAACAATGATCGATCCCGGCAAAGCAGTTAAGCAATCCACGGAGAAGCCCGCGCCAGTGGTGGCCGAGACGCCCAAGCTGCTTGGCGGAGTGGTTTTTGGTCTGGCGTTTGGCTTCCTCCTGCAGAAGGGCGGCGTGGGAAAGTTCAACGTCCTCATCGGCCAGTTGCTGCTCGAGGATTTCACGGTCGCGAAGGTCATGCTCACCGCAATCGTCGTCGGAATGGTTGGCGTGTTTGCGCTGAATCACTTCGCCAAGGTGAACCTGCACATCAAGCCGGCGAGAATCGGCCCGAACATCATCGGCGGACTCCTCTTTGGCGCGGGCTTCGCGCTCATCGGCTATTGCCCCGGCACGGCAGCGGCGGCGCTGGGGCAAGGAAGTTGGGACGCGCTCTTCGGCATGGCTGGATTGATCGCGGGTTCGTGGATTTTCGCCGAGTTCTCCGCGTCTCTAAGAATGACCGTGGAGAAGTGGGGCGACTTCGGAAAAGTTCTGCTGCCGGATTTGCTGCACGCCAGGCGCGGCGTGTTCGTGGTGATTTTTGCGATGCTGCTTACCGTGGGGTTGTTCGCATTGGAGAGGGCTTTCCCCCGGTGACGGTCCGGAGAACAGAGGGTCGTGACGGCAGGAAGTTCTCCCCAGGAGGGATGATCGTTCGTGAGCGGGAGCCGTCGAACCTGGAAATGCCGTTCGGCTCGCTCGACGGATTCATCACGCCTGTGGACCGCATGTTCGTGCGCAGCCACTTTTCGGTCCCACAGATCGACGTGAAGACCTGGCGGTTGAAGATCGGTGGGGACGTCGGGACGCCGTTTGAACTCACTTATGACGAAGTGCTGGGAATGGCATCGCGCAGCATCGCCGTGACGATGGAATGCGCGGGCAATGGGCGCGCTTTCCTCACGCCTCCTGCCGCCGGGGCGCAATGGGAGCGTGGCGCGGTCAGCAATGCGGAGTGGACCGGCGTCCCGCTCAGTGAGGTGTTGCGCCGCGCGGGCGTGAAAAGTTCGGTGCGCGAAGTGATTTTCGAGGGCGCGGACCGGGGCGAGATCAAGGATCCACTGGGACCCGCGGGTGAAGTTCATTACGCGCGCAGCATGCCGCTGAAGAAGGCGAACGAAGATGTGCTGCTCGCTTTCAGAATGAACGGTGAGGATCTGACGCCCGCGCATGGCGCGCCGCTCCGGCTCATCGTGCCCGGCTGGTATGGCATGGCCTCGGTAAAGTGGCTGACCCGGGTCATCGCCAGCGCCCAGCCGTTCAACGGTTATTATCAAACCATTGATTACGCCCATTGGGAGCGCGGACCGAGTGCACCGACACTGGTTCCGATCACCGAGATGCAGGTGAAGGCCCAGATCGCCCGACCGGGTTTTGCTGACGCCGTGCGCGCCGGAGAGTTGTATCGTGTTTGTGGGGCCGCATGGACCACCGAAGCTGAGATTTCTAAGGTCGAGATCAGCACCGACGGCGGCGAGACGTGGCAGAACACTCATCTGATGGGAGAACCTGTCCGCAACGCCTGGCGGCTTTGGGAATTCGATTGGAAGGTGCCGTCAGAACTTGGGAAAGCCACGCTGCTAGCCCGCGCGACGGACTCTGCAGGCCGCACCCAACCCACGGATCGCGATCAGGATCGTCGCAGCTACATCGTGAACCACCTCCTGCCGATCGAGGTCGATGTGCGGTGAGCGCACTTCTCCCCCGGTAGGTCATCCAATTCCCATCCACCAAAACAGTCCCGGCCTGTGCGGGAAATCAAGATCATGAAAATCCAGATCAACACCGATAATAACATCACGGGTCGCGAAGCACTGGTTGCGCGGGCCGAGGCCACCATCACAGACGCGCTCGGCCACCGCGCAAAACATGTTACCCGCGTCGAGGTCCACCTCAGCGACGAGAACGGCGAAAAAACCGGAGGCCTGGACAAGCGTTGCATGATGGAGGCGCGCATGGGAGGTCGCCAACCGATAGCGGTTACAGACGAGTCGGACAGCCTTGACGGAGCCATCGCCGGAGCGGCTGACAAGCTGAAGGCTTCGCTGGATTCCATCCTCGGTCGGTTGACCGATCGCTAGGCCGGCAACGATCATCCTGAAAAACACCCGGAGTGATGACGGCCGAACAAACTGATCTGCTGAACGCGCTGCGACGGGACTCGTTCAGCTATTTCGTCCACCACACGAATCTCGCAAACGGGCTGGTGCGGGACAAATCGAAGGAAGGATGGCCGGCGAGCATCGCCGCCACCGGCCTAGTGCTCGCCGCCTATCCGGTCGGCGTCGAGCGCGGCCTCATGACGCGTGACGAAGCGGTGCGGCGGACCTTGGCCGCGCTCCGTTTCTTTGCCAACGCGCCGCACGGTCCCGAGCCCGATGCCACCGGATACAAAGGTTTCTATTATCACTTCCTCGACATGGAAAGCGGGCGGCGTGCGTGGGGATCCGAACTGTCGAGCGTGGACAGCGCGTTCCTGCTCGCAGGCATGTTGGCTGCCGCTGCCTATTTCCAGCAGCAGACGGCGGCTGAAGACGAAATCCGCCGGCTCGCGGACGCCCTGTATCGCAAAGCGGACTGGCAATGGATGCAAAACGGCGCGGCGTCGGTGAGTCACGGCTGGACGCCCGAGAAAGGCTTTCTCCGCTACCGCTGGCACGGCTACGACGAGGCGCTGATCATCTATCTGCTGGGATTGGGTTCGCCGACGCACCCGCTGCCGGTCGAGAGCTACCGAGCCTGGGCCTCGACGTACAAGTGGAAGAAGATTTACGACATCGAGTTCCTGTACGCGGGGCCGTTGTTCATCCATCAGTTGTCGCATGTGTGGATCGATTTCCGGGGCATTCGCGACGAGTTCATGCGCCAGCACGACCTGGATTATTTCGAGAACAGCCGGCGCGCGACTTTCGTGCAGCAACAGTATGCGATCCGCAACCCGCGCGGGTTCGCGCACTACGACGAATGTTGCTGGGGGATCACCGCCAGCGACGGGCCGGGGCCGCAAACGCTGTTGGTGGATGGAATCGAGCGCGTGTTCTACGACTACATCGCTCGCGGCGCGCCCTACGGTCCCGACGACGGCACGCTGGCCCCGTGGGCGGTGGTCGCGTCGCTGCCGTTCGCGCCCGAGATCGTTCTGCCCACAATCCAGAATTATGAACGCATGGAGTTGGGGGCGGCGCGAGACTACGGCTACAAGGCGAGCTTCAACCCCACCTTTCCGTTGGAGCCGAAACACGAACACGGCTGGGTGTCGCCGTATAACTTCGGCCTCAACCAGGGGCCGATTTTGCTGATGATCGAAAACCATCGCTCCGATTTCCTGTGGGCGCTCATGCGGCGATGTTCGTATCTGGTCACCGGCCTGCGGCGGGCGGGATTTACCGGCGGCTGGTTGGGATGAGATGCCGATGCGGACTCTCCCATAATCCACGGTGGGGCATTACCCCATGGTGAATCGGCCCCCGTGGGCGCAAACTTGAGTGTCTGCCCCGGTGCCGAACGCGGTGAGCGGCGTAGGCGGAGGTCCCGGGGGAAGCCAAACCTCCATCGAACAAACACCGCGCATGATGAACTCTGGAACGGCGAACATCCCTGCAAGGGACTGGCACGACTGTTTGCGCCGATCGGGAGGCGACGTCTACGCACTGCTGCGGCGAGTGACGCGGCTCGCTGCTGTTTGTGGAATGTCGATCGTGACGGTCTCGGCGCAGGAACCGCCACCCAAGGCTGGCGCTTCGCCAGCGGCGACTCCCACGAAAGAAGAACTTTCGCTGGCTCCCGCGAAGGTGGACGTCAAACCCGTCGCGCGGGATGAAGAAATCCGCCTGCGTCTTCAAAACGTCCTCGATGCGACGGATTGGTTCACCGCGCCTGAAGTCCGGGTCGAGGAAGGAGTCGTCTTCCTTTCGGGTCGCGTGTCTTCCGACGAACTCAAGAAATGGGCGGGCGATCTGGCGCGCAACACCCAGGACGTCGTCGCCGTGGCCAATCGGATGGAAGTGGCCGAACCGTCGATGTGGGATTGGGGTCCGGCATGGAGCGGACTGCTGGGGCTTTGGCGCGGCTTTCTGCGGTCACTGCCCTTGCTTTTTGTTGGGCTGCTCATCCTGGGACTGTCGGTCGTGGCCGGACTGCTGGCCGCGCGGAAATCCCGTTCACTGCTTCGTCACCGGATTCAGGCGCGACTGCTGCGCAATGTGATCGCGGGGGGCATCGGCGTGCTGGTGATTCTTGTGGGCACCTACATCGTGCTCCGGGTCTCAGGCTTGACGCAACTGGCGCTGACCGTGGTTGGGGGCACCGGTCTGGTCGGTCTGGCCGTGGGCATCGCTTTCCGGGACATCACCGAGAACTTCCTGGCCAGCATTTTTCTGAGCATGCAGCGGCCGTTCGAGACGGGCGACCTGGTCGAGGTGTCCGGCGTGACCGGATACGTGCAGCAGTTGAACGTGCGCACAACCATCCTGATGGCCCTGGATGGCAACCTTGTGCAGATTCCCAACGCCACCGTTTACAAGAGCAACATCCGCAATTTCACAACCAGCTCCAACCGGCGTGGAGACTTTGCCGTCGGCATCGGCTACGACGATTCGATCGGCGAAGCGCAGGAGATCGCGCTCCACGTGCTGACGGACCATCCGGCGGTTCTGAGCGAGCCCGAGCCCTTGGTGCTGGTCGATGACTTGGGAAAGGCGACCGTCAACCTGCGGGTCTATTTTTGGATCAATGGCCGCGAACACAGTTGGGCGAAGGTGCGGTCTTCGGTGATCCGGCTGGTGAAACGCGCCTTTCAGAAGCACGGAATTTCGATGCCCGACGAGGCTCGCGAGGTGGTGTTCCCGAAGGGAATCCCCATCACCATGCTCGACGGGAAGCCGGCTGGGTCACCCGATGTTCAGGTGGAAAAACAACTTCCAGTCGCCCGGCCGTCCGAAGAGCCCGATGTCGTGTCCACAAAAGCGGAAGGTGGATTGCAGAGCGAGGCTGCCGTCCTGGACGAGCAAGCACGCCAGGCTCAACCGATGCGAGAGGGGGAGAATCTCCTGCCAAAAGCTCCCGACAGTTCCTCCCCGGAAGAACCGGCGCGAAAATCACCCGCCAAATCTGATTCGACCGCGATCTCCCCATGAACGAACAGGAGTCATCTAAAGTCTCTGGCCCGCCGCGCACCCACGGGATGCGCGAGATTCGCGCCGAAGGTTCGCACCTCAACCGGCAGGTGCTGCTCCCGGCCGAGCGATTCATCCACAGTGAAACGATCGGCGGCGCGTTGCTGCTCGTCTGTGCGATCGTCGCTCTGGCATGGGCCAACTCACCGTGGAGTCAGTCGTACTTCGCCTTCCGCGACACACCGGTTTCCTTTCAATTCGGCAGCTTCTCCGTGGCGCTGGATTTGCAGCACTGGATCAACGACGGATTGATGGCCGTTTTCTTTTTCGTTGTGGCGCTGGAGATCAAACGCGAACTCGTCTTTGGCGACCTTACCGACAAGCGCAAGGCGGCCCTGCCGGTCGCGGCGGCTTTGGGCGGCATGATCGCGCCAGCCGGACTCTATCTCGCCTTGAACTTCGGAGGCAAAGGCGCGGCGGGCTGGGGCATCCCGATGGCGACGGACATAGCTTTCGCACTCGCCATTCTCGCACTGCTCGGCAGGCGCGTGCCTCTGCAATTGCGGATGTTTCTGCTCACTTTCGCGATCGTCGACGACGTTGGAGCGATCGGGGTGATTGCGATTTATTACACCGAGCACTTTTCCCTGCCGGCGATGGGGCTGGCGATCGCGATCCTGGGACTGATGCTCGCGATGCGCTGGCTGGGGTTTCGATCGCCCATGGCCTATGTGCTGCCGGCCGTTATTTTCTGGGCGGCGATGCTGAAATCGGGCGTCCACGCCACCGTCGCCGGTGTGATTCTCGGGGCGATCACTCCGGCGATATCGCCGGGGCGCAAGAGCACTTTTGTCGAGGCGGTGAAGGAGATCCTGCCGGATGTGCCTGACTCGCCTGACCGGGAAGACTCGGAGCGGAACGAGATCATGCTCGGGCGCATTGAGGAAATGGCCCGCCAAACGGAATCTCCGCTGGAACGGCTGGAGCGCATGGTTCATCCGTGGACGAGTTACCTCGTTCTGCCGCTTTTCGCCCTGGTTAATGCCGGCGTGGCACTTTCGGGTGAATTTATCCGGCAGGCGTTCACCAGTGCGGTGACGTTGGGAGTGATACTGGGCTTGGTGGTCGGCAAAGCGGTAGGCGTGACCGCTTTTGCGTGGCTGGCGGTTCGACTCGGTTGGGCGGCGCTGCCCGGCGGCGTGACGTGGAGGCACATCACCGGCGCGGCACTGATCGGCGGCGTGGGTTTCACGGTGAGCCTGTTCATCACCGGGCTGGCCTTTACCGAGGCCCTGCTGATTGAGGAAGCGAAGGTCGGGGTGCTTGCTGCTTCGCTCATCGCCGGATTGGGCGGATATTTAGTCCTCCTGCTGGTGAGCCGTGGATCCAAACCGGGCGACGAAAAGGGAAGCGGAGCATGAACTTCGCCGGATCGCTTGCCTGAAAACGTGGAAGATTAGACCGTGAACAAACTCAAAAACCTCTGGAGTAATCTGCACGAAAGCTTTTGGTTTCTGCCGGCGTTGATCGTCGCGTTCTGCACGGCACTGGCCGTGGGTTTGGTCGAGGTGGATTCCTCCCGGAGTCAGGATTGGATGGACGACTGGCCACGCCTTTTCGGAGCCGGCGCGGCGGGCGCCCGCGGGATGCTGGCCACCATTGCCGGCTCGATGATGACCGTGGTGGGAGTTACGTTCTCCATGACGTTGGTGACCCTGGCGCTCGCTTCGAGCCAGTACAGTTCACGCATTCTGCGGAACTTCATGAGTGATCACGCCACGCAGGTCGTGCTCGGAATCTTTGCCGGCATTTTCACTTACTGCCTCGTCGTGTTGCGCACGATTCGCGGGGGCGACGGGAGCGAATTTGTTCCGAGCCTGTCGGTGGCTTTCAGCGTCGTGCTGGCAATCGGGGGCATCGGGACCCTCATTTTCTTCATTCATCACATCGCGTCTTCGATCCAGGCCTCGAGCATTGTTGCCTCGGTGACGAAGGAAACCCTGGTGGCTGTGGACCGGCTATTCCCGGAGAAACTGGGAGAAGAGCTGACGGATGACGAAGCTGATTCGTCCCAACTCCCGTTGCCGACGCGGAACTGGCAGGCCGTCATGGCCAGGCGCGATGGCTACCTCCAGGGCGTGAATAAGGCGGCGCTTCTGCGCCTGGCGCGGAAGCACAAGACCATCGTGCGGATGGACCGCGGCATCGGCGAGTTTGTGGTCCGGAACACCCCGCTCGCCTCGCTCGCTCTGGAGAACCCGCCGGACAAGGAGATCGTTGCGGCACTGCGGGCGGCCTACAGCATCGACTGCAACCGCACGGTGCACCAGGATTGCTCATTCGGCATCCGCCAGCTCGTGGATATGGCGTTGCGCGCGCTCTCACCCGGCATCAACGACACCACGACGGCCGTGATGTGCGTGGACTATTTGACGGCGATTCTGGCGCGTCTGGCCTCCCGGGAAATTCCTTCATCGCGCCGCTATGAGGACGGGGAACTGCGGGTGATCTCCATCCCGCAGACGTTTGCCAGCCTGGTGGCCGAATCATTCGATGAAATTCGAGGCAGCGCCTCAGGCAACGTTTCCATCATGTTACGGATGATGGGCGCGCTCCAAACCATCGCCAGTCTGACGGACAGCGCGAGTCGGCGGCAGGTGCTCCGGGAGCAAGTGGAGTGCATCGCCGAAGTGGCCGAACGAACCATCGAGTCTCCGCACGATCGAACCCGGTTTGAGACCCGGCTGGGACGGGTGCGCGAAGCCTTCGAAGAGAGATGCTCGGATCGACAGCCGGCGAAGGTTGAAGAATAACAGGCGTAGGAGGGTTCTGCCCCATGGCATGAGATGTCTTTTCCGCGCATGCTCAACCCTTGCGAAGGGTCGCGCGTCATCTCTCCCCAGCCGGGCAGGGTCGCGAAACCGTCTGACCCTCAACGAGCGTCCGAGTGGCTACAACTCACGAGAAGAACCTAAATGCTGCTGACAATTCTGAGTACCATTCTGGTCACGGTCTTTGTCACCGTGGTGTTTCTGAATCTCCGGGCCGGGGAGAAACACATCCGCCACAAACTGGCCCACGAGTTTACCGTCGAGCATCCGCAGTTTCTGCGCAGCATGGGAAATCTGCTGGGGGCCGGCATTATGGCGGGAAACCGCGTGCAGGCGCTGCAGAACGGCGTGGAGATTTTCCCCTCCATGCTGGAGGCGATCCGTGGTGCTCGCGAGACCATCACCTTCGAGACCTATATCTACTGGTCGGGCGAGATTGGTCGGGAATTTTCCGCTGCACTTGGCGAGCGCGCCCGGGCCGGCGTGAAGGTTCATGTCATGCTGGATTGGGCCGGTAGTGCGAAGATGGAGGCCAAGTCTCTGGAAGCGTTGAAAGAAGCGGGGGCAGACGTGGAGAAGTTCCACCCGTTGCGCTGGTATACGCTCACGCGCATGAACAACCGTACCCACCGTAAGCTGCTGGTGGTCGATGGCCGGATCGGGTTCACGGGTGGAGTCGGCATCGCGGATCTGTGGGAGGGCGATGCGGACTCGAAGGAACACTGGCGCGATTCGCACTTCCGCATCGAAGGCCCCGCGGTCGCGCAAATGCAGGCCGCTTTCACCGACAACTGGATCAAGGTCCGCGGGGAAGTTCTCTGCGGCAGCACGTATTTTCCGGAGCTGCGACCTGTCGGCGGCTCGCTGGCGCAGGTGTTCAAGAGCTCGCGGGGTGAAGGCAGCGAGAGCGTGCGCCTGATGTATCTGCTCTCGATCACAGCGGCCAGCCGGCACATCCGCCTGCAGTCGGCTTATTTCGTGCCGGATGATCTGGCGATTCAGGCATTCGTGAGCGCGCGCGAGCGCGGCGTGAAGGTGGATCTCATCGTGCCGGGGCCTCACATGGATTCGAAGATCGTCCAGAGCGCGAGCCGAGCGCTGTGGGGCGCGCTGCTCGATGCGGGCGTTGAGATCCACGAGTTCCAGCCGACGATGTATCACTGCAAGGTGCTGATCGTGGACGACGTCTGGGTGTCGGTGGGTTCGACCAACTTCGATGACCGGTCTTTCCGGCTGAACGACGAGACCAACCTCAACATCTACGACCCCGCCTTTGCTCGCGAGCAGGTGAAAGTGTTCGAGGACGACAAGCGCAAATCCCGCTTGATAACGCGCGCGGAACTGAAGAACCGGTCCGCCCTCGGAAAATTTCTCGACGCGATCGCCTCCACGATCCGACGGCAGTTGTGAGGCCGTGGGTTTCAGCGCTCAGCGGGAACACGTCAGGGCTTGAGGGCTGATGGCCGAATGTTCCGGAGCCCAATCCCTTTGCGCCTGGGCGATCCGGCCTTTCATTTGATGTGCCCTTCATACTGGGGCAGATTGTCGGTGATCTCGAACCAAGGCGCCTTGTCTCCCACGAAGATGTGGGCGGAGGGGCTGATCGACGGAGCGTCGATGAGCGTTCCCATGGCCACGTGGCTGAACTCGGCGTTTCTTACGACTGAGAACAGGAGCGATCCGCATTGGCCGCAGTGGACGTCGAACGCCGGCCCGCTCCCGTATTGGAGCACCGATGATTCTCCGGCGGTGATCCGAAGCTTGGAGCGTTCGATTCCGGCAAATGGCTTGAACGCCGAGCCGGTCGCGCGCCGGCAGTCTGAGCAATGGCAATTTTGGGAGTAGAGGAAACTGTCCTCGACCTCATACGCGACTGCCCGGCAGAGGCACGAGCCATGTAGGAGTTTTGGGGACTTGGTGGTTGGTTCCATCTTGTTGACGTTTGACGCAGCCAGAAGTGCAGCACTCGTCTCCAAAACTGCCAAGCGAAGAGGGTCTCTCCTTTCTCTGCGCTGATTGCCCCTAGCGCTCGCAATCGGCTGCGAACTTCGCTGAGAATCGGCGCCCCACTCATGAAGACGCTTTCGCAATCAATGAGAACTCTCGCGCTCCTCGGTTTTGGATTCGCAGTCCTTTGTCAGGCGGCACCCGCGTTCGCCGACGCCCCGGGCACCGACTCGAGTCAGCCGTCGAGGCCACACCGGATGATCGTCCTGACGGACATCGAGAACGAGCCCGACGACACGCAGAGCATGGTCCGACTGCTGCTCTACTCGAACGTCATCGAACTGCAGGGCCTCGTCGCCACGACGTCCACGCACCTCAAGTCGACCGTCGCGCCGGAGTCGATCCGCAAGGTCATCGATGCCTACGGCGAGGTTCGCAACAACCTGCTGCTGCACGAGCCGGGGTTCCCCGAGGCGGGGGCGTTGACCGGATTGGTGAAAGTGGGGCTCCCCGTTTACGGCATGCTCGGCGTCGGCCCAGGCAAGGACTCCGAGGGCTCCGAATGGATTCTGAAAGTGCTGGAGGACGACGATGACCGCCCTTTGTGGATCTCGATCTGGGGCGGCGCAAACACGCTCGCGCAGGCACTGCACAAACTCAAAGCCACCCGAAGCGAGGAAGACGTCGGACGGCTGATCGCGAAGCTCCGCGTCTACACGATCTCCGATCAGGACGACTCGGGTATCTGGATGCGGAAAAATTTCCCCGAGCTCTTCTATATTGTGAGCCCGGGTGGCTACGGCGCCGCGACATGGACCGGGATCAACACCGTCGTCTCCGGTCACGACAACACGTCCATCAGCAACCGCTGGCTCGCAGAGAACATCCAGCAGGGCCACGGGCCGATGGGCGCGCTTTATCCCGACGTGAGTTATGGCATGGAAGGCGACACTCCGTCCTGGCTCGCACTCATTCCGAACGGGCTCAGCGTCCCGACACACCCGGAATGGGGCGGCTGGGGCGGACGCTACGAATTGTATGTGCCGGAACTTTCGGCGATGGATCCGAAGGGATTCACGGGCGGCGTGCCGATCGAGCCCGAACCGCGCCCGATATGGACGAATGCGATCGACGAATACATCCCGCCTGTGGCCGGCGAGCACGGTCGCGCGATGCGCGCGGGCGAGAAGGCGTTCAAGGACTACCGCGCGACGGTGTGGCGCTGGCGCGATGAATTTCAAAACGACTTCGCGGCGCGCATGGACTGGACGATCCGGCCGTATGCGGAGGCCAACCATCCGCCGGTGCCGGCCCTTCGTCACGCCGACGCGATCACGGCAAAGTCTGGCGAGTATTTCACCCTGGATGCCCGCGATTCGTCCGATCCGGACGGCGACAACTTGAGCTTCCTTTGGTTTCACTATCCCGAGGCGGGCACCTACAAAGGTGGACGCATTGAGAGTGGAGGCGCGGAGAACATGGCGCGCGCTCATGTGGTTGCGCCCACCGTGGAGAAGCCGGAGACGGTCCACATGATTCTCAAGGTCACCGACAAAGGCTCCCCGGCACTGACGCGATATCGACGCGTGGTTGTGACGGTGATGCCGTGAGTTAAAAGAATCTGAGGGCACTCGCGGCGCGCTCCCGCCTTCGCGGGATCGCGCCCTACCTCGTTGCTCTCAGGGGATCCTCACCCACCTGTGCGACCCCGTCTCCTGTTCGATCCGAAGCAATTCGGGCCGAATCGTGGAATTCGTGTCTCATCTTATGCCTCGTGTGGCCAACGCTGCAACTTGCGCGGAATTACTTCACCGGAATCTCGATGAGCGCGACGGATTGGCGGAGGAGCTTCAGTTCAAACTCGGCCGATGCCTTCGACACTGCGGAGGACGCGAGCGCGGCGGCCTTGAGTGTCGCGGCTTCGTGGAGCATCGCGATCTGCCCGGGCTGCGGCTCCTGCGGTTCGCCGAGGCTGCGCCACACGGTGTAGGCGTTGGCGTTGTGTTCGTCGACAAGTGTAATCGTGGCTGCTGCGGGATCGTGATTTGCGGCGAGGCCGTTGATACGGAGCTTGACCGGCGTCGCCTCCTCGAAGCCGTCGGCGACGTCGTGATAATTCCATAGCAGAATCCGCAGCGCGCCATCGCCGGTCCGTGTCGCGACCACGCCGACGTCGGGCTCGCCGCGCACACTGTCGGCGATGATCTCGCTGGTTGGGATCATTCCGGTGGAGGTCGACTCGACGCGCATCGGGCCGAGCCGCGCGAGGAGCTTGAATGCGTTGAACACGGGCAGTGCGACCTCGTTGGTCGTGAGCGCGCGCAGGCCGTTGAACCACGGCTGGTCGTGAAACGTGAACGCCCACGAGACCGCGCCCTGCAGGTTGCCGCCGTGGCTGGCGACGAGATCCTGTTTGCGCAGGAACGAGGCGGCGGTGTAGGACGCGAACTGCGAGGTGCGGCGGTAGTCGCGCTGCGGATCGAGCGTGGCCGGGCAGCCCGCGCAGCCCTCTGGATCGGACTCGCCGAGATAGACCGGCAGATGCGCATACTCGGGGAAACGCGCGATGATCGCGCTGTAGAGATCGATCGTCGCGAGGTGATTGCGCAGATCCATTTCGACGCGCTGCTTCACGTCGAGGCGCGTGAGTCCCTTCGCGTGGTAGGCGATGAAGTCGAGCGGTGCGCCGGTTTCGCCGGTCACTGCGTTCTTACCGGAGCGGCAGTGTTCGAGGAATTTCTCGAGGAAAACATCGCCCTGTTTCCACTTGGGATCCGTCGTGTGAGGCGCGCCGACGCGGGCCTCGGGCACTACAGTTTTCACCGCGGCGGCGAAGTGATCGTAGAGCCGGCAGTAATCCTCGACCGTGCCCTTGAAGTAGGGCGACTCGGGCTCGTTCCACAGTTCCCACAGCCATGAGGCGACGGCATCGCGGCCGTAGCGATCGACGCAGTGGCGCACCCACGCCTCGATGAACGCCTGATACTTCGCGTGATCCTTCGGCGGATGGTAGGCGCCGCCGGAAAGAATGTCGTTCGAAGGCAGGCCGCGCTTCGTGAGCGTCGGTGTGTAAGGTTCGGGCTCGGCCGAGAGCGCTTGCGGCATGAAGCTCACCTCGACGAATGGCTCGATGCCCGGGCGTGTGAACTCGTCGAACAGCGCGTCGATAGTGGTCCAGTCGTAGACGGGATTCCCGTCGGCATCCTCGGTGTAGACATTCGTGCTCGACCATTTCAGCGCGAGAGTGCCGTCGCCACTCGTGTGGAGGTGATGCACGCGGATGCGGATCGGCTCGGTGTCGCTGAGTTTGTTTAACTCGGCGAGCAGGTGCTTGCCCTCGGGCGTGAGTGTTGTGAGAGCTTCATCGTAGCCGAAGTAGTTCCAAATCGGGCGAAGCTCGGTGGTCGGCCGGTCGGCGTTGACGGAGATGTCGACGGGCCGATCTGCGCTGACCGAGGTGGCTGTGAGAGTGGCCAGGCAAAGGGCGAGGGCGGCGGGCTTGAGCGGAGTGTTCATGGGGGAGGGGCAGTTGCGGAGCTGGAAACTGGAGACGGGTGCGGAGGCAGAGGGGGAGGTTGCCACGAAGAGGCACAAGAATCCACGAAAAGGATCTGATTGGTCACTCCCATTTTGGTGTCTCTTCGTGCCTTTTCGTGGCCATTTTTTCCGGTTCCGAGTTCTGGATGTTTCTTAGCCGCCGCTGTGACACCTCGACCACCTTGGGTTCGCGATTCGCCTGGCTCCGTTGGCTTTTTGTGGCGAGGGAACTTTATAGGATCGCGGTAATGGCGTTGATCGGCTTCATCGCGCGAGCCAGCAAACCCTCAGCGTCCGCGTCTCATTGCCATGATTCACGATATCCGCCTCGCGTTCCGGCAGCTCGGAAAATCGCCGGTCTTCACGATCGTCACGCTCCTCACGCTCGCGCTTGGGATCGGTGCAAACACCACGATCTTCTCGATGGTAAACAGCGTGATTCTGCGACCGCTTCCATTCGACGGCGCCGAGCGCCTCGTGAAGGTGGGCTCGCGCGATCATGAGGGCTTCTGGGGCCTCGTTACCGGATCGATCGCGGATAAACTCTTCGAGGAGGCGAAGTCGTTTGAGAACCTGAGCCTGGTTCGGAATCTGCCCAACCTGAGCCTGATGCAGGACGGCTTCGCGCAGAAAGTCGAAGGTCTCGAGGTGTCGTCGGGATTTCTCGCGGTCTTCGGCGTGAAGCCGATCCTCGGCCGCGACTTCACCGCGGCAGAGGGCGAGTCAGGCGGGAACAACAACGTCGTCATCCTCGCCCACAGGTTCTGGCTGGAGCAGTTCGGAGGTTCGCGCGACGTGCTGGGCCAGACGATGATTCTCAACGGCACGCCGCACGAGATCGTCGGCGTGCTCGGGCCCGATGCGTTGCTGCAGGACAAGGCGACGCTCCTCACGCCTCGCCCGATACGCATCCCCGGCGAGGATTGGCGTTTGAACCCGCAGTCGACTTGGGCGCCCCTCACGGGACGTCTCAAGCCGGGCGTGACACTCGCGCAGGCCGAGGCCGAACTGAAGCTGTTGTCGGCGCAAGTGATCGCGGAACTGCCGGCCGATGCGGTTCGCGACCCTGCTGCGGTGGAGCCACTGCAGGATTGGATGACCGGAAGCCAGACCCGCGTGGTCTACATGCTCCTCGGCGGCGTCGTGCTGGTGCTGCTGATCGCCTGCGCGAATGTCGCCAACCTCCTGCTCGCGCGCGCCACGACCCGCACCAAGGAAATGGCGGTGCGGGCGGCGCTCGGCGCGAACGCGAACCGCCTCATGCGCCAGATCCTCACCGAGAGTCTCGTGCTTGCGCTGCTGGGCGGCGCGCTTGGGGTTGGTCTGTCGTTCCTGGGCGTCCGCCTCCTGAACCACACGATGCCTGTCTCGCTTCCGCTGTTGATGCGGCCCGCGCTCGACACGACGGTCCTGCTCTTCTCGGTCCTCGTCGCTTGCGGCACGGGCGTGCTCGTGGGCATCGTGCCGGCGTGGCGCGCACGCGGGGTCGACGTGAATCGCGACCTCAAGGACGCGGGCCGCGGCTCGACCTCCGGCGGCCGCTCACGCACGCAGTCGCTGCTCGTCATCGGCGAGGTGGCCATGACCGTGATACTGCTGGTCGGCGCTGGCCTGTTGCTGCGGAGTTTCGACAACACGATGAAGGTCGATCCCGGCTTCCGACCCGACGGGGTGATTGCCGCCGAGCTTTCCCTCGCGGTGGGCAGTTTCCCAGGCCTCCCCGCCGTGCTCGCCTACTACCGCGAGGTTCGCCGCGAACTCGCCGCGCTCCCCGGCGTCGACCATGTCGCGACGGTAAACACCGTGCCGTTCAGCGGCAATAGCTGGGGAACGCAGGTCTGGGCCACGGACAACCCCGATCGAAAGGCGTTTCAATGGGCCGGCAACGACCTGGTCGGCGGCGAATATTTTACCACCATGGGCATCCGCCTGTTGCGCGGACGCGTCTTCACCGAGGACGACGACCAGCCCGACGCTCCGCCTCGTGCGATCCTGGGAGAAGGCTTGATGAAGTTGTTGTTCCCCGAGGGCGAGGCAGTCGGCAAACGAGTCGACTATTCCGGCAGGACCTGGGAGGTGGTCGGCGTGGTCAGCGACGTGCGCTACCGCCGGCTGAACGAAGTCATCTGGCCGCGCATCTACACGTCGCAGGCGTTCAACGCATGGACCAGCAGCGTCGTCGTGCACACGCAAGGCTCGCCGGAGTCGATCATCGCGCCGATGCGCGAGACGCTGCGCCGGATCAACCCGGATCAGGCGGTCTCGAACGTGCGCCTCGTGTCGATGGACATGGATCGCTCGCTCAGCCCGCAGCGCATGACACTGAATCTCGTGACGGTTTTTGCCGCGTCGGCAATTGCGCTCGCATGCCTCGGCATCTACGGCGTGATGGCCTACACGATCGAGCAGCGCAAACGTGAGCTCTGCATCCGGATGGCGCTTGGTGCGATCGGTGGCGATATTCGCAGCCTCGTCATGCGCGACGGCATGCGCCTCGGCGCCGTGGGACTCGCGATCGGACTCATCGGCGGATTCATCGGCGCGCGCTTGATGGCGAGCCTGCTGTTCGAGGTCACGCCATTCGATCCAGCCGTCTTCGGCGCCACGTGCATCGTGCTGGCGATCCTGATCTGGGTTTCGCTCCTCATCCCCGCGTGGCGCGCGACGCGCAACAATCCGAATCACGCGCTGAGGTCGGAGTGATCCGGGAAGTGAGAGTGAGAGTGGCTGACAACTGGAGACCGGAGACAGGAGACAGGCGACAGGAGACAGGTGACGCCGAGATGGTTGGAACAGAAGGTAACGAAGGAAACGAAGAGGGAGACCAAGCGAGACACGTTTTACGCTGAACGGCATTGGAGCCAGTTCGTGGAATTCCCTCCGGGCCTGAGCGGAGTCGAATGGCGTGTCTCTCCTTTCTGAAGAGATCGAGCTTCGACGTTACGGTTCGATGAGCCGCGCGATGCGGTATTCGAACGCGAAATCCTCCGGCCCGCCGATCTTCACTTTTTTGAAGTCCGGATGCGAAGGGATGAGCAGGTAGTTCGTCTCCTCGGGGATGAGCACGCTCGGAACCGCGAGGATCGCCGACACGGCATCACGTGCCCAAGCGTCGCCGATCGCTTGGGTTGCAGGGGAGGGTGGGGCCGCGCGCCAGTTCGCGGGGAGCTCCGCCGGCTTCACGCGATGCACGAGCGCATCGCTGAAGGTGACCTTGAACCGCACGAGCTGCATGTCCGCGGGCAGCGGCTTTGGAAGGTGGACATACTTCTCGAGCGCAGCCATCGCGAGGTTTGCGCTGAGATACACGACGCGGACACCGGCGGAATTCCAGCGGCCACCTTCGAGCGCCGCTCCTTCGCCCTTGAACGAAGTGCGAGCCCGCTTCGCCTTGTCGACGCGCCAGGCGGTGAGTTCAGGCATAAACGCCGTGGTCGATCCGGGTCAGCAGCTTTTCGACCTCGCGATAGCCGGGGGTGGTGCGCGCGATTTCGAGCGGGACAGCATCGCCGAGGCCCGGCTGCGGACTGCCGAGCCATCGCCGGGCTGCAGCCTCGTCCCCATCGAACGTCTCGACAGCCTTCGAAGTGAGGCTCGCGTAGCGCGCAAGCGCGTCGGACTCCTGTGTCGAGAGCCGCGAGCCCGCCGCCTTCTTCCGCCGGTGAAAAGTGCTGCGGCTCACTCCGATTCGCCGCGCGAGTTCCTCCGCTGCGAGACCGGCTTGCTCAGCGACCGTGACGATGATCCGGAAGGGAAGCCCACCCACGATGTCCTTGTGTATCTCGTAGGCGGCGGCGCCTTCCCCGACGTGTTTCAAGAATCCAGTGGGCTTGCTCATTTGAGACACGGTATGTCTCACGTGGGAATCTGTCAAGGGGCGGCGGGGGACAGGAGACTTGGGACCCGCCGTCGCTCCTTTGGAGCTATGGCGCGGCAAGCAGGGGACAGGAGACGGAATTCAGCTGAGGGACATCCCGCTGAGTGGGAGAACAAATGCCAGACGCCGATCCCTTCATTCAAGTCCTCGGCTTTGATTGAAGGTAGGAGCCTGCTTGCAGGCGATGGCTTGATGGGACGCGCGCAGTCTACAATTTCGCATCGGTCTCGCCACTCAGCAACGCCGCCAGGCCCGTGGCGAATGCAACGGGCACGACATCGTAGTGATCGAAGCCTGGAAAAATGCGCGACGTGATTTCGAGCCCGGCGAACGGCTGCGCCGCGAGTTGCTTCTCGAGCTGGCGCAGATCGCCTGTCATCGACACGGTGTCCTTTTCGCCGACGCTCAAGAAAAGTTTTCCCGGCAGGCGCGATTGCCGCGCGCGGAGTTCGGCGGCTTGTTTGAGAATCGCGCGGTCTGCCCACCAGATCGACGGAGCGCTCGCGAGGAAGTGCGTGAAGAACGGCTCTGCCTGAAACAGCGCGTGCAGTACGAGGAGCGAACCGATCGAGTGGCCGGCGATGCCACGCACGCGGGGATCGACGGGATAGCGCCGCACAAGCTCGGGCCAGAGCGTGTCGGACAGAAATCGCAGAAACGCATCGCCGCCGCCGCTGGTGGGTTCGTCGCCGTGCGCGACGGGCGTGTAGTCGCGCCCGCGCCGGTTGTGCGGATCGCCGAAGCCCGCGCCATAGCCGACACCAACGAGCAGCATGTTGTCGGCGACCTGGTTCACCGGCCCCAGATCCACCCGGCCGCTGGCGAACATGTCGCCATCCATCACTAGAAACGTTCGCCATGGCCCCGGCGCAGACGGCTCGCTCGCGAACAACGAATAACCGGTGCCAGTCTCGGAGGAGTGGAGCTTGAACGCAGGCTGAGCCATGCGCGATAGCCTACCGCTCAACCCTTTTCCGTCGAGCGGGGTCGGTTCAATTGGAGACGGTGGCGGCAATGGCTTCCGCGACGGTCTTGATGCCAATCGGTGTGTAATCGGTGAAGGGGCCGTCGGCGCTTCCTTCCGGCCACGTTGCGCGATCGGCGAATTGGCCATCGTCCTTGAACTCCTTCTGCAGGCGGGCGATCTCGACTTTCAATTCGGAGAACTTCTCGACGACGCCGGGCTCCTCCGCGGCGTCGCCGAAGAGGAGATTGTGCTGCTCGGTCGGGTCGGCGGTGAGGTCAAACATCTCGTAGGCGTCTTGCTTCCAATAGTGGATGAGCTTGTGCGTGGCGGTGCGGACGCCGAGGTGCGCGCGGGTGTTGTGGTGGCCTGGATCGTGGTAGTATCGGTAATACACGGACGTGGGCCAGTCGGCAGGCGTCTCGCCGCGCAACAGCGGGACGATCGAGCGGCCTTGCATCGACGCGGGGACGGGCAGGCCCGCGAGATCAAGGAAGGTGGGCGCGAGGTCGATGTTGGAGACGAATTGCGCCGGGAGGCTGCCGGCCTTTATGCCGGGACCGCGTGCGAGGAGCGGGACTCGCAAGCCGGGCTCATACATGAAGCGCTTGTCGTAGAGGCCGAGCTCGCCGAGATACCAGCCGTTGTCGGCGGTGTAGATGACGATCGTGTTCTCCTCGAGGCCGGCCTGATCAAGGTAATCGAGAACTTTGCCGACACTGTCGTCCACGCCTTGCACGCAGGCCAGATAGTCCTGCATGTAGCGCTGGTATTTCCAGCGGACGAGGGCCTCGCCTGTGAGGGTTTTGCCGTCGACGATCAACTCCGTCGGCTTGACGCGGAGCCAACTGGCACGCGCTTCTCCTGTCAGCTCAGCGGGTGGCTCAAGCTTGAGGTCGCTGCGGGTGAGGTCGCGCGCGATGGTCTGCTCGTTCGATGGAAGCGCAGCGGGACGCGTCGCGTAGTCGTCCCAGAGAGTATCGGGCTCGGGGAAACTCCGGTCCTTGAAGAGCGCCTTGTTTCGTTCGTCGGGTTCCCAACCGCGGTGCGGCGCCTTCTGATGGAGCATCAGGAAGAATGGCTTGTCCTTGGGCCGCGTTCGGAGCCACTCGATGCCGAGTTCGGCGGTGATGTCGGTGCAGTGGCCCTTGATGGAGAGCTTTCGGCCGGGAACGAGAAAGGCGGGATCCCAGTAGGCTCCCTGACCGGGAAGCACGATCCAGCGGTCAAACCCGGTCGGGTCCGACCCAAGGTGCCACTTGCCGACCATGCCGGTGTGGTAGCCGCCGGCTTGCAGCTGCTTGGCGACATTGTCGCGTGAACCGTCGAAGCGATTGAACACAGGGACGCCATTGAGATGCGAGTATTGCCCGGTGAGAAGCGTGGCGCGGCTCGGCGTGCAGATGGAATTGGTGACGAACGAATTCGTGAACCGCGCGCCGCCCGCAGCGATGCGGTCGATGTGCGGTGTCTGGTTCACCTTGGAACCGTAGCTGGAGATGGCCGCCTGCGCGTGGTCATCGGAAAAGATGAAGATGATGTTCGTGCGCTTGGTCGGGGAGTCCGCGGCGTGTAGGTGCGCTACGGGAGCGAGCAGCAAAACTGACAGCGTGAGGAGGGGCAGTTTCATGGATGGGAGAAATCGGTTGGGGGTGGAACGCGCGTGAGCTCGGTGTGGCGGACAACACCTGACAGGCGCAGAAATTCTAGATCGGGAAAGAGAACAAGGGGCCGATGGGGACTTGATTTTGGCTGGGAGGAACTGTCGGCTGGCAAACAGACACTTATAATCGGGAAGGTTCGTTCGAGCAACGGCTCGCTGCGATCGAGGGGAACCATTTCACCGGTGAAACCGCGAGGCGAGGTGAGGCAGAAAATGCAGTCGGCGGCGCAGACCGTCCATCATGTCCGTTCGAATCAGTCCCGCGACTGCTGACGAAGGGCGGCAAGGCGGCGGCGGGCATCCTCGAAATTTGGGTCGATCTGGAGTGCGACCTCGAGATGACTGATCGAATCGGCGACGCGACCGCTGTGGTAGAGCGCTTCTGCAAGCTTGTAGTGCACGAGCGGCGAATCGGGACCCAGCCGTAGCGCCTCCTCATAGTGCGCGATCGCCTCCGGGAGCCGGGACAGGCCGGAGAGAAGGATCGCGTAGCCGTAATGCGCCTCCGGCCAGTCGGGCCGCGATCGCAATGCGCTCTCAAAGTGTGCCGCGGCCTCCGCGTGTGCATCAGGCTGGCGCACGAGCGCAAGCGCGAGGTTGTAGTGCGCGTCGGCAAAGTCGGGTCGGAGCCGCGTTGCCTCGCGGTAGTTGGCGATCACGTCTGCATCGCGACCGGGAATCTTCCAGAGCGCGATTGCGAGGCTGTAGTGCGCCTCCGCCGAGCCGGGTATGAGTCGCAGCGTTTCCTCATAGTGCGCGACAGCGTCCAACTCGCGGCCGGGCGTGTTGGTGAGCAGCGCGGCGAGATTCAAATGCGCCCATCCAAGTTCCGGATCGATCCGCAGTGCTTCCTCATAGTGCCTGATCGCGTCGTTGCGTCGACCGGGAATCTTCGCGAACTCCTTCGCGAGGTTGTAGTGTGCCTGTGCATGGTGCGGGCGGAGACGCAAAGCCTCCTCGTAGTGGGCGATCGCCTCCGCTGAGCGGCCGGGCTGGCGCGCCAGTTCGACCGCGAGGTTGTTATGTGCGCTCCAGCTCGCGGGATTCATGCGGAGCGTGGTGGTCCAGAGAATCTCATCGTTTCGATACATCGCGCACTGCCGCCATGTGAGGATGCCGAGCGTCATGAGTATCAACGCGCCTGCTGCATGCAGCAGCCAGCGAGGGGGACTCCGAAGTGCATCGAATCCGGCGCGGAGTCCGGCTCCGGCGAGCGCGAGTGGGCCCATGCTGGCGAGATATTGAAAATGATCGCCGACGAACGAGTATCGCCAGAAGTAGGTGTCAACCAGGCCGAGCACAGGGCCCAGCGCGATGACGAAATATGCCGCGGCGAAGAACGCGCCGCGGGTCCAGCGTTCGCGCTGCCACCACAGCCCGAGCAGCAGCGCCGCAGCCGCGATCGCAGGCAGCCACGCGGTGGCGGTCGCCGGGTCGATCCTCCAGCGCGGGTAGATGAAGATCAGAGGATCGGGCCAGGCCAGCTTGCCTGCGTAGAACCAGAACACCTTTCCCGCACTTGCGACCCGCTCGGCGAAACCTCGCGCGAACTCAGGATCGAAGGCGCCCTCGGCTTGCTGTGTCCACAGCGTGACGATCCCCGCGGCGAGTGAGAGCACTAGCAGCGGCGTCAGCTCAAGGAGGTTGCGCCGCCAGCGCCAGCCGCGGTCGATCCACCAACCGCAGAGCCCGAGCACCAGCGGCAGCACGACGGTGGAGGACTTGCTCGCGAGTGCCATTGCGGCGAAAACGAGCGTCAGGATGTAGTCGCGCCGCGCGCGTGCCGCAGGCGTGTTCGCAGCCTCCGCCAGCCTCGACCGGCAGAAGAACAAAACGGCGAGCAGAAAGAACAGCCCCGACTGCGTGTTTTTCATCTCGGTGATCCAGGCGACGGATTCGACCTGCACGGGATGCAGCGCCCAAAGCGCCGCCCCGAGCCACGCGCCCGGCACATGAAGCAGTCGCAGCACCCGCCACAGCACCACCGAAGCCGCTGCGTGCATCAGGATTGTGACGAGATGATACGGCATCGGCTCGAGACCCCACAGCCGGTATTCCAGCCAGAAGGTCGATTGAACAAGCGGACAGATCCGCGCGTAGGCACTTGTCCAGATGTCCGCAAAGCCAAGCGGGCCCACGATGCACGGGTTCTGCGTGAGGTGCGCATCGTCGTCCCAGATGAAGCCGCACGACAGCGCGGGCAGATATGCGAGCACCGTCAAGCCAAGCAGTGCGAGCCCGAGCCACCGGCCGCTGCGTGAACCGGGCTGTGGAGAGACTGGGAACTCGCGGCGACGCGCCATGTGAATGCTCTAAACGCGAATCGCGCCCGGGCCAGCGCAGAATGCCGCCCGCGCTCGAGATGACCCCTCGCGACCTGCGACGCGGCTCAGCGCACGCCGAACCGGTAGATCGTGGTGCTCGCGTAGGTCTCGCCTGGGCGGAGGATCGTGCTCGGAAACTCGGGGCGGTTCGGAGAGTCGGGGTAGTGCTGCGTCTCGAGGCAGAGGCCGCCGCGCTTGTCGTAGGTGTGGCCGCTCTTGCCTTTGGTTCCATTCAGGAAGTTCCCGGAGTAGAACTGCATCCCCGGTTCGGTCGTGAGCACTTCCATGAACCGGCCCGACCGCGGTTCGTGCAGCGTGGCAATCAGCGCGAGCTCGCCATCGGGCTTTTCGAGCACCCAGTTGTGATCGTAGCCGCCGCCGAACTTGATCTGCTCGTGGTCGTCGCCGATCCGCGCACCGACTGCGTGCGGCGTGTTGAAGTCGAACGGCGTGCCTGCGACAGACAGGTATTCCCCCGTGGGGATCAAGTGCGGGTCGACCGGTGTGATCTTGCTCGCGCGAATGGTGAGCACGTGATCGAGGACTGTGCCTGCGCCCTCGCCCTTGAGATTGAAGTAGGTGTGGTTGGTGAGGTTGACCGGCGTGGGCTTGTCGGTCGTCGCGCGGTAGTTGATGCGAAGCTCGTTGTTCGCAGTGACGCGGTAGGTGACCTCGACTGAAAGCGTGCCCGGGAAGCCCTGGTCGCCGTCGGGGCTCGTGTATTCCAGGACGAGCGCGGGATCACCGTCGATGAACACGGGTCGCGCGCGCCACATCACCTTGTCGAAACCGACTGTGCCGCCGTGCAACGTGCAGCGCGCCTCGGGAGGCCCGCTGTTCAGCGGTGGCGTGTAAGTCTTGCCGTCGAGCATGAACCCGTTCGCGCCGATACGGTTGCCGTAGCGGCCGATGGTCGCGCCGAAATAGGCCGACTTTGTCGGGTAGTCTTCAACGCTCTCGAAACCGAGCGAGACGTCGGCGAGGGCGCCGTGTTTGTCGGGCACGAAGAGATTCACGACGGTTCCACCGAAGTCGGTGATGTCGGCGCGAAATCCGGCCGCGTTCTGAAGCGTGTAGAGGTGGGCGGGTGTGCCGTCCTGTAGTTTGCCGAATGGTTTCACAGTGATTGGGAGTGATTGGATTCCGGCCGCCAGCGTGGAGGCCGCAGTGATGAGCATGAGCGCGCCCCACTGCGTGCGGCGCGACTTGCGCGGGATTGGAGGGGTTCGCATGGCGCGGATGGGGAGAAGATTCCCGGAGAGACCAGGCTGAAAAGAAGACCACCGCGCCACGCCCGTCGCAATCCTGCTTTGCGGCGCGGACGGCGCGCGCGGAACGCGCCCGCTAGGGCGTCGATCCGGCGGGGCGCAGCAGACGCACGTCGTAAATGCCGCCCGCGAGCGCGCGCCTCGCGACGAACCGGATCGTCACGCGGCCCTCGGGCGCGGATGCGAGAATCCCGGCGGGAATCTCATAGCGCTTCTCGATGAACTCGCCGGGCCGCTCGCCCGCGAGCTCCTGTGTCGCGACGAGCGTGTCGTTGGCGAAGATGTCGAACAGCCTTCCCGAGTCGGTGCCCGAGTAGGTGACGGAGAGCGCGACCGCCTTTTCCCCGCGCGTGTCGAGCGTGTATTGGATCACGCGGCCGTGGCGCCAGCGGCGGCCATTGAAGATTCCAGTCTCGGTCTCCTCGCCCTTGAACGCGTGCTCCACTTCGGGTTGTTGCTCGCCGGGAGCCACGCCGTCGATCGTGGCCGCCTCGCGCGCCATCCGCTCGCGCTCGGCCGCGGCGAACTGTTCCTTGCGCGCCGCGAGCGCCTCTCGGGTGGTTGTTTCCCAATACATCTGGTAGCGCGCGTCGTGCAGCCGGAAGAACGGGATCAATTCGAGTCCGCCCTCCGCCGAAGGTTCGACGACGTCCTTGAGCCGGAAGTGCAGCGGACCGCCCGCGGGATCGGCGACGACGTTGGAGGCGATCGTGTTCGGATCGGTGAGCAACACCGGTGCCTGGTCGAGCGGCACCTCGGGTCCCTCGGCCACGTGCGACATGCGCCCTTCGTCGGCGCGAAGCCCCTCGAGGTCCGACGTGCCTGACGGGTGCGCGAGCATGATCGGCCCGTGCATGATCGCGTACCACGGCGAGCCGTCGTGAATCCCCTCGACGCGTGTGAGCATCGGCAGGACGACCTCGACTCGGTCGCCATCGTGCCACTCGCGATCAATCTCCATATAGGACGAAGGGGACGAATGGGACGGATGGGACGAACCGTTGACGGTGATGGTGGGCTGCAAGCACCACTCGGGATGCCGCACGCGCAGCGTGAAGCGCTGCGGCTGGGCCGTGTGAATCACTAGAGCAGTTCGCTCCTCGTCGGGAAACGCGGTTTCCTGCCGCACGCGCACGTCGCGCTCCTGCCAGTCGAGTTCGGACGCGACGAACAGGTTCACGAAGAGCACATCGTCCGCCTTCGAGTGCGCGTAGATGAACGCGCCGTATTTGCCGTGATTCTCCATGCCGGTGCCCACGCAGCACCAGAAGCAGACCTCGGGCTGCGAGTATACGCGGTAGTGCCCCGGGCGCGCGGGCGTAAAGTAAACATACCCGCCGTGATCCGGGTGCTGTGAAGCGAGGATGTGGTTGAAGAGGGCGCGCTCGTAGAAATCGGCGTAGCGAGCCGCCGGTTCGGTGCGAAACAACTGCTCGGAGAGTCGCAGCATGTTGTAGGTGTTGCAGGTCTCCGGTCCCTGGCGCGACTTGAGCAGCGCCGAGAAGTCATCGGGTGGATTGAAGTGCTCGCGCTCGCTGTTGCCACCGAAGGCAAGGCTGCGCGGGCCGCTCACCCGGTCCCAGAAATAGCGCGCCGCGTCGCGCCACGAGGCGTCGCCGCCGAGTTCGGCGATGCGCGCGAATCCGATGATCTTCGGAATCTGCGTGTTTGCGTGGAGACCCGTGAGGCGGTCCTCGTGGCGAAGCAGCGGCGCGAGGATCGCGCGGTGCGAGAAGCGTTGCGCGAGTCGAAGGTATTTCGTGTCGCCCGTGATCGCGTAGACGTCGGCCAGCACCTCGTTCATGCCTCCGTGTTCGGTGCCGAGCATCGCCTGCATCTGCGCGTCGGTGAGATTCGCGAGCAGCGTGTCGCACCAATCGGAGAGTCGCACGAGGACGTCGCGTGCCTGCGCGTTGCCGCCGATGAGCCAGGCGTCGCGCAAGCCGGCGAAGAGCTTGTGTTCGTTATACCACGGAACCCATGCGCCATTCAGATTGAAGTTCTGGAAATCGATGCGCCCGGCCGCGATGTCGTTCCAAAGTGTGCGTCCGCGCGGGATGCCGCCTACGTAGCCGTCGTCGCCGGCCTGCTGGCACGCGGCGAGCCCGGCGACCATTGCATCAAGTCGCTGTTTCCATACGGGGTCGCCGCTCGCGGCCCACTCCTGGGCGAGCGCGGTGAGGTAGTGGCCGGCAGTGTGCCCGTCGAGGCCCATGCTCTCCCAGTTGGGATATTTCGGCTCGGGCGAGGGCAGACCCGCCTCGATCCGAAACGGCGCGAGCAGACGGTCGACGTCGTGCGCGAGCAGGTAGCTGCGGTTCAGTTCCTGCGCGTGCTTGAACGGCCCGTCGAGCAGCCGCACGCGCGAGAGCGGAAACAGAGCCGCCGGCGTGTCAGTGACGATCGCAGACGTCGAATCCGATCCGTGTGCCACTTGAAGCAGCGAGAAGACGGATCCGGCGAGGAGAACAATGAAGAGGATCGAGGTGACTTTGTGCACTTGGATTGGTTTCCCTGTTCTCGATGGATTCTGTGCGTGAATTCTATTCCTGCAATGAAACCCCTACATCTTTTCGTCCTGGGTGCATTGGTCTTTTCTTTCCCGCTCACCCAATCTGGAGGAGCATGGCTCTGAGCCCGAGTGCCCTGCGCCGCTCGCGCCGCCGCTCAACGAACCGGTCGCGTATTTCGCGGCGGTGGTTCGCGGCGAGATTCCCGTGCATCCGCTCTCGTCGCTGGAGACGAACATGATCGTCACCCAGATTCTCTATGCCGCGCGTGAATCCGCACGGACTGGGCAAAGTGTCGATCTTCCGACGCGATAGGGCGAAGCTCGCAAGCGCAAGGTCGACGATAATCGTCGTCGCCGCCTAGCGGGGGAGTCCATATTGGTCGTGCTCACTTCGCGACGCGGTCGCGAGCTTGGTCGGTGTCGAGCGGCTTTGCCTCGCGGGCGATCGCGATGTCGTGTGCGACGTGCTCGCGCAGGCTGCTCCAATCGACATTGCCGACGCGATTGGTCCACAGGGGATTCTTGTAGAGCGCGGCCGCGGCCCCGATGTAGAGGTCCCACGATCCAGCGGCGCGGGTGAGTTCGTCGACGGCCCGCTGATGATGCGCTTCTTCGCCCGTTCGTCGGAAGAGCGCGAGTTCGGTCGCACCGGCAATCTTGTGGGCGTAGTACCGGCCGAGCAGCGCCATCGCGCGAATGTCGGCGAGCGTGGCGCGCAGCTCCGCGTTGTTCGCGGCGTCCATCGCATCGATCGCTGCAAGCGCCGCGGTGCTGTGTTCGTGGAGTTGGGCTGCAACCTGTGGCGGTGTCGTGCCGACAGAGGCGTTTCCGCTTACGACGTTCTCCACGTATTCAGGGATGGTCAGGTTGTCCGTTCCCGGATGTGTGCCGAGCGTGATGAAGCGGTTGACGTCGTGGAATCCGCTTTCGGTCTGCGCGGGCCCCGGCCGGCTCTTGCAGCCCTCGATATACCATTGGAAGTCGTATTCGCCCCAGTGGAAACCAGTGGTGAGCGGGTAGATCATCGATGCGTGCTGCCACGCGTCGAGGAGCGACGGGCCTGGCACCTCTGGGAATCGTTCGGTCAGGATCGCGGCGATGCGGTCATTGCCAAGCGATGGGTCGTAGGCGAGGCGGCCCCAGAGCATCCAGTCGAACCAGTGCTTGGCGATCTCAAGCTGCCGGGGGGTGGTGGGTTGCTTGCTCAGGAATTCGCGGCCCCAGATCCACTGGTCGGACCCGTAGCAGAAGCCGATCGCGGCGTCGTGCCGGGCGTTCTCAACAAACTCGCGGACGAAATCCGGCGCGCCCCAGCGGAAATGATACGTATCGTCATTGCGCCATTCCCAGATTGTCTTCTCCCCGTCGAGGTCGGCGAGGAAGTTGCGGTTGAACGGCTGCACGGTCGAGCTCATCACGTGCGCCTGCGCATACTTGAAGCTGAAGATGAAATCGATATCCGGGTTCTGCGTAAGCGGAGCGAACGTCCC
Source organism: Opitutaceae bacterium (assembly GCA_035513275.1). GTDB lineage: Bacteria > Verrucomicrobiota > Verrucomicrobiia > Opitutales > Opitutaceae > DATKCJ01. Next base: position 58,962 of record DATKCJ010000300.1, read on the forward strand.
GGCCATCTCTTGCGCGCGCGTCTCGTGCTGGCGATGAATGAAGCGGATCTTGCGCCCGGGACTGTCCGCTGCCGCGTCGAGCATGCCCTGACCGTAGGTGGCGAACAACCATTCCTCCTTCTGGTCGAAACCCGAGCTGGAGTTGCCCATGTTTTCGCCGGCGGTGACGCCGATGCCTCGCAGCAGCGGATAGGTCCGGAGGAGCGCGGCCACGCTCCTGCGGAAGTAGTCGATCGTCGCCGGGTTATCAATGGCGTTCGTGATGCCGTGCCTGCCGCCTGTGCCGTAGGTGTAGGTGTTCCACGTGATGACGTAGAAGTCGACGTTGCGGTCCTTGCCATACGCCATCACGCGCCGCCAGAACGCGATCTTCTCGTCCATGGTCATCTTTCGCACGGTCTCGACGCGCGCGAGCATGTCCGTCGTCACGAAGTCGTCGGTCCGCGTCGAGTAGTTTTCGGCAAACGGAAATGTCGTGCGCTGCACGTCGTCGAGCGCGACGTCCTCGTAGCCCGGCACGCGCACAAGCGAGGGGAAGGGATGCAGGTTCCAAAGGCCGACGTAGTTGTAGCGGTCGCGTGCGAGGCGATCGATGAACTCGCGCCAGAATTCGAAATCCCAGACGGTCGCGATGTTGGCCTGGGCCGAGTCGCTCATGTCGGTGTAGCTCGGCGTGCGCACGTCGAGCGGGATGTTGAACTTCACGCCGCGCATCGCGAAGGCCGGTGTGCGCTCCGTGTCGGCGACTCCGTCGAGCCCGCCCAGGCGGATCTGTTCGGCGAGTTCGAGCCCACCATAGAGAAGCCCTGCTGTGTCGGACGCCGTGATCCGGATCTCTTTCGCACCTCCTGTGCCGGTCGTTCGAATGGAGAAGCCTTCGCTCGACATCCCGGCCTCGCCCGCAGTGGTCAGGGCGAACACTATCCGCGCCGAGGCTCTTCGACCCGGTGCCGAATCGAGTGTCACCGTGTCGCCCCGGCTCGTGAGCGCGGCGGCGATTTCGTCCGCCGCGAATAGCGCAGGTGGCTCGAGTCCATGCCGATCGAGGGTGACCTCGGCGGCAACCACCATGCAGGGGAATGCGGCGACAAGCGCGAAGAAGTGGAGTGAGTGGCGTTTCATGAAAGGATCCAGCGCTTGTGCGGTCCGTCTAGCGCTGGAGATTCACGAAGACGTAGGGCGGTTCGCGGTTGTAGTCGGGCCACATCGCGCCGTTGCCGGCGTCGTCAATCGCCTCGATGAAATACATGACGTCCCACTTCGGAATCACGAAGTTGCCGGGAATGGTCGCCGCGAACTCGTCCGACCGTCCGGTCGGCGCCATGTCGATCGTCAGGTAGTCCTCGTATTGGGTGACGTGCCGGTAGCGCAGACGCAGCGAGCGCACGCCGGACGGATCGGTCGCGCGAGCGACGATGCGGATTGGCTCCCCGACGGGCGCGGTCGTGACGCGTTCGCACTCGACCTCGGGCGGCAAGCGATCGCCGTCAGTGGCGGGCGACCACGCGGTTGCGACGACGGCGTCGTCGGGTGTCGCGGCAGCCTGCGCCTCGAGCTTCGCAAGGTTCGTCTCGAGTTCCGCGAGTTCGTCGCGCCAGTGTCCGCATAGGTCGTGGTTGCGAGCGCCCATCGCAAGGTCGAACGCGTAGCGATCACCGGCCACGCGGACGAGTTCGCGCCAAGCAGCGATCGCCTCTTTCTCGCCTGCAGTCGCGGCGAGCAGCTCGGCCTTCCGCTGGCCTTTCAGGAACAAATTGTAGTGAACCGCAGCGAGGCTGCGGCGCGCGTGAAAGCGCGCGAGCTGGGCGAGGATCTTCAAGTCTGTGATCGTCGAGTCGAACTCGTTGTCGCGCTTGTCGCCGGTCGCCGCCTCGGCCGCGCGCACGCTTGCGAGCACGGCGTCGGCCGTGGCGTCGAACCAGCGGCTCGTCGCGTCGGGCGTGACCATCGCGGTGGCGCCACCCGAGAGGATGCGCTCCGCGGCGTGCGCGAAGTTCTCGAAGAGCTCGACGTCGGTCGCCTCGTTGTCCGCGTAGTGTTCAAGCGAGGCGCCGAGGCTCTGCCGCTCCGGCCAGCCGCGTGTGGTGGGGAAACCGGAATACGGATACACCGATGCCACGATGCGCGGCAGCACCTGCGACGCGTGCTGCAGGCCGGCCTCGATGTGTGGCGCTGCGTCGCCGAAGCGGCGGCGGAACTCGCGCTGCCAGACATCGGTGGGCGTGGCAGGATTGTAGCCGAGCCGGCCCCAGAGCGTGAAGAACGGCCAGTAGCGCTCGAACTCGTAGTCGTAGTAGCGGTATTTCGCCGGCATCAGGTCGAACGTTGGCATGTCGGGCCGCTGCGCTTCCATCTTGGTGGCGAGCGGTTCCTGCACGTCCCAGTTCGGGCTGTCATAGAGCGCAGTGTTCGCACCGTAGCGACGCACGTAATCGGGATCGCCCCAGAGCAAGACGCGCAACGTGCCGCCGGTCCACAACCGCCATGTCATCTGGTAGCGCTGTGGGTAGCGCAGAAAATCCGCGTAGCCGTGCCGCCGGTTCATCTGATCCGGCGGATTCGTGTGCATCGGATGAAACGGCAGCCCCATCTGCTCCATCCAATGTTTCGTCTCGATGCGGAGATCGACACCGAGCGCGAGCGCAGTGTCGATGACCGCGTCGGGCGTGTTCTTGCCGCGCAGCTCGACCATGATGCCGGGCTTGACCTTGTGAAAGTCATTGAAGACGTCGGTCCAGAAATCGACCATCTCCTCCGGCTTGAGCCCGGACTCCTCGTGAACGCGGAAGTGCATCGAGTCGACCTCGGGCACGCGCGCGAGCAACTCGCGAAGCGACGCCTTGGTGTATTCGTTGAGATTCTCGGTGGTCACGCCCTCGACGGAGTTTGGGATGGTGCGACCCTTGAATTCGTCGACCCAGTCGGTGCCGCCCGTTTGCACGCCGGCGCGGTAGATGTGATCCCAGATGCCGAGTGTCACGGTGATGCCGCGCTCATGCGCGAGATCAATCAGGCGGTTGAGCGCGGCGAGGTTGCGGCGCTGCTCCCCGGGCGTGATGCCGACCATTTGGACTCCAGGAAAACCCGGGGTGTCGAAGAAGTAGGGGTAGGGCGGCGCGAGGAATCCGCCGTTCTCGTAGCCGAAGATGAGGAGGTAGCGGTTGAACCGGCTTGCCGCGAGCAGGTCGAAGTAGCGCTTCCAGTAATCCTCGTCGTAGAATCGGCTCTCCCAGTGGGCGCGGTTCATCGTGTAGACCGAGAGCGCGCGATCGCGAATCGTCGGCCGCTCCTCGATCTCGCGGATCGCGTCGAGCGGCAAGGTTGCGTCCGGTGCGGCGGTGATGCTGCCAGCCGCCTCGAGAAGCGCATACATCAGGCCGCGGTCGTCGGCGCCGACGAAGAGCACCGCCGGTTTGCCTCCGGAGGAGAACTTTTTCACGGCCAGGGCTTCCGGTTCGTCGAGTGTCTTCTCCAACCGCGGTGCAAACGACCAAGACCCCAGCGTGCCGGGAAGGGCAACGCACACGATCGCATCGCCGCTCGCGCCCTTGGCCGACGGGACCCTCTCGATTTTCCAGCCGCGCGCGCGCACCGCTTCCTCGAACTTCGCGAGTCCGTGATGCGCGGGATCGCCAAGCGTCGAATCCACGACGACTGACATTGTTCGCGCAACCACCGAAGGCGCGGCGACGACAAGGATTGCAGAGGCGAGCATTACGAGGGGTCGAGGGCTCATGGCTGGTAACGGTTGGTGCAGGAGCGGAAGACGCGATCGCAAGGTTGCGTGTGGTGCGAGTCGCCAACGTCAATCGATACTGCGTCTGGAAGAGACGGAACTCTGTGGGGCGTGGGTGAGGGAAGAGTTATGCCGCGGCGAGGGTTGCGCGACAAGGGCTTTGTCCGGCGCGGAGTTGTCAGTCACCCGAACCACGAGCCAACGACAGGGTTGCAGTCGAGGGCCGCGACCGTGGAGAATCGCGCATGGTTACGACTTGTTCCCACCCCTAACGATTCCTCCTGAAATGAAATCCTTGGTGCTACCCGTTATCTTCGTGGCGGCCGTTATGGGCGCCTCTACTCCTGCGATTCGCGCCGCCGAGTCTGTGCCGAATATTTCGCGCGGAACATTCGTGATCGTGCATGGCGCGTGGGGTGCGGGCTACGAATGGAAGGAAGTGGGCAAGCGCCTTCGCGCGGAGGGATTCGACGTCTACCGGCCGACCATGACGGGGATGGGTGAGCGCGCGCACCTCTCGAATCCCGACATCGATCTTGAGACGCACATCATGGACATTGTGAACACGATCCTGTTTGAGGACCTGCACGATGTGATTCTCGTGGGCCACAGCTACGGCGGCATGGTGATCACGGGCGTTGCGGATCGCGTGCCTGACCGGTTCAAGAAGATCGTCTATGTCGATGCGTTCTTGCCCGATAAGGGCCAGAGCGCGAACGACACGCTTGGCGGACCTGGCATTCCGCCGAAGGACGGCTTCGTGCACCCGATGTGGAACCCGGCGCCAAGTCCGCCGCCACATGCGATGCCGCAACCGGCGAAGACATTCAGCCAGCCGGTCAAGCTCGAGCATCAGGACGCGGTCGCGAAGATCGCGACCACCTACGTGCTTACCGTCGATCCCGGCAAGAAGCCGGAAGAGGACATGTTCTTTCGGTTTTCCGAGAAGGCCCGCGCCCGCGATTGGAAAGTGATCACGATGGAGTCGGACCACGTGCCTCAGTTCTCGCGCATTCCGGAGATCGTGAACCTGCTCGCGCAGGAAACGAAGTAACCGGCCTTATCGGCCACGCATGAAATCACTTCGATCGACCGAGATCCCCATGTTTCCGGACCGATCGGCCTGAGGATTCCTCACCGTGTCGTAATCTTGAAGACAGTGGCGATTTCGCTGACAGGATCCTTTGGCGCCTCGATCACCAAGCCATCACCCGTTTGTGACCACTTGGGAATCTGGTTACTGCCGAGCTGCGCGACGGTCGCGATTTGGGAGTCGAGCAACCGCGCGGCGGTGGCGAGCGACTTGATCTTCACCGCGCCGGCGGGTGCGCCCATGACGATCGCGTAGAGCGCGCCGCCCTTCGTGGTGAATCGGATGTCTTCGGCGGTGAAGGGCTTGCCCTTTCCTTCGTTGAATCCCTGCGCTTCGATCGGCGGGGCATCCTCCATCTGCGGGCCTTCGCCAAAAACTTTCCACGGTCGCGTGCCGTGAATGGCCTCCTGGTTGACCTGCATCCAGTCGGCGATGCCCTCGACGATCGCCAGGCTGGCGTCGTCGGGTGTGCCGTCACCGCGAAGCGGGATGTTGAGGAGAAGGTTGCCGTTCTTGCTCACGATGTCGGCGAGCATGTGCACGACTGTCTTCGCGCTCTTGTAGCGCCCTTCCTCGAGCAGCTTCTTTTCGTAGTGCCAGGAACCGATGCAGGTATCCGTCTGAAACGGGTGCGGCTCGATCTCGTTGCTGACGCCGCGCTCGATGTTCCACGCCATGCACGCACGCTGGTCGGGCGTGAGGACCTTGTTGAACATCACGCCGTCGTCGCCGTGCCACTCGTTGTTCCGGTTGTAGAAATGCGCGGCGATCTTCAGGCCGGCGTCGCTCACGGGCCAGAGCGGCAGTGCGGTGTCGTCGAAGTAGATCATGTCGGGCTTGAAGCGCTCGATGAGATCCATCGTGCGGTTGTAGAACTTCTCGCTGTAGGCCTGGTCGGGCGGCGTGACACCGTTGCCCCAGTCCCAGCGTCCGTGAATCTTGAGGGGTTGCTCGAAGTCCGGTGCCGGCACATGCCGCTGCTCGTAGAGATCCTGCGGGTCGAGGCCTTCCCACCAGGTGCCCTTGCCGTCGGCAGCGGTGGGCTTGCCGTCGTAGGGCACTCCCGCGAGCGGGCCTTTTTTGTCGGCGCCTTGCGACGGTTCATACCAGCTCCACGCGTGCGCGGCGTGGACGCTGACGCCGAACTTAAGGCCGTTCGCGCGCGCGGCCTTCGCCCAGCCGGCGACGATATCCTTCTGAGGACCGACGCGGATGGAATTCCACGGCTGATATTTCGAATCCCAGAGGTCGAGGTTGTCGTGGTGGTTGGCGAGGGTGAAGAAATACTGCGCGCCGGCACGCTTGTAGAGGGCAACGAGTTTGTCGGGATCCCAGTTCTCCGCCTTCCAGCGGTGGATGACGTCTTTGAAGCCGGCCTGCGAGGGATGGCCGTATGTCTCGCGGTGGAAAGTCGTGACGTTCGGTCCCCACGCAGGACCGTCCTCAAAATACAGATGCCGCGCATACCAGTCGCCCATGCCCGGCTCGCACTGCGGACCCCAGTGCGCCCAGATGCCGAACTTCGCGTCGCGAAACCATTCGGGGACCCGGTATTGCTTCAGCGACGCCCACGACGGCTCGAACTTCCCCGCGGCCACGGGTTGCGCGGAGGTGTCCACGATCACGGTCGGTGTGAGATCGCTGGAAATCGAAGCGAAGCCGAGCGAAGCGCTCAGGCTGGCGGAGCCTAGAAATGCGCGGGTGAGAAGTTTCATGTTGGAATTTTTGAGTTTTGCCCCGATTCGGCAGGGAGGCGCGAACAAAGTCCGTGGAATGTGACCCGAATCAGGCCGCTGCAGTAAGTGATCCGTTTTGACACCACCGTGGAGAGTGAAGGCGGATTGAGAATGTGTCAGCGACTTTGCCGCGTCTCCGCGATGAATTCGTCGGAGTGGGGATACGCACGTGTCGGGGTTTTCGTTCGGCGTCACCAACGGCTTCGAGCGGGCCATTTTGCCAATCGCTGACTCGACGCAGAACGACCCGCCGTGCGGAGGCGAAGATGCGAAACTTGTCCGTCACAGGGTGAAAGAGACCAGCCGCATACTGAACGGTCAGGCCGGATCGTGCAATTTCAGCCAAGTCTCGACGAATGTTTTCGCAGCTTGAACCAAATCCAATGCGTGCGATTCACGTGCACTGACCTTGAGCGTGGCCACCGAATATTTTGTGGCAGACGGCGCCCAGCATCTCTTCTAATCGTCACGCATCCGTAATCATGCTCCTTCTGCTTCCAAAGGTCCGCGCCCGCTGCGCCGTTCCGTTGCTGGTCTTGGCGGCGTTGCTCGGGTGGGGCTGCCAGCCGCAGGAGCGCACTGCACCGGCGAGGCCCGCTCTCGTTCAGGCTTTGGACCGCTATCTGCCGGAGCCGATCGGGAATGCGTTCGAGGACAAGCCCTGGATTACCCATGTCAATATCGTGGACCTCGATCAGGATGGACTTCCCGACGTTTTGGCCTGCGATGCCAAGCTGCTGGCCGTCGTCTGGCTGCGTCAGGTTGCACCTGGAAAGTTCGAAGAGACTGCACTCGCGACCGGGCTGCTGGGACCGGTGCATGTTGAAGCCGTGGACATGGACGGTGACGGCGATCTCGATTTGCTGGTCGCCTGCATGGGCGAGGTTTTTCCGAATAGCAGCAAGATCGGCTCGGTGGTGATTCTCGAGAACGATGGACACCAGAACTTCACCAAGCGCGTGCTCATTGATCAAGTGGCGCGGGTGACGGATGTCCGCGCTGGAGATTTCAATGGCGACGGAAAACTCGATCTGGCGGTGGCGCAATTCGGATACGACCAGGGAGAGATCCGCTGGATGGAGAACCTCGGTGACTGGCAGTTCAAGAGCCACAATCTCCTGAATCTGTCCGGCACGATCAACGTATGCGTCGCGGACATGACCGGGAACGGGAAACTCGATATCGTCGCCCTCGTGTCGCAGCAGTGGGAGGAAATTCACCTGTTCGAGAACGACGGCCGGGGGAATTTCACGAACAAGATCATCTTCGGTTCGACGAACGAGGACTACGGCAGCAGCGGAATCAGTTTGTGCGATCTGAACCGTGACGGTCGGCCCGACGTGCTATACACCAATGGCGACGGATTCGCCTATGCGGAACCGGGCGCGCGGCCGTGGCATGGGTTGCAGTGGCTCGAAAATCGCGGCGACGGCTTCTTTCGTTTTAGACGGATCGGCAATCTGGCAGGGGCCTACAGTCCGGTCGGCATCGATCTCGATGGCGACGGCGCGACCGACATCCTGTGCACGAGCGGATTCAACGACTGGAGCAAGCCGGAAGCGACCTCGCTGGTTGCGTTCATGAACGACGGGCATGAGCAATTTATTCCCCACGTGCTGGCGTATGCGCCGACCCAACTCATCAGTTGCGCGGCAGCGGATCTGGATGGATCCGGGCAGCCTTCGCTCGTGACCGGCGGATTCTATTCTTATCCGCCTTTCGAGAATATGAGCCGGATCACGCTATGGAGACCGGCGCAAAAACGGTGATGCCGCAGCGGAAATTGCGGAGCCCGCTGAGCGGAGCTTGCTTGATCCGATGAAACCACGCTCGTGGATTCTTGTGGCGGTGGGAACGATGGGGATCGCGGTTTTCGCTTGGATTGGCCCACCGGTGTGGGAAAGCAAGGTGACGCTTGCGCGTCACCGGCCGGATCTGCCCGCACTGGCGACTTGGCCCACGGAAGCGCAGGAACGAATCGTCGCGGCAGATCGCACTGCAAGAAGCCTTTGGCAGTCGCGCCGCGGGATGGTGGAGCTTGCCCGCCTCTATCAGGCGAACGGATTTTACGAGGAGGCGCTCGCTTGTTTTGAAGGCTTGCGGGAGGTCGAGCCGCGGAACGCGCGGTGGTGCCATTTGCCGGCGGTGATTCTGGCCGGGCTGGGACGCCTGGAGGAAGCTGAACCTCTCTTTCGGCGCGCCGCCGCGTTGGTGCCCGGTTACCTCCCGGCGCACATGCGGACGGCAGACGTCTTGCTGAAGACCAATCGGCTGAGCGAAGCGCAGCGGACCTATGAAGACGTGCTGGCGCGCTTTGGTGAGCAGCCTTACGCGCTGCTGGGATTGGCGCGGGTGGCGATTGCCAGGGACGAATGGGGCCGCGCAGAGGCGCTGCTGCAACGAGCCACCGCGGCGGACGCCAAGTTCGTCGCCGGACTTTCCTTGCTCGCGACAGTGCTCACACATTTGGGCCGGGAACAGGAATCGGATCGTATCTTTGCCCGCGTGAGTCACCGGGAGTTCGTGGACATGAGAGATCCGTGGGTCGACGATCTGCTCGATGACTGCTATGATCCCTATTATCTGAGTGTCGCCGCCAGCGTGGCGCATTTCCGCGGCGATCTGGTGTTCGCGAAACGGTGCCTCGAGAGGGCGGCCTCACTGGCGCGCAATCCCGCTCCGTATTATCGACAACTGGGGCAACTCGGCTACGTCACGCGCAATTATGTGGAAGCGGGGAACCATCTGGCCAAGGCGGTCGCGTTGGCGCCCAACGATGCCGAAGCCTGGACGGTTTGGGTCAATGTGCTGCTTGCCGCGCGCAATCGCCCGGAGGCGTATCGAGTTTTGTCGGAGGGACTGGCCCACTGTCCCGACTCGGGCGCGTTGCACTACCTGCACGGTTATATGCTGAGTGAGGACGGGCAGATGGAGCGCGCGATAGGAGAACTCAGGGTGGCGAAGCGACTTCGCTCAACCCAGGCGGATGTCTACGTCGAACTCGCGCGCGCGTATTTCAAGATTGGTGAAATCGAAGCAGGCATGGCGGAGATGAAGGAGGCTCTTCTCGTGCAACCGGATCAGCCCAACGCACTCGTTGTGCTGGCCCGTTACGCGATCGATCAAGACGATGCCGCTGCGGCTCGCGAATGGATCCGCCGCGTCCGACTGCAGTCGCGGGTTGACCGTAAAGATTTGGAGTTGGTGTTGCGTGAATTTCAGGAGAGGTTCGACCAAAGCCCATAAAATGATTGGGCGGCGTTCCTCCCCCGGCATACGGCCGCTATCGTCTTGATCTACGTGCGCCAAGGGAACGCGCGCGCTCGATTCTCCTCGGTGAAACAGTGCAGGGGCCATTGCGGACCAATCGGGGAGAGTGGGCGCGGCGCGCTACCGCTCAATCCAGGCGAAATGCGGCGTCCAGCATTCCGAATCACAAAACATCCGGAGCCGAACCCATCGAAGGATATTGATTGGCCCTTCGGTCCTCACAAGCAGACATTCAGGCAATGCGTGTCGTGGATGTCCTGCGCGGCCCCGTGCATTGCGAGACGTGCGCCGGTGTCTCGATCGGGCTGTCCGCCTTGACGGAGATCGCAATTGGGGACATTCAAGCCTAGCTTGTCTTCCCCGCCGTGGCTGTCCCATCGATAGAAGACCCCCGTTTGCAGGCTCCGTTGCTGCAGCTCCTCGAGGCCGAGAACTTCGAGCAGTTCTGGGATGCTACGCGCGCGATTTTCCAGGCGGTCCTTCCCGAGGACACGGTCACGGTCTATCTCAACTATTTCGACTTTGCGAAGTCGTGGAAGGCATCGGCCATCTTCGCGACCGCGGACGCCGTGAAATCGGCGGAGTGGCACGAACGGCGCCGTCGTGTCGAGGTCACGGCACCGTTCCTCACCGGGCACCCCGGTGTCCGCCTCTACCGGTTGTCCGACATCTTCCCGAGCCAGGAGGAGTTTCAGAGTTCACCGCTTTATCAGACTTTCATGCAGCCATACGGCTGGCAGGACTCCGTCGGTCTCGTTTACCGGCGCGGTGCGGTCGTGAACTCGGTCATCTCGTTGCGCCGGCCCGCGTGCCGCGGCGCCTACCGGCCGGGGGAGTTGAAGCTGCTGCGCAAACTTCACCCGCACTTCGAGGCTGTGATCAGCCGCCTGAGCAAGTCGCACGAGCAGCGTGCGCGGCTGGACTGGTTCGAGAACTTCAACGACCAGCTCCCCTTTGCGCTGCTTCAGCTCGACTGGGAGATGCGCACGAACTACGCGAACCGCGAGGCGATGAAGCAGTGTTGCGCGTGGAACTTCGGACCACGGGAGACCGCCCTCTACAATCCGAAGACTGTCTTCAAGATCCCACAGCCGATCCTCGGCGCATGCAGCGCGCTCAAGCAGGAGTGGCTTGGCACCTCCGCGGCATCAAAGGCGTCCGACGGTGGTCCGCAATTCTCCGCGCGGATCACGCACCCGGAGCACCCGGAGCTGCGCGCGACGATCGCGCTTCAGCCCAATGCCGACGCCCGGGCGACGCGGCCGGTCTTCGCAATCTGGTTCTCGGACCGCGACGACAAGGCAAACCCGGGCCGGTCCCTCTCCAGCCTTCCGGCGGCGGGAAAGCTGACGGCGGCAGAGCGGGAGCTGGCATCGTTGATCGGCTCGGGATGCAGCAACGAGGAAGCTGCGACCAAGCTCGGCAAGAGCCGCAAGACGGTCGCCGGCCAGCTGACCTCGATCTACAAGAAGCTGGGCGTGCCGGGACGCTCACGACTGATCGCTGCGCTTCGGTAGTCGCGCAGGAGCGCGACACATTTTGGGACAAAGGTCCTATGGGCGGCAGCCGGCCGGTCCGCTACAATGGTGTGGTCCACCCCGTTCCACCCTATGAAAACGTTTCTAGTCCTGTTTCTCGTTTGTTCCGCATTCACGTCCGCGATGCGTGCCGATTCCCAGTCGTTTCGCGAAAAGGCCGAGGCCTTGGTCGCGCAGATGACCTTGGAGGAAAAGGCCGGCATGTGCTCCGGCGACACCGCGTGGACGACCAAGGCCGTCGAGCGCCTCGGCATCCCGTCGATCACCCTGACCGACGGACCGCACGGCGTGCGCATGGCAAGCAAGGACGCCGGAATGGATGCAATCGGCCGCAGCCTCCCGGCGACGTGCTTCCCGACCGCGCCTGCGCTCGCGGCGACGTGGGATGTGGATCTGATCCGGCAGGTCGGCGTAGCGCTCGGGCAGGAATCCCAGACACATGGCGTGCAGGTTTTGCTCGGCCCCGGTGCGAACATGAAGCGCTCTCCTTTGGGCGGACGGAATTTCGAATATTTCTCCGAGGATCCCGTGCTCGCCGGCCGGATTGCCGCGGCGTGGATCGAGGGCGTGCAAAGTCAGGGAGTGAGCACGTCATTGAAACACTTCGCGGCAAACAACCAGGAGTTCGAACGCATGGTGGGCGATACCATCGTCGACGAGCGCACGCTGCACGAAATCTACCTTCGCGCCTTTGAGATCGCAGTGCGTGAAGCGCAGCCCGGAACGATCATGTGCGCCTAC